>PLMF01000045.1 GCA_003142355.1 Bryobacterales bacterium
GCCAACGGGTTCATCGAGGTCTATCGAGATGCGCGCGCCGCCAAGGGCACGGCGCAGAGTTTCGTCAGCATCACCGATGAGAAGCTGAACCAACCGATGGCGAAGTTGGCGGCCAACGCGCAGTACTTCGAGGACCGCGCGCCGTGGGATCGGCAATACAAGAAAGAGGGGGTCACGCCGCCCCTGGCCAAGGCGGTGGAGACGGTGATCGAGACGGGCGATTTTCACGTGAGCACCACCGGCGACAACCTGCCCAACGAGAATGAAATCCACGAGAAGTACGGCAGCAAGAGCTTCCTGTTTACGGGCAGCTCGCGCACCTTGCGCCAGGGCACGGGGCCGCATGTGCTGGAAGAATTCGCGGCGTCGGAGGAAGAGATCGCCCTCTGCAAGAAGTACGGCGAGGAGTCATCGGCCATAATGACCGCGCTGCACGAGGTGATCGGACACGGCTCGGGCAAGCTCAATCCGCGGCTCCAGGGTAGTGCCGAAAGCCACCTGAAGGAATACTATTCCACCCTGGAAGAGGCGCGCGCGGACTTGATGGCGCTATGGAACATCTTCGACTCGAAGCTGCGGCAGCTCGGGCTGGTCTCGAGTTCGGAGGTGGGCAAGGCCATGTACTACGACGCGGTGCGGGCGGCGCTGACGCAGTTGATGCGCATTCCGCGGGGCGACACCATCGAGGAGGACCACCAGCGGAACCGGCAGTTGATTGTCCATTACATCATGGACAAGACCGGCGCCATCCAGAAGACGGAGCGCAATGGGAAAACCTACCTGGCGCTGAAAGACTTCGACAAGATGCGCCAGGGCGTAGGCATGCTGCTGGCCGAGTTGATGCGCATCAAGGCCGAGGGGGACTACGCGGCCATCAAAGCCCTGGTAGACCAGTATGGCGTGCACTTCGATCCCAAGCTGCGCGACGAAGTGGCGGCGCGCTACCAGAAACTGGACATTCCGACTTACTGGTGCGGCGTCAATGCCGCGCTCGCGCCGAAGTTCGATGCGGCGGGCAAGGTGACGGCGGTCGGGATTTCGTACCCGCGGGACTTCGTCAAGCAGCAATTGAGCTACGCCGCCATGTACGGGGTACAATAACAGTCGCCTCATGGCTGCCCGGCTCATTCCGGCCCTTTCGCGGCCGCCCGAGATTGTAGACCTGCGGCGGTTTACCGCGCGGGACCTGGGACCCTTGCTCGAGGAAGAGGCGGCCGCCTGGCGGGATGAGCTGGAATGGGACTTCGACAAGTCGGCGGAGCTGGTGCGCCGCTTTGTGGATCTGCGGGCGCTCAACGGGAGCGCGCTCATCGAAGAGGGGGAGGTGGCCGGGTACGCGTATTACGTGCTGGAGGAGAACAAGGCGCTCATCGGCGACCTGTACGTGCGCCGCGCCTGGCGCACGGTGGAGCGCGAGAACCTGCTGCTGGAAGCGGCGCTCGAACCCATCATGGCGAATTCGTTCATCGGCCGCATCGAGTCGCAGCTCATGATGGCCGGCCCGGCGCCGGGCCGGGCAACGCCCTACGCCGATTCCCTGAGCGTTTACGAGCGCAATTTCATGCGGCTGGACCTGGGCCGCGCGGCGCTGGCGGAAGGGAACGTGCGGCGGCCCATGTACCTCGAGAAGTGGTCCGACCATTATCAGGATGCGGCCGCGCAATCGCTGGCCGCGGCATACGTGGGCCACATCGACAGCCGCATCAACGACCAGTACCGCAGCCCCGCGGGCGCGCGCCGGTTCCTGTACAACATCACGCAGTCGCCCGGCTGCGGGGTTTTCTTCCGGCCGGCGTCTTACGTCGCGCTGGAGGCGGTGAACGGGCGGTTGTGCGGCATTTCTCTGGCCAGCCTGGTGGCGGCGGGGTGCGGCCACATCACCCAGATCTGCGTTACGGCACCGGTGCGGGGGACGGGCATCGGTCACGCGCTGCTGCGCCGGTCGCTGATCACCCTGCGGGAGGCGGGCTGCCGCTCGGCGAGCCTCACGGTNNTACGTGTGGGAAGGGTTCTGAGGGGGAGGCGGTTGGCTTTCGCTTGACGGGGCGGGTGGGACGAGCAGGCCCCGCAGCCAGGTGTACATCAACACCCTACTGCTCGACCAGTTCGACGCGGCGGTTCTTGGCTTGGCCGTTCTCAGTGTCGTTGGAACCGACGGGCGCGAGCGGGCCGCATCCCTGGGCGACCACGCGCGCGGCCACGACACCATACTTCGTGCTCAGGGCTGCGACGACCGCGTCGGCGCGGCGCTTGGAGAGATCCATGTTCGAGGCGAGGGAGCCGACGTTGTCGGTATGACCGACGACGAAGAGTTTGAGCGCGGGCGTCTGCTGGAGGAGATTCGCGATCTCCTTGAGCGCGGCGTCGGACTCGGGCTTGACGACGGCCTTGGCGGTGTCGAAGTAGATCCCATAGACGGCGGCGTGGCCACTACGGGTGATGTCGCCGCCGAGCGCCGCGGCGTCCACGGTGACGAGTCCGCCCTCCCTTTGCCGTACTGTCCGAAAATGGGATCGGCTCGTTCCGCACCGGTGGCCCAGGCCATCTTGCCGCGCGCCCCACCCCCGCGGATTGGCTTCGTTTCGCATCCCCGGATTGCCGTTGCCCCCGCACACCTGCCGATTGGCTTCGTTCCGCACCAGCCCCCTCCGTGTGCGCCCAATCACGCAGCCTCTCGTACCGACAGCGCACGGAGGCGCGGCCGATCTGCAGGCGGCGGGCGATCTCGGCTTTGCTGATGCCAGCACGGTGCAGTGCCCGCACTTCGTTGGCCTTGGTCGCCGAGTAGTCCTTTCCGGCTTAGCTCACCAAGTTCGAAAGCCAGATCCGGCCGACCGGGTCCCTATACGCCAAGCCAGTTTTCACCCCGCTTGAATGAGGTAGCGAAGATTAGAGCCGAGCGAGCAACGTCGCGAGCCGCCGCTCCTTGGTTTCCGGTCGAGCGCGTCCATAATCTCGGTATAGGCTCGCCCGGTTTGTCGATACGAGCTTCACCCCGCGACGCGCCGCCGAATCAGGAAAAGCGCGATTCCCGCTGCGAGAAGCCCCAGCGTCCCGGGTTCCGGCACTGAACCGACAGTCGTCGCGGTGAACGTCGCTGGATGGCCCTCATTATTTAAGCTACTGCTCAGGATGAATGCGCCCATCGACGTGGAAAAACCTAGGCCTGAATTGCCCGAGGACTCTCCGAGGAGCGGGCCGATCGCCGTGCTCAAGTCGTAGGTGCTGAAGGCGGAATTGGTGTCAAACATCACGGATCGATCCGTCGTTTCGTCGCTAATCCCGGCACATGGGCAACCTTGACTGACGACAGCCTGCATTGTGTCGGTGAAGGTGGCCGTGCCGAGGCCAGCGACCGTGACGGTCGCCGGGCCGATATCGAAAAATACACCGGAGCCGCCGGTAATCGTGCTGGTGTCGGTGGTCAAAACAATCGTCACCAGCACATCGTTGAACGCCTTTCCTCCCAAACTGCCGATCCCGGTCTGCGTTTCCGTGAAGGTGATGGGGCCTGCGCTCGCAGCGGCGCAGCACAAAGTTGTCAAAATCGCTCTTTTGATCCAGTTCATTATTCCTCCAAAAAACAGTACCCTAAAATGGTAGATTAACCAGTACTTTGTGTCACGCAGCGATGCCGCAGCGGCCGCAGCGCCAGCGATTCCGCAAACCGAGGGTCGGTCCACAGCAGCCATGCGTCAGGCCCGCTACGAGATCGTCGAGGATGACGGGGCGTTCTATGGCGATATTCCTGCCATCCCGGGCGTCATGCCGCCCGGCAAGAGCGTGCCGGCATACAGCGGCGTGGATGCCAGCCCGGCACAGGCGGCGAGCAAAAGAACCTGATTGCGCATTTAGGCCTCCTTTAGAGAAACGCGGCAACGCTGGGAACTCTCCATCACGCCGGGTGCTGAATCTTAATACAATAGTCTTGGATCCGATATGGAAAGACCCGAGCCGGACCTTTCGATCCAAAGGCGGGCGGAATTGGACAACATGATGCCCGTCCTTTACGCTGAGCTCCGGCGACTGGCCAGGTCCTGTATGCACCGTGAGGCCAGCGGGCATACCCTCCAACCTACGGCCCTGGTTCACGAAGCCTACTTGCGGCTGCGCGGACAGGAGTGCGTCGATTGGAATAACCGCGCGCAGTTTCTGGGGATCGCGGCGCGAACTATGCGGCGCGTTCTGCTGGATCATTGGTCCCGGCGTCAGGCCCTCAAACGGCGGGAAGACGGGCCTCGCGTGGCACTGGAAGATGCCTGGCGGATCACCGGTGGCGCCTGCGTGGATTTCATCGACTTGGAACGGGCGCTGGTTGCGCTGTCCGCCCTCGATTCGCAGCAGGCTGAAGTCGTGGAGCTGCGCTTTTTCGGCGGCCTGACCATCGAGGAGACCGCCGAGGTACTGCACGTCTCCACAGCCACCGTGGAGCGGGAATGGTCCACAGCCCGCCTCTGGCTGGCCCGGCGCCTGGATGGTCGGGAGCAAGGGTGACCTCCCTTTCCTGGGCGCGCGTAAAACCCGTGCTCGAAAAAGCTCTGTCGGCGCCTGCCGAGGATCGCGCCGGAGTTGTCGAGGCCGCGTGCCAAGGCGACGCAGATCTCCGCCGCGAAGTCGAGGAATACTTGCGCTACGAGACTTGCGCCCAAGGCTTGCTTCCGCTGACCGAATGGAGCTCGTCGGTAGCTGCGGAAGAGGAACCGCCGCCCTCGCACATAGGACCATGGAGAATTCTCCGCGAGATTGGCTGCGGCGGCATGGGCGTAGTATACGTGGCGGAACGCGACGATGGAGAATACCAGCAGACGGCGGCGCTGAAGCTGGTGCGGGGTAGCCGCCGCACCTCCGGTTTCGTAGAACTCTTCCGCCACGAGCGCCAGACTCTGGCTCAACTGAATCATCCAAATATCGCGCACCTGCTGGATGGGGGGACGACGGCGGCGGGTCAGCCGTACTATGCGATGGAGTACGTCGAGGGAGAGCCGCTCACGGAATACTGCCGCAATCTGGCGCTCTCCGTGCCCAGCCGTATTCGACTTTTTCTCCACGTTTGCGATGCCGTCAGCCATGCCCACCGGCATCTCTTCATCCATCGCGACCTCAAGCCGGGCAATATTCTGGTGACTGCCGGCGGCGAGCCGAAGCTGCTCGACTTCGGTCTGGCCAAGGTGCTCGATCCGGTGCGCGAATCCGACCCTACCGCGTCCGCAATTCCGCTCCTGACTCCAGCCTATGCCAGCCCGGAACAGATACGAGGCGAGCCTCTTACTACCGCATCGGATGTGTACTCGCTGGGAGTGATTCTCTACGAGCTCGTCGCGGGGGCCTTACCATACAAGGTACAGGGGCAGGGCCCGTTTCAGACCTGGACGGCGGTCTGTGAAGAGGTTCCGGCATCGCCCAGCGCGGCTGCGCCGGTTCACGGGCGGTACCAGAATGCGCCGGATCTCGACAGCATCGTACTGAAGGCGCTTCGGAAAGAACCGGAGCAGCGCTATGCCAGCGTGGACGCGTTGGCAAGCGATCTCGAATTCTATCTGGCAGGCATGCCGGTCAGCGCCCGTCAGGGAAGCGCTCTCTACCACCTGCGGCGGTTTGTCTCGCGGCGCAGATGGGCCGTGCTAGTCGCCACCGCGGCATTGGCGGGAACGTGCATATCGCTTGGTGCGATCTTCTGGGAGCAGCGCCAGGCCGCGCTTCGGTTTCAGGAACTGCGGCGTTTTGCACACGCGGTGGTGTTTGAGCTTCACGATTCCATCGAACAGCTTCCCGGTTCCACCGCCGCCCGCAAGTTGCTGGTCGAGCGATCCCTCGAATATCTGCGCAGCCTGGAAGCATCGAGCGGGAAGGACCTGACTCTGAAATGGGAACTGGCCGAGGCATACAAGCGCATCGGCGACGCACAGGGGAACCCGGAAGCAGCCAACCTGGGGGACAGCGCCGGGGCTCTGGATAGCTATGCCCGTGCGCGAGGGCTACTGCATCAGATCACCGCGGCCGACAGAGGCAATGTGACCGCCCTCAAGACGCTGGCCGCGCTCGACCGCGCCGGCGCAGGCATCCTGTCGGCAAGCGGGAGGCAGCGTGAATCGCTCGATCTGCTGCGGGATGCCGTGGATGCCTTGCGGCAGATCGCGCTGCGCAGTCCAACGCCTGAAATTCGGAAGGCCCTCGCACTGAGCCACTATAACCTGGCACTCAGCTTGAACCAAATTCAGGATTGGCCTGCGGCAACGCGCGAGTGGCAGACGACACTCGGGCTTTTTGAAGATATCGCACGTGCGCAGCCGGGCAATGCCAACGATAGGCGCAACGTGGCGCTCAGCCACAAGCGCCTGGCGGCGGTGTATCTCGAACAGCGGCAATATTCCGAAGCCATCGCGCATTACCAAGCAGCGGAGCAGATCGATCGGGCGCGCTTGTCGGGCGAACCTGAAAACTCCGCGGCGAAGATGGATCTTTCGTTCGATCTGAGCGATCTGGGTTTGGCGATGCTCGAATCGCATCGCTACTCCGAGGCAGTGGGCCATCTCGAAGGCGCCCTGGCGTTACGACGCGAAGCCGCTGCAGCCGATCCGGACGACTTGCGCGCGCAGGTAAGTGTGGGCCGCAGCCTGGACCGCCTGGCACGGGCTTACGAGTTGGCGAGCCAACTCGACAGGGCCATCGAAACTTCAAGGGAAGCGGCGAGCACCATGGTTGCCGCGCGCCGGCACGACCCGGCGAACAAAGACCATTTGAAGGACGCCGGGCTGACATTCCTACGGCTCGGCTTCCTATGCCGGGCGCGAGCAGCAGGCCGCAAGGGAGACCTGGCCGCGGCGGATTGGCGCTCCGCGCAGACCGCATTCGAGAGGGCCGCGGCGATGCTGAATGGACTCGATGGCGGCGTGAACCTCACAGAAGAGGACCAGCAGCGGATCGGGTCGATGACCGCGGCCCTCGAGGATTGCCGGCGGAGACTATTGCGGGGTCACGGTGGCGGATCCGACTAGGAACTCACGTTGCGCCCCACCGCACCAACACCAGTTCACGCTGCGGTACATCTTCGCGAACTGTGCCAGCGTAAATTGCTCCGCGGCATAGAGGATCACGCCAAAGCTGAAGATATGCAAGCTTGCATGACTCGGTCTGTAAGGCTACCCGTAACCAGTAACGCCGGTCGAACGCCCGGCAGGGGCGAGGAGGAACTACTATGGCTGCTCAGAGAGCCGTTCGAGATTCCAGTCGGCATGCGGCCCGAATCGGCGCAATCGAGACGTGGCGGCCATTTGGCCGAAAAGTCGCCTCTGGTGAGATCTGAACTGCACGGGGAGCTCGCGCAATAGCGGATTATACTCCCACCCGCGGGTCGGGGGACAGGGCAGGACGCATCAGGAGGAGGGGGAATTGCGGGCCTCGCGAGGTTCCAGCAGGGCGACAAGTCACTTCTCAATCGACAGCATGAGCGATGGAGGGGCAGCGATGTGGCCGCCGTTGACGTAGACATCCACGGTTACGTAATCGTCCGAAGTCTCGCCGGGGAGGAGCGGAATATCCGGTAGGACGACATTGAACTGGTAGAGCCCTGCCGTGCCGGGGACCAGGCCGGCATAGGCGATCTTTCCGGGAACGGGCGCGGCGGCACGACTGAAAGCGATCTCGACCCGCGCCACGAGCGAAGTCGGGCCGGCTGCGATTTGGCCGATGGGAACGTCGGGCGAGACCGGTCCGAAGCCCATACCGAAGAAAATGATGGTGTCGCCGGGCTTCGGGCGGCGCGCCGGCACGCCGGAGTCGACCGCATAGGGCGGGAGCGCAAAAGTCGAGAAGTCCGGGAAGAGCGCGGCGATATAGGCACTCTCCGGAGAGAGCTCGGGCGGCAGCGAAAGCATGGCCGGCCGCGACGCAGCCACCTCGACCGGGTATGGAGCGGCGGTCCGCTCCCCATTCGTGAGGATCACTTGCGTCGTCCCGGGTGCTACGAAGGACGGCACCAGCGCATTCACCTGGCCGGGGCTGATATATGAGATGTATGCCGGAACGCCACCGATCGAGACGCGGACCCCGTCGAGCGAGGTGGGGGCGACAGCGTCGCGAAAATCGGAGGAGTTCCACTGGCGCGCAGCCGGCGCGAGATTCCGGCCGTAGATCTCGACCCACGTTCCGGGCGCGATTATCTGGTTGTGCGGGCCGCCTCCGAAAGCAGCCGCGGGGAGCACGCCGGGGAGCGCGGTGCGGATCTCGGGCGCTGTGGACGCGGGTCCGGGAGTGCCGATGAAGGCATGGATTCCCGCGGCGTCATAGTGTGAACCGACGATCCGGCCGGCGTCGTCGATCCCGTTTACCTGATAACCGGGGAGCAACGTAAATGTCCCATCGGAGTTGCCGACAAAGCCCGGTCCCCCTACCACGGTCCCGGCGAACTGTCCGACATTGTTGAGGCCGGCGATGCGGGTGTAGCTGGGAGTGCCCGGGAGATCGAACTTCCTGTAAACGCCATCGGCGCTGCGGAAGAACCCGTGTTGCGCTCCCAAGGAACTGCCGTAGAGGGCCCATCCGGCGATCTCGCCCTGGTTGTTGACGGCGGTGGGAGCGATCTGGCCGATCGACGGCGCCGTGAGGGTCGTGAAGGCGCCCTCGGCACTGCGGAGGTACGCAGGCCCGCCTTCCGGCGGCGCAGCCATCGTGCCGACGATCTCGCCGCGATCGTCGATTGCCGCCGCATTCGCTCCAGGTCCGAGTGCGGGTATGTCGAAGGTCGTGAACTGGCCCGAGGCGCCGCGGATGTAACCGTGAAAGCCTTTGGAATCGCTGAAGGACCCAACGATCTGTCCGAGGTTGTTGAGGCCGCTACAGGTGGCATTCGCGCCAGGAGGGTCGATGGTGGTAAAGGTGGCGCCATCGGCGCTCCGCAGGAAGCAGTGGGTGCCCTTGGAATCCGAATATGAGCCGAGGATCTGGCCGCTGTTGTCGATCGCGGTGGCGTAGGTGGCCGTGGCGCCGGGGACATCGAACTGCTCAAACGAGTAGGACTGGGCGTGGGCGAGGCCAGGCGCCAGGAAGAGTAGAACCGCAGCAAAGGTTTTCATCGGACCAGGCGGGCGCGGACACTTCCAGTGTAGCAGCGCGGAGTCTCGGCAAACTCCTCGCGGACCTCACGCAGGACGGTGGCCCCTTGCATCGGCGCGCGGCTTCGCGTACCGCTTGAGCCTGAGGTACGCGTAACCACGCGCGTTGCAGGCTGGTCCGCATTTCTCACACACCGAGACCGAGGGCTTCCGTAAAGGGGCGAAAACCCGGGGACTTCCATGATAAGGACTTGTCAAGGGAAAACAGACCTCTCCCTGGACCTAACGGAAGGATTTCCCGAAGCGTGCTAGTCGATGGGGTACCGGTGGCTCCG
>PLMF01000175.1 GCA_003142355.1 Bryobacterales bacterium
AACGGGGTGATCACCACCGTGGCTGGGGGCGGATTCTCCCTCGGCGGCGACAACGGCCCGGCCACCAGCGCCCAGTTCAACAGTCCCGGCGCCCTCGCCGTGGACTCTGCCAGCGGCCTTTACATCGCCGATGGCTACCGCGTCCGCAAGGTTTCGAACGGGGTGATCGCCACCGTGGCGGGAAACGGCACGAACGGCTCCAGCGGCGACAACGGCCCGGCCACCAGTGCCCAGTTGAGAGCCGGAAGCCTCGCCGTGGACTCTGCTGGCAACCTCTACATCGCCGACACCTTGAACAACCGCATCCGCAAGGTCTCGAACGGGGTGATCACCACCGTGGCGGGAAACGGGAGCCCAGGCTTCGGCGGTGACAACGGCCCTGCCACCAGCGCCCAGTTGTATTATCCCGGAGGCATCGTCCTGGACTCTGCCGGTAGCCTCTACATTGCCGACACTTATAACTCCCGCATCCGCAAGGTCGCGAACGGTGTGATCACCACCGTGGCGGGAAACGGGATGCAGGGTTTCAAAGGCGACAACATCCCGGCCACCAGCGCCCTGATCAGTCCCGCGGGTATCGCCCTCGACTCCGCCGACAATCTTTACATCGCCGACTTTTACGCCGTCGGCATCCGTAAGATCTCGAACGGGGTGATCGCCACCGTGGCGGGAATCGGGACGAACGGCTTCAGCGGGGACAACGGCCCCGCCACCAGCGCGCAGTTGAACCTTCCTTGGGGCGTGGCCGTGGACTCTGCTGGCAACGTCTACATCGCCGACGCTGGCAACAACCGCATCCGCATTCTGACACCCACTGGATCCTCTTGCGCCTACTCTGTCTCACCGGCCTCGTTGCAGGCCCCAGCTTCGGGCGGTACTGTGGCTGTCAACATCCAAACCGCCGCTCCCTGTCCCTGGACAGTCTCCGGCTTGCCGGGCTGGATCACGGTTTCCAGCGCATCCGCCAGCGCCGCTTCGGCCACTGTCACTTTCCTGGTCTCCCCCAACTCGGGCGCGCCCCTCAGCGCTACCGTTTTGGTTGCGGGCTTCCCGGTCACCGTCACTCAGCCAGCCGCGGCGGCGGCGCCGCTACCCCCCATCAAGGGCGTGACGAACGCGGCGAGCTACGCCACAGGGGCGGTTTCTCCGGGTGAGATGGTGACCCTCTTTGGCACGGCCATCGGGCCGGCCGCCGCCGCATACGCCACCAGGGACCCGGCCACCGGCAAGCTGGCGACGACTATCGGCGGCGTGCAGGTGCTGTTCAATGGCGCCCCCGCGCCTATGATCTACGCCAGCAGCACGCAGGTGTCGGCGATGGTGCCGTATGAGATGGCGCTCATTGCCAACCCGTCGGTGTGGATCGCGTACGCGGGGCATTGTTCCATTGCGTACCAATTGAGCTTGGGTACCGCCGCGCCGGGACTGTTCGCACAAAACGCGTCGGGCAGCGGGCCGGGGGCCATCCTCAACCAGGACAACAGCCTGAACGGGCCGAGCCATCCGGCAGCCAAGGGCAGTATCGTGCAGGTGTTCATGACGGGCGAGGGCCAGACCAGCCCGCAGGGCGTCACGGGCGCGATCACCAGCGTGACCCTGCCGCCTCCGCAGGTAACTCCGGCGCCATCACAGGCGATCCAGGTGTTGATCGGCGGCCAGCCGGCTCTCTATACGTACGCCGGGGAAGCACCGGGCATGGTCGCGGGGGTGATGCAGCTCAACGTGCAGATCCCGGGCAATGTGCCATCAGGCCCGCTGTCGATTCAGGTGTCGATCGGCGGAAATGTGAGCCAGAGCGGCGTCATGGTAGCGGTGCAGTGAACAAGCCCCCCGTTTGACACCCCCTTTTCGCTGCTGCTAGCCTGAATTTGCATGCCCGCTGCGTCCTCGCTCAGAACCACTCCGCTCAATTCCATTCATCGCGCCCTGGGAGCCAGGATGGTGGATTTCGGCGGGTGGGATATGCCCGTCCAATACACCGGCATTATCGATGAGCACCACGCCGTGCGCCGCGCCGTCGGCCTCTTCGATGTCAGCCACATGGGCGAGATCGAAATCCACGGGCCGGAGGCCGCCAAACTCGCCGATTTCGTCACCACCAATGCCGTCCACACGCAGAAGATCGGCCAGGCCCGCTACTCCGGGCTGCTCTACCAGCACGGCGGCTTTGTCGACGACATCCTGGTCCACAAGGTCGCCGAGGACCACTACTTCCTGTGCGTCAACGCCTCCAACCAGGAGAAGGATTTCGAGCACATCCGCTCGCTCAACCGTTTTGATGCGCGCGTGGATTTCGCGAGCGGCCGCTACGCCCAGCTTGCCATCCAGGGTCCCAAAGCGCGAGACACCGTGCAGAAACTGACGCCTGTGTCGCTCGCCGCCATCCGCTACTATTGGTTCACCGATGGCGAGGTGTGCGACGTACCCGCGCGCATCGCGCGCACCGGGTACACCGGCGAGGACGGCTTCGAGATTTACGCGGCTTCATCCCATGCCGCGCGCATCTGGAACGAAGTCATCGAGGCCGGCGCCGAATTCGGCATCAAGCCGTGCGGCCTGGGCGCGCGGAACACGTTGCGCCTCGAGGCCGGGATGGCGCTCTATGGGCACGAAATCGACGCCTCCATTTCTCCTCTCGAAGCGGGCCTCGAATGGATCGTCAAGTTCGATAAGGGCGAGTTCGTGGGCCGCCAGGCGCTGCTGCGGCAAAAGGAAAAGGGCGTCACACGAAAACTGGCGGGCTATGAGATGCGCGGGCGCGGCATCGGCCGCGATGGCTACGAAGTGTTTGTCGATGGCTCGCCGGCGGGCTGGGTCACCAGCGGCTCGCCTTCGCCAACCTTGAACCGGAATATCGGGTTTTGCTACCTGCCCGCCCAACAGGCGCAGCCGGGCAAAGCCATCCAGATCATGATCCGCAACCAGCCGGTGGATGCGGTGACGGTGGCAACTCCGTTTTACAAACGAGCGAAATAAAAATGTATCCAGACAACTTCCGATACACCAAGGAACACGAATGGGTCCTCGTGGAAGGGGACACCGGCACGATCGGAATCACCGATCATGCGCAACAGGAACTCGGCGACATCGTATACGTGGACCTGCCCAAGGTGGGGGCCCGCGTCGAGCTGGGCAAGTCGCTCGGCTCCGTCGAGTCGGTTAAGGCCGTTTCCGACATCTACGCGCCCGTCACGGGGGAGGTGACGGAAATCAACAAATTGCTGGCCGACGTTCCCGAGAAACTCAACCAGGATCCGCACGGCGCCGCGTGGCTGGTGAAGATCCGGCTCGGCGCCCCCGCCGAAATCCAGAACCTGATGTCCGCCGCCGACTATCAGGCATATATTGGGGCCGAGAAGTAGTTGCGCTACCTTCCGAAGTCCGATTCCGAACGCCGCCAGATGCTCGAAGCCTGCGGCGTGGCGTCCCCCGAAGAGCTGTTTTCCCATCTGCCGGAATCCGTGCGGCTGAAGCGGCCGCTCAACCTGCCGCCGGGCATCTCCGAGTACGAAATCGTGGACTACTTTCGCCAGCGCGCGGCCGAGAACGCCAACGGCTACGCATCGTTCCTGGGCGCGGGTGTCTACCACCATTTCCGCCCGGTGCTGGTGGACGCCGTGGTTTCACGCGGCGAGTTCCTGACGTCGTACACCCCCTACCAGGCCGAGATCTCGCAGGGCACGCTTACCGCCATCTTCGAATTCCAGACCATGATCTGCCAGCTCACCGGCATGGACGTGGCCAACGCCTCCATGTACGACGGCTCCACCGCCGTCCCCGAAGCCGTCTTTATGGCCGTGCGCTCCACGGGCAGGAAGCGCGTGCTGATCGCCCGTTCGGTGCACCCCGAGTACCGCGAGGTGCTGCGCACGTATGCCCGGCACCAGGGAATGCCGGTCGAGGAATTCGGCTATTTGCCCGAGGCCGGCACCATCGACCTCGAAGACCTGGACCGCAAGATCGACGATCTCACCGCGGCGGTCGTCGTACAATCGCCGAACTTCTTCGGAATCGTGGACGAGCTGAAGGCCCCGGCCGAGATCGCGCACCGGCGCGGCGCTCTGCTGATCGTGGTNNCTGCAATCCTTCGCGATATCGCCCAGCTACGGCGGCCCGTACGCGGGCGTCATCGCCACCAGGGAAAAGTTCATCCGCCAGATGCCCGGCCGCCTGGTGGGTCAGACCACCGATTCGCGCGGCAACCGCGCCTTCTGTCTCACGCTTTCCACGCGCGAGCAGCACATCCGGCGCGAGAAGGCCACCTCCAACATCTGCACCAACCAGGCTCTCATTGCGCTGATGGCCACGGTCTTCATGACGGTCTACGGCAAGCGGGGCCTGCGCGACCTGGCCGAACAAAACCTGGCCAAGGCGCACTACCTGGCCGCCAAGTTGGTTCCGCGCTTCACCGGCCATTTTTTCAATGAATTCGTAGTCCGCGCCGCCAACCCCGACGCCATCAACAAGGTGCTCCTCAAGAAGAAAATCATCGGCGGCCTTCCTCTATCTCGTTTCTACCCCGAGCTCTCCGACTGCATGCTCCTCTGCGCCACGGAAATGTCCAAGCGCGCCGACATGGACACTGTGGCGCAGGCACTCATGCCTGCCGCGCCGAGACTCGTCTCGGCGCTCTTGCAAGGCGAGGTCCCCGCATGATCGCCAAAGTCCGCCCCCACCTCTCGCAAAACGAAGCCCTCCTGTTCGAGCGCAGCTCTCCCGGCAAGCTAGCCTACCAACTCCCCGCCTTGGACGTCCCCCTCGTAGACCCGGCCGGCGCCCTAGGCGCGGAAAACGTCCGCTCCGAGATCCCCGGTTTCCCCGAGGTCAGTGAAGTGGAGGCCATCCGCCACTTCACCCGCCTCTCCACGTGGAACTACGCCATCGACCACGGTATGTATCCGCTGGGCTCCTGCACCATGAAGTACAACCCGCGCATCAACGAGCTGGTGGCGCGCATCGAGGGCCTCGCCTGGGCGCATCCTTACCAGCCGGAAGCCCTGGCCCAAGGCTCCATGGAAGTGATGGCGCGCCTGGAAGCCGCCCTTGCTGAGATCGCCGGCATGGACGCCGTGACGCTGCAGCCCGCTGCCGGCGCGCACGGCGAGCTGACCGGCATCCTGTTAATTCGCGCCCTGCTCGAGAAGCGCGGCAATCCCCGCAAGAAGATTCTTATCCCCGATTCGGCGCACGGCACCAACCCCGCCTCGGCCGCTATCGCCGGATACGCGGTGGCGAGCATCCCCTCCAGCGCCACCGGCGTGCTGGACGTCGCCGCGCTGGCACAGCTCGTCGACCGGGACGTGGCCGCGCTCATGGTGACCAATCCCAATACCCTTGGGGTGTTCGAAGAGAACATTATGCAGGCGGCCGACATTCTGCACGCCAAGGGCGCCATGCTCTACATGGACGGCGCCAACATGAACGCGCTGGTCGGCATCGCGCGGCCGGGCGATTTCGGCGTGGACGTGCTGCACCTCAACCTGCACAAGACTTTTTCCACGCCCCACGGCGGCGGCGGCCCGGGCGCCGGTCCGGTGGCCGTGAAGAAGCCATTCGAGCCGTTCCTCCCCGTGCCGCGCCTCAAGCGCTCGGGCAAGAAATGGGCCTACGATTATCGGCGCAAACACTCCATCGGCCGCGTGCGCGCCTTCTACGGCAACTTCGGCGTGCTGGTGCGCGCGCTGGCTTACATCCTGGCCCACGGCGGCCCGGGCCTGCGCAACGCCACCGTGGACGCCGTGCTCAATGCCGTTTATATCCGCAAGAGCCTCGAGCCGTACTACGATTTGCCGTACGCTTCGCCCAACATGCACGAGGTGGTGTTCAGCGATGAACGCCAGGCGAAAGCGGGCGTGCGCACCGGCGACATTGCCAAGCGCCTCATCGATTACGGTTTCCATCCTTACACCGTCAGCTTCCCGATGATCGTCCACGGCGCGCTCATGATCGAGCCCACCGAGACCGAGGGCAAGCTCGAGCTCGACCAGTTCATCGAGGCCATGATCGCCATCGCCAAAGAGGTGGAGGCCGATCCGCAACTGGTCAAGAATGCCCCCTACGGGACCCGGACCAGCCGCGTGGACGAAGTCACCGCCGCGCGCAAGCCGGTGCTGCGATGGCGACCGGCGTAAACCCCAGGCAGTGGGTGTTGGTGCTGGGCCTGGTGCTGCTCATTCGGCTTCCCTTTCTCAACCAGGCTATCCAGGGCGACGATCACATTTATCTCACCGAGGCCTCCCACGCGCTCATCGATCCGCTGCACCCGGACAACACCAAATACGTGTTTCAGGGTGAGGAAGTGGATCTGCGCGGCCAGCCGCATCCGCCTCTGGATGGGTGGGTGCTGGCCGGTCTCATCGCCGTGTTCGGCGGCGTAAAAGAGATTCCTTTTCACGCCGCGTACATCGTGTTTTCTCTGATCGCCGCCGGCGCCATGTGGTCTCTGGCGCGCCGTTTTTCGCCGCAACCGCTCTGGGCGACTCTGTTGTTCGTCGCCGTGCCGGCCTTCGTGGTGAACGGCAATTCGCTGGAAACGGACATCCCGTTCCTGGCCTTTTGGATGGCCGCCGTGGCGCTGTTTGTAACCCCACCGCTCTCTAACGTTCGCGGCTCTGAAACACGCCCTCGTGTTCACACGCACTTTCCGAGCCGCGAACGTAAGAGAGCGGTGCTTGTGCTTTCCGCCATCTCGATGGCGCTGGCCGCCCTCACCGCCTACCAGGCCGTCTTGCTCACCCCCATCCTCGCGGTCTACGTGTGGCTCTTCCACCGCCGCAGTCCCGCCCGCTGGCTCATCCTCCTGGTTCCGCCCCTCACCATCGCTCTATGGCAGCTTTTCGAGCGCCTCTCCACCGGCGCTCTGCCCGCCGCCGTACTCAGCGGCTATCTGTCCACTCTCCAGACGTTCGACGCCAAGCTGGCCAGCGCCCTGGCGTTGACCATCCACTCCTGGTTCATCGTTTTTCCCGCGCTCGTGCCGGCGGCATTCATACTCGCCTGGCGCCGGCGGCGCGAGCCGGACACGCTCTTCCTGCTCGCGTGGATCGGAGTCTTCTTCGCCGGAGCTTTGGTGATCTTCTTCGCCGGCGCGGCGCGTTACCTGCTGCCCATGGCGGCGCCCGCAGTACTTCTGGCCTCGCGCCTGCGTCCCAAGTGGCTGGCCGCCGGCTTCGTCCTCCAACTGGCCCTCGGCCTGGGCCTTGCCGCCGTCAACTACCAGCACTGGGCGGGCTACCGCCAGTTTGCGGAATCGCTGCGCCGCCCCGCGGCGGGCCATCGCGTCTGGATCGACGGCGAATGGGGCCTGCGCTACTATCTCGAAGCCGACGGCGCCTTGCCGCTGAAGAAGACCCAGCGCCTGCGCCCCGGCGACATCGTGGTCTCGAGCGAGCTCAGCGCTTCCGTCAACCCCGTCGCCCCATTCGCTCGGCTCCGCGCGGCGGAGATCCGGCCCGCCATTCCGCTGCGGCTCATCGGCCTGGAATCGCACTCGGGATACTCCACCGTAGCGAAGGGTTTCTGGCCATTCGGAGTGTCCGCCGGGCTGATCGACCGCGTGCGCGCCGTCGAAGTCGCCGAGCGGCATCCCACGCTCGCCTACCTGCCCATGAACGCCCCCCAGGCCGCGGACCAGATCGTCGGCGGCATCTTCGCTCTCGAAGACAACCGCTTTCGCTGGATGTCGCGGTCCGCCGTAGTGGCGCTCGCGAGTCCTCCGGCCGCCCTGCCGTTGCGCGCGACCTTCACCATCCCGCCGCAAGCGCGCGCGCGCCGCGTCACGCTGCTGCTCGATGGCCGCGAGGTAGCGTCGCAGACCTACCCGGCGCCGGGCACGTACACGTTGGAATCGCCGCCCATGCGCGCCGCCGGCGCGGTAGCCACAGTCGAAATCGTCATCGACGAGACGTTCTTCGCCCCCGGCGACACCCGCGAGTTAGGCATCGTGCTGACGGCCGTAGGCTTCGCGGTGGGGCAGGCGGTGCCGCCTGCCCAGCGTCCCGAGTGATCGGGACGCCTGCCGGTCGCAGTCCATGCCCCGTAGTATCCTGGTCTGAGGAGATTCGACATGGAAGAGCCGATTGCGCCGGGCGCCCACCGGGTATTCTGCGTGAAGTTCCAGCGCGAAATGGAGGGCCTCAATGAAGTTCCGTTCGACGGCCATCCGCTCGGGCAGAAGATCTACGAAAACGTCTCCAAGGAAGCCTGGAAGATGTGGGTGGACCGCATGAAGATGATCATGAACGAATACCGCCTCAACCTCGGCAATCGGGAAGCCCAGGAATTCCTCATCCAGCAGATGGACCAATATTTCTTTGGCGAAGGCGCGGCCTTCCCCCCGGATTTCGTCCCGCCCGGCTCGACGCACTGAAGGTATCGAGCACCCCGTGTCGCACTGGCATAGGGGGCGCCGGTACACGGCCGCATTTCAGATTCCAGTAAGCCCAGGAACGCGCATCGAAGATACCCGGCGGCGCGCACGGCCCTTTACCGGGCGCTTGCTGGCTGAACGTCAGCCCTGTGTGATGGCGCCCTTGTTGCCAGCACAAGTGAGCCGACCGATACAGTAAATGAAAGTACGGAAACTAGGATGGCGAACAGTGCCCACCAGTGAGTTCGATTCACTACGGTCCAGCCACCCTCGGTCAACTGCCAAAGAGGCCCTACTGTTTGAAAAGGGTCTCCGCTTGGTAGGGCTCCGTCTGGTGTGAGCTTGCCTTTGGGTATTGCATTCTCTATAGGCTTAACCCAACCTCGCATATAGGCGGTCTTTAACGCAGCGTCGGTTTGCTCGTTGTCTTCAACCGCATTCTCAATCACCCATACATTGCCCGGCTGCAGGACAAGAGCTACCCGTTGTCGGGATAAGTGCTTCAGAGTGCGCCGAATATCACTTTCAGAATTTGTTGGCACCGTTCTGAACCTCCATCGAGCTCCCGGATTGATATTAACAGAACCTCCTTTGTGTTGCGCTGTCGCGACATGCCGCGCAGGCGAAGACGCGGCTCCGGTTGCCCGTGGCGGAGGCCTACACAACCAGACGCCCCACCGCTTGTTGCTATCGTAAAAGCATGCGAGCACTGGTGAAGAGCAGGCGCGAGCCGGGCCTCTGGCTCGGGGAAGTGGACGTCCCCAAAATCGGCATCAACGACGTGCTCATCAAGGTGCTGCGCACGGGCATTTGCGGCACCGACGTGCACATCTACCGGTGGGACGAGTGGGCGCAGGAGACCATCCCCGTGCCCATGACGATCGGTCACGAGTTCGTCGGCCGGATCGTCGAGACCGGGTCCAACGTGGTGGACTTCTTCCCCGGCGACCTGGTCAGCGGGGAAGGCCACGTGGTCTGCGGCCTGTGCCGCAATTGCCTCGCCGGCCGCCGCCACCTGTGCGCTCACACCCAGGGCGTGGGGGTAAACCGTCCGGGCGCGTTCGCCGAATACATCGCGCTGCCCATGACCAACATCTGGCGCCACCACGAATCGGTTTCGCTCGACGTCGCGGCCATCTTCGACCCCTTCGGCAACGCCGTCCACACCGCGCTTTCCTTCCCCGTGCTGGGCGAGGACGTGCTGGTCACCGGCGCCGGCCCCATCGGCATCATGGCGGCGGCCGTGGCGCGGCACGCCGGCGCGCGCTACACCGTGATCACCGATGTCAATCCTTACCGCCTGGCGCTCGCCCGCAAGCTGGGCGTAACGCTCGCCGTCGACGTGCGCGAAACCAGTCTCCCGGAAGTGCAGAAGCAACTCGGAATGACCGAGGGCTTCGACGTGGGCCTGGANNATCAAGGGCATCTACGGCCGCGAGATGTACGAGACCTGGTACAAGATGACGGTCATGCTGCAATCCGGCCTGGACATCACACCGGTGATCACGCACCGCTTCCCCTATACCGAATTCGAGAGAGGCTTCGAGGCCATGCTTTCCGGCAATTCGGGCAAGGTGATCCTGAATTGGTCGTAGGGGCCGGGCATGCCCGGCCCCTACAACTCAAGCAGCCGCTTCAGAATCATTTCCACCTTGCGGAGCGTCTCCGGCCGCAATCTGCCGAGCTTTCCTCTTGGACGGAAGCGGCGGATATCGGCTTTGCCGATCTGATCGCACTTGATCCGGCTGGGTTTTGTCAGACCTGCTTCGCCAGCGGGAACCTCGACATGAATACGCAGTGGCGGGCTGGAACTCGATAGTGGGATCACAACCAGGACACCAAAGGAGCTTTCGTTCAGATAATCGGTCGAGATCACCAGGGCGGGGTGCTCGTCACGAATCTCGTTTCCGACCGATGGCGAAAAATCCACCCACCAGACTTCACCGCGGCGCGGGCGCTCCGGTGAGGCCGGACTTGCCAGCGTCACCGTCTGCCCTTCATCCGGTCGGCCGAAGTGCCTGCGTACCGGTCGCGCTCATTTCGCTCCTGCGGGTAAGCGGCCAGGTAAGCTCGCGCTTCTTCTTCAAAACCTTCCCAGAACAAGCTATGTTCGAGCTTGTCGAGTGCGCGGTCGATCACATCCTGTTGGCTGGCGACCTTAAGTTGGATTGCAAGATCTCCGACACGCCTTCTAGTCGAGGCGGAGACCCGAATCGAACTCCCGGTCGGACGCCGCATACGTAAATCTTAGCGCATGCATGCGTGGCATGCAAACGTCAGTTCCCCGCTGCCTTCACCGTGACGGTCACCGGAGCGCTGTCCTGCGCGGTCGCCAGCGAGCGCACCTCCACCAACTGCGTTCCGGGCAGCATGGTGACGGGCACCTGCGCCTGAATCTGCCCGCTGGAAGTCGAAAGCAGCGGCAGCGCAATATCGCCGAAAGTCACGCACGAGCCGCCCAGCACCGTCGGCGGCGGCAGCGTGCTGGCCACGGCCGTGGAGGCCAGATTCTTGCCGGTGATGGTGACGAACGAGCCGGGCGTGATGGCCACAGTCGCGCTGCTCGCATTCACGACGCCGCTCCCGCCGGTCGAGATCGCCGGCTGCGTGTTGGCTCCCGCGGGCGCCAGAGAGATCACGCTCAACCCCGAGATGGTAATGGCGTACGCCGTGGTGCCCGCCGAATCCACCACCATCATCCGCGGGTTGGTGTTGAACCGGGTGGTGCCGAAGACACTGACCACGGGATTCTCCGGAACCGGTCCCACCAGCGACACCGAGCCGGTATTCAGGTCGATGGTCTGCAGAGTGGTGCGCGAATCGTCCCTCGTCGCGGTGGTGATGTTCTGGCGCACGGGAGTGGTGAGCCACAGGAACGAGTGGTCGTTCAACGGAGCCACCGCCACCACGTTGCGGTTGCCGGTGTTGACGATGGTGGCCGTGGGCGGCGCGCCGCCCGCCCCGCCGCCCGGCGTCACCGTGGTCGCGCCCGGCGAGGCCGAGCCGCCCAGCGTGGTCAGCGAGGTATTCAGAATCAGGCCGTTCACCAGGAAGTAGTTGGCTCCCGGACCAGCGGCCAGCAAACCGTAATAACCCGTAATCGGCGCCGGAATCAGCAGTCGAGATGCCACATAGCTGTCCGCCATCGAATCGTAAACGTAGGCCGTCCCGTTTCCCGAAAGCGTCAGGACGTAATTGTTATCCGGCGTCGCAATCATCCCGCACGCCGGGCAAGTCGCGAGCGTCACCGGCGCCACCGGATCCGCCGGCCGCGGCAGCGCCGTATTCCCCACTACCTGCCACTGCGTGCCGTTCGACATGATGAATTCCAGACCCACCAATCCCATCGCCAGCGATCGCGGGTAAATCCCGTTGGAGGTGCCGCTGCGCGGGACCGGCGGGAAGACCACGCCGCCCGTCACCTGCCCCAGGTTCAGGTCCGCGATGCTGATCGACTCGCCGCCCGTGTTCCCGACGTACAGCGTGTTTCCGTCGGTGCCCATGGCCATCTCGTGCGGCATCTGTCCCACCGGAATCGGGCTCAGGAATTTCTGCTGCTGGGTGTCGAATACCTCGATCCGGTTGAATCCCGAGTTGGTGATGTAGAGCCTGCCGCGCGCCTCGTCCAGCAGGATGTCTTGCAGGCCTTCATTGCCGGCCGTGTTGCCCGTGGTGCCGCCCGGACTGTTATTGGGAACGGTGGGAATGGGATAGATCACGCCCCGCTGGTCCGACTGCCGGTAGTTCATGTACACCCGGATCATATTGGGAATGTTGATGGCCTCGGGTGAGGAAAGCGTCACGTTGAACGGTGTGCCCTGCTGGGTCCCGGCGGCCGTCCAGATATTCGTGCCCGCCTGCCGGACCACGCCCGAGCGCCCCGGCTCCATGGAAAACGTGATGGTGGCCGGGGCCAGGCCGCTCCTCTGCGAATAGACCAGCGCCGAGCCCGTGTTGGTCGCCACGCTGAACGTCAATTTCCCCTTGCCCAGGTTATTGATCTGGAGGGCGCCGGTAGCCACTCCGCGGTTGCAGTCGTCCATCGCCAGGAAGACTTCCGTCGTCTGCGGCGCCAGAATCGGGTAGTTGTACAGGTTGCCCAGCGGCATGTGCACCAGCCCGGAATCCGACAGCCCCCAGGCCTGCGATCCATCCGCGGTCATCACCATCTTGGCCACAATGCTCTCCGGCAGCTTGATTCCCAGCCGGATGCCCAGGTTGGCCGGATCGTTGACCAGCAGCACCGATGATTGCGAGGGCGGCGGCGGTGTGGACGTGGCCGCCGTGTTGAACGCGCTGTACAGCGTCGAGCCGTCCGGCGAGAAGATGCTACCGCCGATGTTCTGCAACGTGTTGACCGCGCCGGTGTATGCGAAGGGAGCGTTGGCGTTGTTTTGCTGCCCGACGATCGCCAGCGTGGCGGTGTCGAACATGGTGAACCCGGCCATGAACCGCGAGCCATCGGGCGCCATCGACAGCACCGAAGACGCGCCCGATATCGTTCGATTTTGCAGAACCACGCCCGAAGCCACTTCGTAAACGAAGACGTACGTCGTCGAGCTGGTGGGGGTGATGACCCCGACGATGTGCTGCCCGTCCGGCGTGCGCAGCAACTTGCCGCTAAACGTGGTGGTGGGGCGCGCCAGCGTGGGCGCCGGCAACGGAGATGGAGTAGTGGGAAGCGCCGGAACGTTGATGTACTGGACTTGCGACCCCGCCGACTGGTTCTGGTCGTACAGCGCCAGGGTTCCCTGCGGAACGCCCGAAACCACCCCCGTCCCAACCATGCTGATGAGCGCGCGTCCGTCGGCGCCCACCTCCACCCCTTGCGGCGCCGAGGTCAGCGCCACGGTCTGCGTCACCAGGCCGCGGGTAAGGTCGATCACGTTTAGCGACGCGTTCCCGCTGCTGGTCACGTACAGGAAGCTGCCGTCCATGGATATGGCGCCCGCCAGCGGGGTCTTCCCCACCGGTATGGTGCCGACCACGTGGTTGGTGGTGTAGTCGAAGATATAGACCAGGCTGGTGGTGTTGTTGATGAGGTACAACCGCTGGCGCGATTCGTCCAGAACCACGTCCGATGGCGTCCCGCCTGGCACCTTGATGACATCGCCGAACGTGGCTCCCACCGTCTGCTGGGAGTACGCCAGCCGCGCCGCGGGCATCGATAGAGCCAGAGCCGCCAAACCGAACCAAATTGCAGTATTACGAGAGCTCACGTACGTATCCTTCCCGAGACGCGGAACTCCTCATAGTACTACCTGAACCCGGCCGGTGGAGAGAAGTTTCTGGGGCGGGCCGCCAAGGCTGGGGGCCAGGGGTTGAGCCGGGGCCTGGGGTTGGGGGTCGGGAGCCGAGCCGGGGGCCAGGGGCCGGGGGTCGCAGGCCAGGGGCTGGGA
>PLMF01000266.1:0-20409 GCA_003142355.1 Bryobacterales bacterium
CCGCGAGCCGCCTGGCATCGTCGTCATACGTTTCCATCTCGCAAGGAGTCCCGATGAGTTATTTAAGTGGCATTGGGCGGTGGCGCCTGCCGACCGATCTTTTCCCCTCCGCCCAGCCGCCGCAACTTCGCCGCCCGCCGTGGGTTATAGTGGTTTACCGATGTCTGTGCTTCGGCCCCTATTCGTGTGCATTTTGAGCGTCTTGCCGTCTTGGGGCGCCACCTTCGGGACAGTGGTTTCGCACACGCTGCCGGTCGCCGACCTGGTTTTGGACGAGGCCCGCAAGCGCGTCTACCTCGTGAACACGTACGAGAACCAGGTGGATGTTTACAGCACCGCCAGCAATCCGCCGAGTCCCAGCACCTCGGTCAAGACCAGCGCCACGCCGCTGGCGATTGCCATGTCGCGATCGGGGAAGTTTCTGTACGTGGCTTGCTACGACGCCTCGACGCTGGATATCATCGACCTCACTTCCGCCTCGTTCTCCAAGACGTCGGTGAGCCTGGCGGCCAAGCCGGAAGGCGTGGCGGTGGGGTACAACGAAAAGGTCCTCATCAGCACCATCGGAACGGGAACGGGGCAGGCGGTGCTGACCACCTACGATCCGTCGGCGTCCGCCGTGAGCGCGTTGCAGGCCGTGCTGGTAGCGCCGCCCGCGCCCGCCACGCCCCAGATGCCGCCGCCCAATGGCCTCATGTATTTCGCCAGTAAGAGCCAGCTTCAGGCCACACCCAATGGCAGGACCATCATCGGGGTGAATCAACTGGCCAGCACGCGCACGGTTTTCGTGTTCGATGTGGATTCTTCGACCGTCCTTGCCAGCCGCAGCATCGCGGGGACGTCGCCCATTCTGGCGGTTTCGCCGGACGGCTCCGAGTTCCTGTCGGGGCCGATGTTGATCGAGACTTCCACCCTGCTGGTGCTGGGGCAACAGAACACCACCAACTCTCCCTTCGTGTTTGCCGCCGGCGCCAATTTCGTCACCCAGACGAACCAGGGCGGCGCGGTGTTCCTGCCGGACGGCTCGGAGCTGCTCACCTCTTACAACATCGTTCCGGTCCAGAACCCCGCGGCCAAATCGAACACCAGTCAATTGCTGGTCAACACTCCCGATAATCTGCTGATCCAGTTGGGAGTGATGCTTCCCGAGAACCTGGGCGGGAAGATCGTGATCACCTCCGACGGAGCCACCATGTATGCCATCTCGCAGTCGGGTTTCCTGGTGGCCGCGACGGCGGGACTGAAGACTTCCCCGATTGCCATCCCCGACACCAACGTGGCCCTGCTGGCCAACGACCAATGCGGCGTGACCGCGGCCCAGAACTCGGCCGTGATTCCGGTTCGAAACCAGGGCGGTGGCCGGCTGACGGCCACCGTGCAGGTGCTCACCGCCGCAGCCACATCGGCCACCGTGCGCGTGACGGCGAAGACTTACGGAGGCGACGTCACCGCACAGTACAACAGCGCGGTGACGGCGCGCGGGCTCGGCACCGTCGCTCCGGACCAGCTTCTGATTCAATCGGCGGAAGCCATCAACATCATTCCCAACGTGCGGGTATTCCAGAACAATCGCAACGCCGAGGCGCTGGGGACCATCATCCCCGTGGATACGGGGGCCGGCGCCGCGGGGCTCACCGATCTGCTGACCGATAGCGCGCGGCAGAGGCTCTACATCGCCAATCCGGGGAAGAACCGGATTGAGATCTTCGACATGAAGCAGCGGCAGTTCCTGGCCCCCATCACCGTGGGCCAACTGCCGCAGTCGATCGCATTTGGAGCCGACACCAATACCCTTTACGCGGCCAACAGCGGCAGCGAATACCTCAGCGTCGTGGATTTGACCAAAGGGGCGGTCACCGGAAAAGTGCGGTTGCCTCCCATTCCCTTCAACGCCTCGTTTGCCTTGCTTACGCCCGCCGTGATTGCCTCCAGCCAGCGCGGCCCGCAGGTGCTGATGTCGAACGGCACGCTGTGGATGATCGTGGGCGCCACCGTGATGCCGCGCACCCTCAATACCGACGTTTTTGGAACGGTAGTCGCCATCCCGGCGCCTCAGACCATGGCCTCCAGCCCGGAAGGCAGCTTCGTCCTGCTGCTGGGGGGCAACGGCGGGGCCTATCTCTATAGCGCGGCGGACGACGATTTTGTGGCCGCACGGCAGGTGATTCCCACTCCTATTCAGGGCTATTACGGACCCATCGCCGCGGGACCGGGTGGGCAGTATTACCTGGTGAACAACCAGGTGCTCAACCAGGCACTGACGCCCATCGGCACGTCGGCCACCGCCGCCTCGCGGCCGGTTTCCGCCGTGGCCGCGGTGGACGCCCAGAACTTCGTCCGGTTCTCCGTGCCGCCGCGCGCCAGCGCCACCGCGGTGGCCACCGATGCGGGGCTGATCGAGGTGGTGAATGCCACGTCGCAGCAGACCATCGCCGCGGCCAATGCGCTCGAAGGGCCGCTCACCGCGGTCGCTGGAACCGCACGCGCCAACATCAACGGCCGCACCATGGCCATCGATCCCCTCGCCGCCACGGTGTACGTGCTGACCACCTCCGGACTTCACATCGTCCCGTTCGATACCACGGGGACTCAAAACATTCCGCTCGCGCCGGCCAACGGGGTGGTGAATACGGCCAATTACACGCCCAGCCTGGCCTCCGGCGGGTTGGTCTCGATCTTCGGGCAGCGCCTGGCTGCCGCCGCCTCCGCCGGCGGCACTCCGCTGCCAACCGTTCTGGGCGGCACCTGCGTCACGCTCAACAACACTCCGCTGCCACTGCTGGCCAGCTTCCCCAATCAGATCAATGCGCAGTTGCCGCCGACGCTGGCCGCCGGCAGATATCCGCTGGTGGTGCGCTCGATCGCCAACCATGAGGCCTCCAGCAGCGCCACCGTCACGGTTGCCAAGTACGCTCCCGCGGTCTTTGTAGATGCGGACGGGCCGGCTATCTTCCACCAGGACGGCACGCGGCTGGACCGCTACAATCCCGGCCACCGGGATGAGCCGCTCACCATTTACGCCACCGGCTTGGGGCCTACCACCGGCGGCAAGGTGACGGCGGGGGTTCCCGCTCCTTTGAGCCCGCTGGCGGTGACCGGCCCGGTGCAGGTGTTTTTTGGCGATCCGACCATCTCCGATGCGCAGGAAATTGTGGACTGGAGCGGGCTGGCTCCCGGGTTGATCGGCGTCTACCAGATCAATTGCCGGATACCGGGCACGCACTTGAAAGGCGGCGCGCTGCCCGTGACGCTGCGGATCGGCGGCGTGAGCAGCCCCATCACGGGCCCAACCGCGCCCACCGTATTCGTCGAGTAGGGGCCTGTCCCCGGGTCAGCGCGCGCCCAGCCCCGCGCACCAAACCCCGCCCGCCAGACGCTCCGATTGATACTGGTACTGCTATAATGTCTCCGCGAATGCTTTTCCATGGCCTTGGCCATGGAATTTGACGCCAAAGTGTAAGAGAATCAGTCTGAGGAAGCTATGCGTTCCAAACGTCTAGTCGCGATTATTCTAACGGTGGTTTTTGCGCTGGTATCGTGCAGCCGCGATCCCAACGTCGCCAAGAGGCGTTATCTCGAAAGCGGAAACAAGTACTTCGACAAGGGCAAGTACAAAGAAGCGCGCATCATGTACCTCAATGCCAAGGGCAAGGACCAGCGTTGGGGGCCGGCGTACTACAAGCTGGGCCTGACCGCTCTCAAGCTGGGTTCCGGGGCCGAGGCGGTGAGCGCCTTTCGCCGCGCTGTGGAGTTGCTGCCGGCCAGCGAGGCCGATCACTGGGACGCGATGGTCAAGCTGACGGAGATTTACCTCGCGGTGACGGGCGGGATGGAAGCCAACGCGCGCAAGCCTTACCTGGACGAAGTGCAGACCTATTGCGAAGCGCTGCTGAAGCGCGACGCGAATTCGTACGATGGTCACCGGCTCACTGGCGATCTGGACTACGCGCGGGCCACCGATGCGTTCAGGGTTGCCAGGAAGGACGAGGGGCGGGTGCTGCTCGACAAGGCGATCGCGGAATATCGCCGGGCCGAAACCATCAAGCCCGGGCAGCCCGGCGTCCTGATGCAGTTGGCGCGGGCGATGACCGCGGAATACCAGTTCCCCGAAGCCGAAAAACTCTACCGCAGCGTCATCGAAAAGGACAAGACGTCTCAAGCCGCCTACACCGACCTCTACCGGCTGCTCATGTTCCTACGGCGGCCCATTGACGCCGAGCAGGTGTTGAAGCTGGGAGCCCAGAACAATCCGAAGCAGTTCGGGTACCTGACCATGCTGGCCATGCATTACTCTGTGCAGAACCAACGCGAGGACATGGTGGGCGTCCTCAACCAGATCAAATCCCACGCCCAGGAATACGCGCAGGCGTACAAGACGGTGGGTGATTTCTATCTGCGCATGGGAGACGGAGACGCCGCCATCCGCGAGTATCGCGAGGGCATGTCGAAGGACGTCAAGAAGAAGGCCGACTACGAGAAGCACATCATCGAAGTGCTCATGCGGCAAGGCAAGCGGACCGAGGCGGCCGATTTGAATTCGCAGATCCTGAAGGACGATCCCGGCGACAACGACGCGCGCGGCCTGGCGGCCACCTTCCTGTTGGAGAAAGGCGACGTTTCCAAGGCGCTGACGGAGTTGCAGGCTGTCGTGGCGCATTCGCCGAACAACCCTGTCGCGCAGTACGACCTCGGCCGCGTGCATCGCGAACGCGGCGAATGGGAGCAGGCGCGGCAGCGTTTCCAGAAGGCCATAGATCTGCGGCCGGACTACGTAAGGGCGCGGCTGGATCTGGCGCAGTTGCAGCTCAGGAGCAGGGACTTCGAGGCCGCCCTGAGAAGCTCCGAGCAGGTGCTCTCGATCGACCGCACCAGCGTCGCCGCGCGGCTGATCGCATCCTCGGCTCTCATGGGCCAGAAGAAGTTTGCGGAGTCGCGGGCACTGCTGGAGACTATGCTGCAGGCCAACCCCAGTGCTCCCGACGTGCTTTTCCAGTTGGGCCTCGTGAACCTGGCGGAGAACAAGTACAAGGAAGCGGCGGACGTCTTTCGGCGCTCATACGAGCGGAACCCCGCCAACTCGCGTGGTTTGATGGGCATGGTCGAAACAGAGATGGCGCAGAACCATCCCGACCAAGCGATGCAACTGTTGCAGACCGAAGCCGCGAAGGCGCCCAATAATATGGACCTAGTAGCGGCCCTGGGCAATACCGCGATCCGCGCCGGCCGGTATGACGCCGCGGTCTCCTATTTCCAGAAGGTGGCGGGGTCGCTCCCCAAAGGGTCGAAAGCGCAAGCCGAGCTTTTCTACCGCATCGGTGAGGCGTACCGGCGCAAGGGCGACCTCGCCAACTCCGTCGCGGCGCTGCAAAAGGCCCGCGAGATCGTCCCCGAGAACGGCGTGGTGCTGAGCACGCTGGCGCTGGTGCTGGAGTCCGCGCAACGCTGGTCCGAAGCCAGGCAGGTGTATGAGGTGGTTCTCAAACTCGATCCCAACAACGCCGTGGCGCTCAACAACCTGGCATACCTGCTTACGGAGCACGGCGGTGACCTGGACGACGCTCTCACCAAGGCGCAGCGGGCCAAACAGTTGTTGCCCGAGCTGAGCGAGGTCTCCGATACGCTGGGCTGGATCTATCTCAAGAAGAACCTGACCGACAACGCTATTGACATCTTCAAGGAACTGGTGAACAAGGTGCCCAGCTCGGCGATTTTCCGCTACCACCTGGGCATGGCGTATTCGCAAAAGGGCGACAGGACGCGCGCGCTGAAAGAGCTTCAAGACGCGCTCAAGTTCAATCCCACCAAGGAGGACCGGGAGAGGATTCAGCAGTTGATTACGAGACTCGGCTAGCAAAAGCTGTCAGCCATCAGCCATCAGCCGTCAGCCGCGCCGGTGTGGCTGAAAGCTGAAAGCTGAAAGCTGATCGCTGAAAGCTCTCAGAACGCGCGGCTGGGCCGGTAGCCGGGTCGCGAATGCACGCGGTATTTCTTGCCGGGATCGCTGACGATTTCCACCGTGATTTTGCGGAAGCCCTCGTTGGGATTAGCCTGCGGATAGTAGGTGATGGTGTAGGAGTTGCTCATGTCCTCACGGATGTCCTCGAACGCCTCCACCTGCTTCTGCCATGTCTTGGCCCAGTAGGATTTGCCCCCGGTGCGCTGCGCCATGCGGCGGAAAACGCCGCTCGAAATGGGGTCCTTGTTCACCTCGCTGGTGGAAATGACGTAAATGGGGATGCCTTCGTCTTCGGCCACGGCGCGGACGTCGTCGGGGGCCACCATGCTGGCATTGTCGGGCCCGTTGGAAAACACGATGATCACCTTGCGGCCTGGGATCCTGGCGGCGTCGCGAAGCGTGAGTAGCAGGCAATTGTAAAGCGCCGTGTCGTCGCCGGCCACCGCGCTGCGCAGGCCGCCAATCGCTTCGCCGTGATCTCGCGTGAGCGAGGATGCGCGCGACAGGTTGCGGCTGAAGGTGTAGACCGCGATCGAATCGGCGCGGTCCAGGCCGCGCACGAAATCGGCAATGGCGTCCTCGGCGTAGACGAAGCTGCGGTACATGAAGTTGCTGGTGTCGAACAGCACGAAAACGTTGGTGCCGACGAACGCATCCGGGCGGTCGAGACCGGGCAGGGCGTCTTTCTTGGTTTCCAGCAGCGGGCGCGTGGCGCCGTTGTCGGCCACCGCCACGGGCGCCTTGGCGCCTTCGCCGAAAGTCCCGATCCTTTGCAGGATGCCGTCTTCGTAGATGCGGAAGTCGCTTGGTTTGAGGCCGTTGATGTAGTGGTTCTTACTGTCCGTCACCTGGAAGCTGAGCACCACCATGTCCACCTTGACCCGAAAGATGGGCCGCTGGCCCACCTCCTGGGCGCGCAGTAGAAGCCCGCCCGCTGTCATCCCCATGAATCCTCGCCGCGAAATCCTCATGATGGTTTATCCCGTTTCAGAATTCCTCGATGCCGGGTTTCTCGCCGGCGGCGGCCGCGCGGCTGCGCGCCCGCACATCGTCACCCACCAGGCGCAACGACTTCAGCACCGCGGGCCAATCTTCCAGGTGCGAGGCGAAGATGCGCTCGACCAGCTTCNNAAGGCGCGGGATATGGCCGCGTAGTTCACTTCCTTGGGCCATGCCTGGGCGAGCTGGCGCAGTTCCGCCAGGATCGAGGAACTATCCGCGGAGCCCTGGCGGGGGGCCATGTCGCGCGCCAGCGAGAACAGCTCCGAGGGCGTGACCAGCTCGACCGCATCCTTCACGGCGCCCCGCTCAATCAAGCCCCCCACCTCGTGCGTGCGCGCGGGCGCGACCAGCACCGATAACGAATCCATTACCTGGGCGCGCAGCTCCGCATCGAAAGCCGATTCCGCCAGCAGCTCGCGGCCATAGCGCAGGTGCAGNNGCGTCCAGGATCATTTGCGGCGCCAGGTCGCCCCAGATGAGCGCCTGGGTGTGCTCGGGAATCAGGAAGTTCTGCTCGGCTTCGGCCAGCGCATAGGGCAGAGTCGAGAGCGAACCGACCAGCCGGCCGCCGCCGTTCGAGGGCCAGCCGGTGCCGAACAGTTCCGTGGGTCGCCAGGTGTGGCTCGATCCCTGGGCCCCGATGAAATCGTGGCTGCGTACAAAGACCGGGTTGGTGTACAGGATCTGCGCTCCCGGCGGCGCGTAGTGCGCGTAGTTGAAGGCCAGCAGCGTGTCGCGCAGCAGCGGCGCCATCAGCCCGCGCGCGTCTTTGAGTTTTTCCGGATCCCCCGCCGCCTTTTCGATGGCCGCCCGCAGGTTGAGCTTGCGTTCGGCTTCGATGTGTTTCTCGGTCCAATACCCGAATCCCATGGCGTTCTTTTCCGCGCCGCTCAGGGAAGCGCGCGGAAGCTGAATCTCGCCGATGCCGCTGGCCAGCCGGTTCACCAGCGCCGTGTTCAGCTTCTCGCCATGGGAAATGCTCTCCATGTGGTCGGCGAGCTGGAACATGGTATCCAGCGAGACGATGCGCTGCGCTTCCAGGATGCGGACGATCTCCTGCGCCATTTGCTCGCGCGCCTCCGCTTCGCCGGCTTCCGGCGCGCCGGCCAGCAGGTCCACCAGCCGCTCGTGGGAATTGGAGGACCGGGCGGGCGCTGCCGGCTCCGAGGCCGCCCCGGCCAGGAGCAGTTTCACTCCGCTGCGGCCGGCGTCGAAGAGCTCCCGGTCATTCCGGATCTGGAGGAAAGAGGCGGCGATGCCGGAAAACACGGAGTCGGCCTGGCTTTCCGGAATGGTCTGCTGCCGGACCAGGATCTGCCACAGGCCAACCAGCGCCTGGAAGGAGCCTGCCACGTCCGAAAAGAACAACGGGTCCCTGAGGCGGTTGATGCTCTCGATCGCATCCATGTACTGGTTGACGGATTTGTCGCTGAGGCTGCGCGATTCGCTGAAGATGGCAAACTGGCTGCCGTAATCGTGGTAGGCCCGCGCCAGGCGGTTGACGGTGGCCGCCTCCAGCGGGACCGCGCGATTGCGGTCCACGTCGGTGATGGCCATGAAGATCTTGAGCGGCTCGTTTTCCACGGACTTGCGACACAGCGCAAAAAGGGCCTCGAGAACGTCGTCCGGCTCTCTCCAGTTGACGGCGGAACGCGTGAGCTTGCCGTCGTACTTGCCCTGCGGGTGACTCACGAAGAGGTTCTTCCAGACGTCCAGGCTGCCCGGGATGTGGGGCTTTCCGCCGGCGTCGACCCGCAGCCGCGTGGTCAGCAGCATCATATCCGTGTTGGAGCGGAACACCGGCCGCGCGGGCCCTGGACTGGTGATGCGGCCGCGCACGGCCGTATAGAAACGCTTCATGCGGGCGGGGTCGGTGAGGTAGTCGCGCACGGGGCCGCGGATGCGGGCCAGGGCGTCGTAAAGGCTGGCCATCCAGCCGTCATCCTTGGCGATGAGCTTGTCGAAGAAGGTGGCGCCCTGGTCGGGTGAAACTCCCACCAACTCGGCCCACGCGCCGGCGGAGCGCTGACCGCCCGGTGTGACAGCCTTGCCGCCCCGAAGCTCGAACATGCCGCCGAAGAAATCGAGCACGTGCGAATAGGCCTTGAGACGCGCAAACGGAACCGCTTTACGGAGGCTCTCGGCGGTCCCGCGGTCCAGCTTGGAAAGACCCAGATAGAGCCGGCAGACCGACGGGTCGGAGATAAAGCTTTCGATGAAATCGGCCGGGGTCTTATCCTTCACACCGGTCATCCAGTACTCCCACCCGAATAGCACCGGCGCCTGGGTGGGGTGGAAATCGTAGGAAAAGGGGCGGTTGGCTTGCAGCGCCTGCTCCAGGTCGTTTAGGGGGAAGCCCGAGTCGGTGGTGAGGAAGGCGCGGGGGGCGTTGACGGTTTCCAGCACCACCTCCGAGCCGCAGCCGCCGCGCATGCGGTAGCCCAGGATGCGAAGCAGGTCGGCCACGTTGGGCGAATCGCAGCTTGCGATTTGGATGACCTTCCCATCGCCGGCCAGCTTATCCAGTTCGCGCGCCTGCGAAAGATAGCGGTGGACCAGCTTCAGGTACTCGGTCGGTTCGAGGGCCTCGTTGCTACGCGACGCCTGGTAGCCGTTGGTCACCACGTTGCGCGCCAGGGCGGGAAGGAGGTCGTCCGCGCCGGTTTCCGGAGAAATGGCCGCCATGCGGGCAAACGGGCGCATGGGCCCGGGGATGGGGGCGTTGGGCCGGTTCTCAGCGGGCGCCGGAGTTGTGGAACCGGAGGGCGCCGTGGGCGCTGCCAGGCTCTTGCCCGTGGCCGCGCGGTAGGCCTCCAGGTCGCGCGCCGCGGCGGCGCTGTCGCCGGCCAGCAGGTCGATGGCGGCCAGCCGCCTGGCGATGACTCCGGCGCGCGCCGCGTCGGGCGAGTTACGGAGGGCCTCCAACAGTCTGGCGTAGGCTTCGCGGCACGCCGGGTCGCCGTAGCGTTCCAGGAACTCTGCGTAGCCGGTCAACGCGGAAACATCGTTGGGATTGTTCTGTGCGGCGCGGGCGAGCGCGGCACGCGCTCCGGCGCTCTCGCCGGAAGCCTCCGTCTGGGCCCCGACGCGAACAGCCGGGAGGAGAGTCAGGATTGCTAATGCAATAACCGGCGCCAATTTCATACAGCCCTCCGCCACTGGTGAATCACTGTACCACGTTCTGGCGTGGTCTGGCGATGTCCTTGCGCCGCCGGCGCTACGGAGCGGGCAGCGAAAATGGCACGCGGCGCTCGCGGTTCAGTCGCAGGCTGAGATCGCGGTCCACGGTGTCGAGCGGCGCCTGCTTCTGTTCGTACTCGAGCGTGAGGTAGTGGAGGGTCTCGCCATCCACCCAGTACCCCGCGGCGGCGCGAATCGCGTGGTCCGTGAACGCCAGCAGATAGATGGGCGCGACGCCGCCGGAGGAGGGCTTGATCTCCTGGCCGTACTCATCGTAATTGCGAACGACGGGATTGGCGCGCTCCACGCGCACCGTGCTGGGAGCGCTCTGGGCCGGCGCCGGATAGATCACCGTCACGTTGGGTGACGGATCGTAGCTGTAAGGATAGTAGCCGTAGGGAGAGTCGGCGTAATCGTAGTATCCCGGCCAGTAGGAGTAGCCGAAGAAACCGCCGTAGAGACCGCCGTAGAAACCGGGATAGCCGTAGGAACGGTAACCGAATCCGCCGCGGAAGCCGGAGTATCCCCATCCCCCGCCGGGCCGGGAAGGCGCTCCCCCGCCGCCGTGTCCGAAACCCCCGCCGCCGTGGAAGCCGCCCGCCGCACCGCCGCCTCGCCGCTGTGCCGTGGCAGTCGCCACCGCCAGGCAAGCGCATAGCGCAATTCGCAGAAGAACCCTCATAAAATGTCCCTCTAATTGGGAGATTACTCCCGCTGAGTGGGCCGCTGCAACTTCCCCGGCAATAATTTCGGTGACAGGCTACGAAACCCCCGAACCGAGCGGTTCGATATCGGGGTTTCGTAGCCTGTCGCCGAAATTGTCTGTCGCCGAAATTGTCTATTTTGCTTGCAGCAGTGTGATGCCGTTCTCATTGCTTTTTCGGGTTAGCGGTGGCCCCGTGTACTTGATGATCGTCAGTTCGGCGAGGTAGAGAACCCGGCAGCCTTTTTCCAGGTGGCCTCCAAACCCCCCCTGTCCATTGCGCGAAAGCGCGATATGGATGTGCGGTTCTCCGTCGGCGATAATTCCCGAGGCGGCCAGAATCTCGTAAGGCCCTTTGACCGTCTTGTATACATTCTTCGCTTTCACTTCGGTCGTCCCCACATAGTGGTAGGTGCACTCTTGTACCGAGCCCGCGGAGACGAGAACCTCGCCGTCCTGAATATTCTTCTGCTTGATGATGTCGACGACGGATTCGAGCAGAAGATCGTCACGGTCGAGCAGGACGCGATAGACTTCCTCGACCTGCGCGCCTCCGAATACCCGTGGCTCTGGTGGCTTGACGTCGGCGGCGCGGCCGGCCACTACCGTTAGGAGAGCCGCCATTACTGTGGCGGCATAGGTGGAGTAGGTTTGTTTCATAGCTTAGAATCTCCTTCGCTGTTCGACCTGAAATTCACCACGTCGAACTGGATGATGGCCGCCAGGGGCAGGCCCCCCAGCAGGGTTCTTCTGTCGATCTGGCTCATCAATCTTCCATTCTATGGCGTAATCTAACACGGATGCCGCAGCGAGATTGGTATCCTGCCGGGCGAGGATGGAATAACGCTTGTATTTCAGTCGCGCTGGTCCTATTATTGCTGATGTCGCTGTAGCGCTTCACTCCCCGTTTCGGTGGGGACTCCTGGGCGGCGCCGATTCCGCCCTTGCCAACCCGGTGGGCGATCATGCACCTTTACTGAGAGCCGGGAGTGGAGGAAGGAGTTCTTATGAAGCTTGGGTTTGCATCGACAAAGCCAGAGATTTCCCGCAGAATCGGGTTCTACCCGATCGCCTTTGCCACGCTGGCAGCGTTGTGCCTTCTATTCGCCTGTGGTCCCGCTGCGCCACGGCCAGGGACCCCGGCCTTTTTCTGGGCTGCCGCTAAAGAAGCCTGCGCGGCCGGGGACTACATGAAAACCGCGGACCACCTGGACCGGATTCTGCAAAGCGACAATGAGTACACGGTGCGGGCCATGCCGTGGTCGCTACTGGTAACGTCTGGGCTGGCGAGCGGCTATTTGGATCTGGCCGACAAATATGACGCCGGGGCTAAAACCAACACCGAGAAACCCGGCAGCTTCTACAAGCAGGCCTCAAATTACCGGAGCCTCGCGAACCGCATGACGGTGCACTTTGCCGAGACGTTCACCACGTTCGAGAAGACGAAAGACGATTCCGTGACTCTGGACTTCCCCTTCCCGGCGGGGACCACCGAGGAGGTGCCGCAGCTTGCCGGCGTCGCTCGGGGGGAGCTTCTGCCGGTGGCGGCTGCCGACGCTGCGGAGAACCGCGCTCTGGCACGGGGCATCCTGTTGGCCACCTGCCGCGCGGCCGGCGCCCCGGGCGATGCCGCCAAAGCCGGGCAGATTCTCAAATCCAGCGGGGGCAAAGTCCCGCGAGCCACTTTTTCCCTGGCTATGACCAGGACCTTGTTCGAATCGGCGCAGCTCTATTCGCGGCAAAAGATGAACGATTTCGAGAAGATGACGATCTTGTGCGAACGGGCCCTCGCCGTGCTCGGTTCGCTCCCGGAAACGTCGGAGACGAAGGACCTGGGGGCGTCCATTCGGCTGGCCATGAAACCGCCGAAACGGTGAGCGCGGCCAACTTGCCGTAGCGCTTCACTCCTGGTCTTGACAATGGTATCCCGCTTTCTTAAGATACTCAAGCATGAAGCGCTTCCTCACGTTGTCCGCGCTGTCTCTCTGGTTGACTGGCGCTGCCGCGTTCTCGATCGCCTGTCTTTCTGCTGGACCGGTCTTTGCCCAGCGGTCTGCCTCGTTCGCGGGGAGGTGGACGGGATACTGGGAGAACAGCCTCGGCGAGAAGGGAGACGACTCCCTTGACCTCAGCGAAGATCGGGATGGGAATCTCAGCGGTGTGTGGACTGGAGATGTTCAGGTTGCGGGAAGAAGGATCGACGACACGACGGCCGAACTACGCGCCCGAACGAACACGCGGTCCTATCGTATCTTCCTGACGGCAAACCGGGACGGGCTTACATTGAAATACGTCGCTCGGCGACTTGACTCACCGGGCGAATACAGCGGGGAGTCGAGATTCAGGCGGGTCCGCTGAAGCCGTTCCAACCAGGTGTCAGGGACACCGCGACCCCAACGCCAGAAATGCGGCGCGCAGACGCGGATGGCGCTGCATCAGTCTAAGGTAGCGCGCTTCACTGGCGCTCTCTTTAGCCTGGATGATCTTCGCCGCGGCGGTTTTCTCTTCCGCCGTCCAACGCGCCAGGTCTGGAATCAGGCTCAGAACCTGCGCCAGGCCGCTCGATGATTCCGTATCGCGCGCGCGGGCGGCGGCCAGCCCGAGGTTGCGCACGCGGAAGTTGTCCCAAGCTCCCTTCTCGCACGACGGGCCTTCGAAAAGGATGTAACCTTCGGCCAGTTTCTCGAGCGTCCGTTTGGAACTGCGGTAGCCCGGCGTTTGTGTCATGCGACGTTCTTCACGGTCCATCAGCCCGGCGACTTTTGGATCGACCGGACGGAACCCCAGCTTGCGGTAGAACCAGAAAGCTCCGGAATCCACAGCCTCCGGATTCTCAAGACCGATCTGGTAGGGATCCACCGAGAAGCAGCTCACGCCCAGAACCTGGCGGAACAGGCGCAGGAGCCGCGCATACAGCCACGCGGATTCGCCCTCGCGAAAGGTGTAGTAGAGGTTGAAGCCGACTTCGGCGCGCTCGAACAGCGAAAGCAGCTCCACGTAGCCGGCCGGCACGCCGTTCTTGAAGAAGAGCCCGCCATGGTAAGCGCGCAGCGGCAAGCGCCATTCGGGCGGCACGCCGAAGAAAAAAACCTCGACGCCACGGCCCGCGTCGGCATGAAACACGCCGCCCTCGTCGGGGTGGCTGAAGCCGTAGAGCTCGCGGTAGCGCATGGCGGAGGTGTCGAGAATGAGATCCAGGATCCTGCGCGCCTCCGGCCGGGAGAGACGCCGCACGGGAACGGGTGGTCCTTCCAGTTCCCCGGCGAGCGAAACGTCGCTGCGCCGCAGCAGCGGTTCCCGGTGGCAGTACAGCTTTCGTCCCGGCAGCCGCAGGCGGGATCGCGACCTGCGCGTGTCGCCGATGTGCCAGGTCAGCGGGAGATCGAGCGTGTCGAACAGTTCCGGCTGAGGCGCCAGGCGCTCCAGCAGCCACGCCAGGTCGCTCGTGCCCCGCGGCCGCGCCGCCGAGATCCACTGGCGGTAGGGAACGTGCGCTTCCACCGGCCAATCCTCTCCCAGCAGCGGCAGCAAGCGGCGCAGTACCGGGCCGAGCCGGTCGATGCCATCGTAACGGTCCCAGGCGATTTCCACGTCGCGCGGATGGCGGGCGGCGAGACTCCGCGCCACTTCGTAGCTGAACACCGCCGAGAGCGAGGTGCCCGCGATGCCCGATATCCGCGGTTCCTCGAAGGCGGAAAGTTCCGTGACGCGGCCCGCGAACGAGAAGAGGATCGCGTCCGCCAGTCGCGCCACCTCCAAATTGCGCGGATAGGCGCGCAAGAAGAGCGCCGTCTCATGCAGGCGGATCAGGCTGGCTGCGTCGCGGAATTGCCGCTGCGCAGCCGCCGCCAGCAAGCGTTCCAGTTGGCCGTCGCCGGGCGGGCCGAAGCGGCCCTTCCATTTCTCCAATTGGTCCAGCAGCATGGTTTCACCTCATCAGCTCGGCCGCGATGGCTGCCTGGCCGAGGGCGATGCCGCCGTCGTTGGGCGGCACCTTGGCGTGCAGAAAAACCTCGAAGCCGGCGCCGCGCAGGCCGGCCACGGCGAGAGCCAGCAGCCGCATGTTCTGAAACGTGCCGCCGCTGAGGCAAACCCGGGCCAGCCCGGTTTCGCCGCGGATGCGCCGGCAGGTCTCGACGATGGCTTCGGCCAGGGTGTTGTGGAATTTGGCCGAGATTGCAGGCCGCGGCGCGCCTTCCTCGGCCTCACGCGCGATGCGCGCGATCATGGGGCGGAAATCCACTTGCCAGAGCGGGCCGGCCTCGATCTCAAACGGATACCGCGCGGTGTTGCCGTCCTCGGCGATCGTCTCCAGTTCGATGGCCGCCTGAGCCTCGAAGTTGACGGACGTGCGCAGGCCGATGATGGCCGCCACGGCGTCGAACAAGCGTCCGCAGGAGGAAGTCTGGACGGTGTTCACGCCCGATTCGATCATGCGCCGCACCACGCGGACATGATTCTCCGGGACGCCTTCGAAATGCGCGTCGATCAGGTAGCCCAGCGCCGCGCGCCAAGGTTGGCGGACGGCCGCGTCGCCTCCGGCCAGCGGGATGTAGCGCAAGTGGCCGCGCCGCTCGCAGCCCCCATAGCGCGCCACCAGAAACTCGCCACCCCAGATGGCGCCATCGGTGCCGTATCCGGTGCCGTCGAACGCCACGCCGATGACCTCGCCGCCCAGGCCATTCTCGGCCATGCAGGCGGCGATGTGCGCGTGATGGTGCTGCACGCCGAATTTTGGCAATTCATCCATCCCCAGCGCGTACTTGGTGCTGAGATAGTTCGGATGCAGGTCGTAGGCCACGGCACGCGGCTCCACCCTAAAGAGCTTCTTTAGATTGGAGAGTGTTTCCTCAAAGAAGACCATGGTTTCGTAGTTTTCGAGATCGCCGATATGCTGGCTCAGGATGGCGTGCTGTCCTTTGGTGAGGCAGAAGGTGTTCTTCAGTTCCGCGCCGCAGGTCAGCAACTCGGGAACGCGGCGTCCCAGGTCCAGGGTTTGCGGCGCGAAGCCGCGCGACCGGCGCATGACGCGCTCCGCGCCTTCGAAGGTGCGCACCACCGAGTCGTCCGTGCGCATGTAGATGTCGCGGTCGTGGGTGAGGAACCAGTCGGCCACGCCGGCGAGGCGCTCCCGAGCTTCCGCGTTCGATACCACGATGGGTTCCTCGCTGAGGTTGCCGCTGGTCATCACCAGCAGGGAATAGGGCGCGCCGACAAAAAGCAGGTGATGCAGCGGCGTATAGGGCAGCATGACGCCGATGGTGCGGTTGCCGGGAGCAATGGCGTGGGGTAAGTCTTCGACCTGCCGCTGCAGGATCACGATCGGATGGCGCGGGCTGAGCAAGGCGCGGCGATCGGCGTCTGAGACGGCGCAGATAGCTTCCACCGCCGCCAGGTCGCACGCCATCAATGCGAATGGCTTGTCGCTGCGCCGCTTGCGCTCGCGCAGACGGGCGACCGCCACGGGGTTGCGGGCATCGCAGGCCAGGTGGAATCCGCCCAGACCTTTAATGGCGAGGATCTCGCCCGCGGCCAGCCGGTGGCGCGCCTCTTCGATGCCCGCGGAAAGGGCCGGTCCACACTCGGAGCAGGCGTTGGGCTGGGCATGAAAGCGCCGGTCGCGCGGATCGTCGTACTCCGCCTGGCAAGCCGCGCACATGTGGAAGGCGGCCATGGTGGTGTTGGGGCGATCATAGGGGATATCGCGGATGATGGTGTAGCGCGGGCCGCAGTTGGTGCAATTGGTGAACGGGTAGCCGAACCGGCGGTTGGCGGCGCTGGTGAAATCGCGGAAGCAATCGTCGCAGGTGGCCACGTCGGGCGAGACCAGCGCGAACTCGCCCGTTTCGGCGACGCTCTCGCGGATGGCGAAGGTGGCGTCGCCGGCGGCCTCCAGCTCCAGGACCTCCATTTCCTGAATCCAGGCGAGCGGCGGCGGATCTTCTCGCAGGGCGTTGACGAAGGCGTCCACGACGGCCGGATCGCCTTCCACTTCCGCCACCAGGCCGGCCGAAGAGTTCAGGACGTAGCCCGCCAGGTTGAGTTCGAGCGCGAGGTTGTGAACGAACGGCCGGAACCCGACTCCCTGAACGATGCCGCGCAAGCGAATGCGAATGCGGCGGCGGCTTTCCGAGCCGTGACCGTCAGGGAGCGGTGGCCCGTGAGTCATGGGCGCGCATCGGACGGCAGACGGCTCAACACAGCCTCGAAGACCGCACGGGCAACCGAGAGAGCGTCGGCGGCCTCCTGTGCGGAAGGTTCCTCGGGATCGCCCGGATAGCGGAACTTCCACGCGTACTCTGTGAGCGGCGCCGCGCGTCGAAACAGCGATTCCAGACTTTGGTCGATATGACTGCACGCTTCTCCCAGCTCGACCAGGTTGTGCGTCTTGCGGAAGGGGAGGCCGTGCCACGACAAGAACGCCTTCAGGGATTTCTCCACCGCTTGTTGAGCGTGGAAAAGGATATCTTCGACAAACGGCGGATCTGCCCGCGACTCATAATCGGCGGCAGCCAAATCCCTGGCTGCCTTCGAAAGCCAGGCGCGCACCTCGGCCGCGAGTGCAGGATCATGCGGCATGCAGCAGCTTCCCCTCGCGCATGACCGTAGCCGGCAAGGACGAGGCCAGATGCACACGGCTCTCGAACTGGCCGACGCTCCAAACCAACACGTCGGCGGCAACCCCGGTGCCCCACAGGACTTCGTAGGCGAGGCGGCTGCGGCGGCGCTCCTCGGGTGCGTCGTCCCGAACGACCACCAGAATATCGTAATCGCTGTCCGGGCCGGCGTCTCCTCTGGCGACAGAACCGAAGAGATAGATGCGCTCCGGCCGGTAGGCTTCGACCAAACGACACACCGCCTCACCCAGGATCGGATCATCAGCCGATGGCGTCTTGAAGGTGGTGGCGTTGTTCACTATGGTTTGTCCACAACCAGTTTGCCACAACCGCCGGAAAACGAGGTCGGGAGAATCCAATACCGGGGCGAGGCGGCGCCGCGGCTGGTGCCGGACTGGCCGGCCGCTCTCATCGGGCGCGCCAACAAGCAGGAGAACCGAGCCTTCTCAACTCCCCTTGATCCCGTATTTCTCCAGATCCACGCCCAGAAACTCCGCGCGCCGGAACCGCTCCTTAAGCTGAAACGGCACTGTGCAATCGAAGATGGTTTTGCAGGTGGTGCCGTCCGGCCGGCGCGAAGGATCCAGGGCCGCGCCGCGCACGCCGGGGATGAAGACCGTGTCCGTGTCACCCTGGTAGCGAACGGTCATGGCCCAGAGCACGTCGTTGCTGTCGAAGATGTTCACGTCCTCATCCACCAGGATGACATGCTTCAGCTCGGGAAAGGCCGCGAACGCCGTCAGCGCCGCCTGCCGCTGGCGGCCTTCGTCGCTGGCCGAGCGCTTCCCGATTTGCAGAATGGCGAGGTATTTTCCGCCTCCGGAAGAATGCGAGTAGACGCCGCGCAGGAGGCCCGGCATGCTGTTCTCCACCGCGCGCAGGATGCTGACCTCGGTGGGAATGCCGACCAGGGCGGTATGTTCCTCGGAGGGGGCGATTAGGGTCTGGAGGATGGGCGAGCGGCGATGCGTCACGGCGGTTACACGGATCACCGGCAACTCGGGCTGGGCCACGCCCATCGCCCCGGCGAACTCCGGCATGGAGTATCCGGTCAGGGTCTGGGAATCCTCGCGGATGCGCACGCCGGGCAGGATTTCGCCTTCGATCACGATCTCGGCGCGGGCGATGGCCTGGGCCGCGACCGTGACGCAATCCACCAGCTCGACCGGCCTGTGGCGCAGCCCGCCGGCGACCGTCAACTCGTCGAAGCCCACGGGGACGGTGGGCGATTCGAAGCACGCGGCCAGGTAGATGGCGGGGTCGAGGCCGATGCTCACCGAGACCGGAAGGGGCTGGCCCAGGCGCTCGGCCTTGGCGCGGAACTGGTCGATATGGCGGCCGGGAACGAAGTAGATGCTGAGGGTATCGGGGCCTTGCATGCACAGCCGGTGAATGGTGACGTCGGAGGCGCCGGTTTCGGGGTCGCGCGCGCGGATCAGCCCCATGGTGATGTACGGCCCGGCATCGCGCAGGGTGTGGGCCGGGGCCGGAATCAGCCGGCGCAGGTCGAAGGGCGGACGGACGACCACCTCCTGGCAGGGGGCGGTCGCCACGGTCACCGGTGGGCACGTGCGATTGAGCGCGTCGAGGAGGTCGAAGGGCAGCCGCTCGATGGAGCTGCCCATGAGCAGCGCGGTGCGCTCGCGGCTAGCCAGGATTCCAACGACCACCGGAATGGCGAAGCCGTTGACGTTTTCGAAGAGCAGGGCGGGGCCGGCGCCGGAGCGCCGGTAGATGGCGGCGAGCTCCGCGTGGGGATCGACGGGCTGGCGCGTGGTGGCGAGCTGGCCGGGGATGGAAGCCAGGAACTCGAGGGCCGAGCGCAGATCGAGGATGTCGGCGGCAGTCATCCTGAAATGCCTCCACTTTCCCTATGCCTTCGTTTTTTCACGATTCTCCGCTTCCTCCGCGCTCTCAGGTTTTGACTTTATTTTCCCGTTCTTTTCTCTGCGCGTTTTTCTCCGCGTCTCTGCGTCTCCGCGTCGAAAAATTTTCCGGTTCGGGACACCCAGGCATGCCTACCAGTATCCATTGGTGAAGATCGGTTTCTTACAGGCGCGGCAGAACTCGGCGCCTTTGACGTCCAGACGCTCGACGGCGTGGCTGGAGGTCATGACGCAGCGCCAGTCGGGGCAGTGCCGCAGGCCGAAGGTGTGGCCGAGTTCGTGGGCCGCCTCTTTGAANNGTCAGGACGGGCACGTAGAGGTCGGACGCGGTGACGCCCAACACGCGCGCGTCGGGATCCCCGGCGCGCTCCAGGCGCTGGATGATGGCGGTGGAGTAATACTGCTGGCGGCCGGCGTCGAGGGCGAACGAAAGATCGAAAGTCTCCGGGCGAATCCGGCACGGGGTGCGGAAGGTGCGCGCCAGCGCCGCGGCCAGAGACTCGAGCAGATCCAGTCCCGGTTCCGCGCCCGGCCTGGATGGCACTGCGAGCGGAATGAGATGGATGGGTTTCACCGCAAACCGTAACGGCGGAGCTTGTTGTACAGAGTGGTGCGGTCGATGTCGAGGATACGCGCCGCCCGCGACAGATTGTGCTGGGTTTCACGGAGGATGCGCTCGATGTGCGCCCGCTCGACATCATCCAGGGTCTTTCCGCCCTTGGGCTCGTCGGCCTGGAACTGGAAGGAGAAATCGGCGGGGCGAATTTCCGGACCGCGGCCCACCACCAGCGCGCGTTCGACGGCATTCTCCAGCTCGCGGACGTTGCCCGGCCAGTCGTGGCGCATGAGCACCTCGAGCGCCTCCGCGGAGAGCTGCGGCATGGCGCGGCTGGTGGCCATGCAGAACTTGTTGAGGAAATGGTTGACCAGCAGCGGGATGTCGTCGCGCCGTTCCCGCAGGGGCGGCAGGTCGATGCAAAAGACGTGCAGCCGGTAATACAGGTCGGGGCGGAAAGCGCCCTCTTTGACCAGCGCCTCGAGGTTCTTGTTGGTGGCGGCGATGCA
>PLMF01000266.1:20425-28188 GCA_003142355.1 Bryobacterales bacterium
TTTTCGTGTCCGAACAGCTCGCTTTCGAGCAGCGTCTCGGTGAGCGCTCCACAGTGGATGGTGACCATGGGCATGTAGCGCCGCGGACCGGCGGCGTGGATGGCGCGGGCCACCACTTCCTTGCCGGTGCCGCTTTCGCCGGTGATGAGCACGGTGGCTTCGGTGGGGGCGACCATCTCGATGAGCTCCGTTACCTTCTTCATGGCCGCGCTTTTGCCGATCAGTTCCGTGCTCGGGAAAACCTCCTGGAGGTTCTCGCGCAGGCGCACCACTTCGCGGCGGGCGCGCTTGTGCTCCAGGGCGTTGGCCACCAGGTGGGAGAGTTCGTCCGGGTCCACCGGCTTGGTAATGTAGTCGTACGCCCCGTGCTTGAGGGCCTGCACGGCGGTCTCGACCGAGGCGTAGCCGGTCATGATGATGACGGTCAGCTCCGGATCGGCCTCGTGCAGGCGGCTCTGGAGCTCCATGCCATCCATGCCGGGCATTTTGATATCGATCAGGGCTATATCGAACTCCATCTGCTGGATGAGCTCGAGGGCTTCGCGCGCGCCTCCGGTGGGCCGGGCGGTATAGCCTTCGCTGGCGAACCACTTACCGAGCGAATCGCGCACCACCAGTTCGTCATCGACGATCAGGATCTTGCCCCTGGTCTTTGTTGCCGTCGGTTCATCTACCGCAGTTGCCATTGGTTCCTCCCCGTGAAACCCGGTCGGTTTGTCTGGTTCTACCACTATCTCATCCCTGCCGAAGCTGGAAAAGCCGGTTGGCAGGCGGAACCGCCTGCCCCACCGGCTGCCGTCGCCGGCAGCGTCACCGTGAACTCCGCGCCCTCGCCCGGCGTGGAATGGACCGCGATCTCGCCCGCGTGCTGCTCCACGATACTATGCGCCACAGCCAGCCCCAGTCCCGTCCGGTTCTGGTCCTCTTTGGTGGTGAAAAACGGATCGAAGATGCGCGGCATCGCGTCGGCGGGGATGCCGCCTCCCGTGTCCTTGACCCGCAGCGAGCAGTGCTCCGCGCCGGGTTCGAGCTGGGTGGCCACTTCCAGCACGCCCCCTTTGGGCATGGCTTCCGCTGCGTTGACCATGAGCACCAGGAACACCTGCTGGATCTGGTTGGCGTCGCACTGGACCGGCGGAAGGCCGGGCGTGAGGCTCTCTTTCAGCTCGATGCTTTGCAGATCCAGTTTGTGCTTCACCAGCGAGATGGCGCGCTCGACGATGGTGTTGAGATCGTTGGGCTCGCGATTGCTGGGCGCCTGGCGTGAAAAGGTGAGCAGGTTCTTCACCAGGTCGCCGCAGCGCTTGCTCTCGCGCTCGATGGTCCGGAGCTGATCGGCCATCTCGTCGCGCTCCGGGAACTCGTGCTTCAGCAGCCCGCGCAGCACCAGGTGGGCGTACGTCAAGATGCCGAACAGCGGATTGTTGATTTCGTGCGCCACGGTGGCGGCCAGCTTGCCGATGGAGGCCATCTTTTCGGATCGCAACAGCGTCTTATGCACGCGCTCGAGCTCGGCCGTCTTGCGGCGCACCTCTTCTTCGATTTTGGCCTGAACGCCCGCCACCTCGACGGTCATACGGTTGAACGAGCGCGCCAGATCGCCCAGCTCATCGTCCGATCCCGCGGGCAGCCGATAATCGAGGTCTCCGCCGGCCACGCGATGGGTGCCGTCGATCAGCTCCTTGACGGGCCGGTACACCACCACCCAGATGAACGCCACCGCCGCCAGCGAACCGAAGAGCACGGCGCCCACCAGGAACCAGGCCAGGGTGGCCTGGTGCCGGGCGATCTGGGCGTCCACGGCGGCCAGCGATAGATCGGCGTCGATGACACCCAGCACGAGCTGGCCCGCGGGGTGGACGTGGCAGGCGGCGTCGGAGCAGGCGGGCGAGTTGTCGATGGGGCGAATCACGGCCAGCAGGTGAGTGCCCTGCTGATCCCAGAACATACGGGCGCGGTCGGGGCGGTTCAGCTTGGTAAGCGGCGCCGATTGCGCATGGCACCCGTAGCAGGCCTCGGCGCTCTTGTTGACCACGGTATCGACTTCGCGCGCGTCGGTGGAGAGGGTGATGCGCCCATCCTTATTGAAGATGCGGATGCGCTGGATGCCGGGCTGGCTGCCCAGCTCGCGGATAATGTTGTAGAGCGCCTCGCGGTCGTTGTGCAGCATTTCGTAACGCGTGCTGCGCAGGATCACGTCGGTGATGCGGTCGGCGGACTGCTCGACGAAATCCTGCGAGTGAACCCGCTCCGCGCGCAGGTTGATGAAGCCGAACAAGGCAAAGAAGGCCGCCGTGCTCGCGGTGACCGAGATCGCGAGTTTGGCGGCCAATCCCAGCCGGATTGTGTTGCCGAGGCTCATCCCACCGCGACTGAATCCGCCTCCGTTTCTTCCATTTTCTCCGACGCATGCTCCTGCGGGCCCAGGGGGCGCCCCGCCTCGAAAATGGGGAAGTACTCGGCGATCACGCGGAAAATCGCAAAGCCGGCGCCGACAATGGAAAGCGTCACGGCCACCTCAGTCCACTTGGGAATGTAATGCGCGCCCGAGCCGGCTTCCATGCCGGTGACGGCCACGTTCAAGCGGTTGGCGATGAACCCGAACAGGACCATCACCACGCAGGCGTACAGCGCGCCCGGACTCATGCGGACTTTCCGCTGATAGAGGAGCAGGGTGGGCACCGCCATCAGGGCAATCTCGAGCGCGAACAGCCACGTCTCCGTGCGGTTCCGCAAGAGCAGCCCGAAGACGTCCCGGTGGGCCATATCGAGGAAGCGGAGCCACAGGTAGGCGCTCATGAGCACCGCCAGCACGCGCGCCATGCTGGCCAGCAGCGACAGCTCCAGCGCGCGGCCGAAGGCGCGGCTGCTATGCCACGATTCGAAGATGGTCATGGAAAGCCCCACCGCGATGGCGGAGATATAGAACAACAGCGGCAGCAGCGGGCTGTACCAGAGCGGATACAGTTTCTCCGGCACGATGAGGTAGAGCGAGCCGAGCGAGCTTTGGTGCAGCGTGGAGAGCAGCACGCCGGCAATCATGAGGGGCACGGAAATGTTGTGAATCCATCCCAGCGGCTTGTGCCAGCCGAATTTTTCGAACACCACCGGAATGAACTCCAGGAACAGCACCGTGGTGTAGAGCGTGACGCACCAGGCCACCTCGAACATCACCGAGTGCGGGTTCCACATGATCAGCGGGTGCCAGATGCGGTCGGGGCGGCCGAGGTCGTAGAGCAGGGCCACCACCACCAGGCTGTAGCCCAGAAACGCCGTCAGAATCGCGGGGCGCAAAATGGGCTTGTAGCGTTCGATATTAAAGATGTGGACAATGGCCACCAGCGTAAAACCGCCGGCCGCCAGGCCCACGCCGCACAGGACGTCGAAGCCGATCCAGAGTCCCCAAGGGAACTTGTCGTTCAGATTAGTCGCGCCGCCCAGGCCGTACATGATGCGGAGGTAAGTGGCGTACAGGCCGCTCAACAGGACGACCGCGAAAATAGCGCGCCAAACCGTGATCTTCGGGAGCTTGAGCTTCATTTCCGCCGGCCCTCCTTCTTGGCGACTTCGCCGCGGCGGTTGGTGATCCACCAGATGCCGCCCAGCAGGACCGAACCGGTGGAGACGATGTCGGGCGTCAGGCCGAGCACGCGCCACGTAAGATCGGGCAGGGCTTCCTGCGGCACGTTGGTGCGCAGGCCGATCTCGCCGAAGGGGACCGCCGATAGGAAGAGCACCGAAGTGCCGCCCACCTCTTTCACGCCGTAGATCTTCCCGTAATACTGGCCCGGCTTTTCCGCGATGCGCTGCCGCGCTTCGGCCAGCAGTTGATCGTGGTCGCCATTTTTGGTCGCGCCGGTCGGGCAGACCTCGGCGCAAGCCGTCTGCTTGCCCTGGCTCTGCCGCTCATAGCACATGTCGCACTTCCGCATCTTGGGCAGGCGCTGGTTCCATTCGTAGGTTGGCACCTGGAACGGACACGCCTGCAGGCAATAGCGGCAGCCCATGCACTTCTCTGCGTCATACACCACCGGACCCAGCGCAGTCTTCTGCAAGGCTCCCACTGGACAGACCGAGACGCACGTAGGTTCGGCGCAGTGCATGCACAGCCGACGGCTGTATCGCTCGCCGTGCGTTTCGACGGCGGTCAGCTTGTGGGCTGAGATGCTTTCCTCGGCGGCGATTTTGTCGTCGTATGGAAGCCCCCAGCGTTCGGCACAACCGCCTTCGCATGCCTTGCACCCGATGCAGAGGGTGCTGTCGTATAGAATCGCTCTCGACATAAATAGACCCTCTACTCCGTTTTAGCAGATTTCGAAGGCAAATGTGTAGTAAATCTTTACAATGTCTTTATGTAGTGAGGAAGAACTCGCCGGTTACTGCCTTCCAATTGGCGTCGGGCAGGGCGGCGAGGAGGTCGTCCGCCGGGCGTCCGCCATCGGCCGCAACCGCACCGGCCAGGGCCGGCTGCCGGGCGTAAAGGCGCTCGACGGCTTCCCGCATCCACTCCCGAACCAGGCTTTTGGGGACCAGATTGCGCCCCGTGCTCTCCTCATCCGGCACATGGACCGTGACCAGCCAGCCCTTGCCATAGGGATCCTGGCGCAGCGTGGCCGGATTGTCGACCACTTCCGCATTGATCTCCATGACTTCACCTTCAGTCGGTGAAACCATCTCGGTCTTTTCTCCACCACGGTAGAAAGAGAGGACTTTCTGCCCTTGCCGGATCCACTGGCCGGGTTTGGGAAGCTCGACTTTCTCCACCTTGCCCACCAGGGCCGCGGCAAACTCGTCGGCCCCCATGCGGACCACGTTCTTGCGCTCTCTCACCAGCCAGGTGTGGCCGGAGTGATAAGAAACCGTAGCCGGGACCAGGAAACCATCCACATAGTCTCCACCAAGCATGGCCGGGACTGCTTTGGGCGCCAGGGCCGGCGCGGTGGCGACCGCCTTGCGGCGATTGAGCGCGTAATCCAACACGATGAAAACGAGGAATGTTGCGAGAACCAGAATGACTGTCATGAGCTTTCCGTCCTTTCTACCTTCTCTAAAGGCACGGCAAGGGCCAAATGGCGGTGTTTTTTGCACCTATATCTGTTGTGGTTTCATGCAAGTAGCACGGTGTTGTTTTTGATCACTGGGCTCCATGTTGCAATACTCAACGGCTCTATGTAGATGATCGCCATGATTTGCCGTGAAATCAAGGCGTTGGAGGCGATGATGCGAAACACGACGTACATGTCGGAAAATCCAACGAATTGAGCGGACGGGGCACGACTTGATTGTCGGACGTGGCGCAGCCACTCGTGGCTGCCGCGCCGAGATTCGTCTCGGCGCTCCGCAACGCTGAGAATTCCCCCTACCCACAACCACTAATCCACATGCGAGAGTTCCGCCGCCGCCTTCCTCACCACCATCCGGAAGGAAAGTGGCTTTTCGTGACGTGGCATCTTCACGGCAGGCTCCCACAGGCCCTGTATCCTCCTCCCGGCAAGCTCTCGTCGGGATCGGCTTTCGTCTGGTTGGATCGGTATCTCGATCGAACACGCTGTGGGCCCATGTACTTGGCTCAGGAGCCGATCGCGCGCCTACTGGTCGCATCGCTGCGGCGTGGCGTGCTGCTGGGTCGTTATGAGCTGGGCGCTTATGCGATCATGGCCAACCACGTTCACGCGTTGCTATTGCCGAAGGTCTCCCCATCGCGCCTGCTGCAATCCGTGAAGGGGGCCACGGCGCGGCAGGCGAATCTGATCTTGGGCCGCACGGGAGAGACGTTCTGGCAAGCAAAGTCCTACGACCACTGGGTGAGAGATGAGAGTGAATGGCGCCGGATTGCCGCGTATATCGAAAACAACCCGGTCAAAGCAGGGTTGGTGCCACGAGCAGAAGATTACCGATGGTCGAGCGCAGCAAAACTGGAGCGGAGCGCCGAGACGAATCTCGGCGCGGCAGCCACGAGTGGCTGCGCCACGTCCGACAATCGGGAGCCTTGCGGGTTATTTTAACGCCTATGCCTTGGTCCTGGGGCCCCCTCTGGGGACGGTCCCCCTGGACCCGCTGTTGGCTCACGCAGAGCAACCGTCTCCGGTTGCGCGGAGGCCGAAGGGACTGCCGGGGAGATCCATGAGCGGAGTTGATCGGAAGGGCAAGAGGCGCGGGGCTGGGGCACTAATTCTGTGACAGCTCTGCAAAAATCGGGCAGACTGGAGAAATGGAAACTCAGAATTACGCTAACCATAGACAGACCGTCCCCGTGTTCCACTTCGTTCTGTTCCCCTTGCTGGTGCTCACGCTCATCGGCTCTTGTGTGAACCTGTACGATTCCTGGGGCGACCATGCCCGCCTCTATAGCGCCTCGCTGATCGTGGTGCTTACCTTTTGCGTGCTGATCCTGATGTTCTTGTGCCGAATCTTCGCCCTGAAGGCCCAGGACCGGGCCATTCGCGGGGAGGAGAACTTGCGGCATTTCGCCTTGACTGGAAAACTGCTCGATCCGAGGCTGACCATCAGGCAGATTATTGCGCTGCGGTTCGCACCGGATGACGAGTTTGTCGCACTGGCCAGGCAGGCGGCGGAAAAGAACCTGGCGGCGGACGCCATCAAGAAGGCGGTCAAGAAGTGGAAGGCCGATACCTATAGAGTCTGAGCCCCAGAAGGATAAGGGCCAGCGAAATCCACTGCGAGGTGTCGAGCGGTCCGCCGAAGGGATTGGCCTGCTCGTGGTAGCGGAAGAACTCCACCACGAAACGCACGGTGGAATAGAGCATCAGGTATAGGCCGATCATGGCGCCGGCGGGATGAGGCTTGCGGATCCGCCAGTAGAGCACGCCGAAGATGAAGAATTCCGCGAAGGATTCGTAAAGCTGGGTGGGGTGCAGCGGGACGTGTAACAGCTGTTGGGGCACCTGCGCCAGCGGATTGTTGAACGTCACGGCCCAGGGCAGGTGGCACTCGACGCCCCCGCAGCAACCCGCCGAAAAGCAGCCGAGCCGGCCGATGCCGTGGCCCAGGGCTATGGCGGGCGCGAAGACGTCGGCCGTCTTCAGGGCGGGCAGGCGGGTCTTGCGCATGTACCACCAGGCGACGGCCAGCGCGGCGATCAGGCCGCCATAGAATACGCCGCCGGCTTGCAGGGTGGCAAGCGTAAAGATCTCGGAGGGGTACCGGGCATAGTAGGGAAGGTCCACCAGGAACATCATGAGCTTGGCGCCGGCGATGGCGGATAAGGCGCAGTAGATGCCCAGGTTGACCACCGCGTCGGCGTCGAGGCCGGCGGGTTTGGCGAGCCGCGTAGCCATCCACAGGGCCGCCAGAAACCCCAGCGCCACCAGCGCGCCGTAGGTGTGGAGAAACGGAATATGCAGGATCTCAGGGTACATTGGCTGCCTGCCGCTGGGGACGAAGCATATCCAGGAGCAACAGTCCGCTGCCGACCACAAGGGCCGAATCCGCCACGTTGAAGGCGGGCCAGTGGTAGTCGCGGATGTAAAAATCCAGGAAATCGGTGACGCGTCCCGATAGAATTCGGTCGTACAAATTGCCGCCGGCGCCGCCCAGGATCAGTGCCAAACCCCAGAGAACGAGCGGGTCGAGTTGCCGCGCTTTCCAGACGATCGCGCTCACCACCACCACGGCGGCCGCGGAAACCAGCACCAGCAGGGTGGTGCGCCACTCCGAAGTGGAATCGTTGAGCAGCCCAAAGGCCACGCCGCGATTCTCCGAGCGGATGATGTCGAAGAACCCCGGGATCACGCGATACGTAT
>PLMF01000172.1 GCA_003142355.1 Bryobacterales bacterium
GCGTGCAGTCGATGCTTCAGGCGGCTACCAAGGACGATGGCAGTACATTCGCCGGGATGGCCATCAGCGCTCCGCAGAACGCTCCCAAGGTCGAGGCCAGCTTCAAAGACGAGCTGGCTCGCACGCTCAAGGACGGTTTCGCCGCCGACGAAGTGGCCGCTGCGAAAAAAGCGTGGCTCGACGAGCAGGCCGTGGCGCGCTCGCAGGATCAGATGCTGGCGGCCACGCTTTCGAGACGCGAATTCTACGGCCGCACCATGAAGTTCGACGAGGCCGTGGAAGCGAAGGTCGCGGCGCTCACGCCCCAACAGGTGTCGGAAGCTTTCCGCCGCCACATCGACCCGTCCACGCTGAGCTTGGTAAAAGCCGGCGACTTCAAAAAGGCCGGCGTTCTCCAGTAATATGGTGACACATCATGTCTGAAAACACCGCTCCCGCCCGCCCCATGGGCTTTTCCACGCGATCTCTTCATGCCGGGCACACTCCCGACAAGGCCAGCCACGCGCGCGCCGTGCCCATCTACCAGACCACGTCGTATGTTTTCGACGATTCCGCGCATGCCGCCGCTCTGTTCGCGCTCCAGCAGTTCGGGAATATCTACACCCGCATTATGAACCCGACCACCGATGTTTTCGAGCAGCGCGTGGCGGCGCTCGAAGGCGGCATCGGCGGCCTGGCTACGTCCAGCGGCCAGGCGGCGCAGTTCCTCGCCATCGCCAGCCTGATGGGGCAGGGCGACGAGTTGGTGGCCTCCAGCACGCTCTACGGCGGCACCTACACCCAGTTCGACGTGAGCTTCCGCCGCCTGGGAATCGATGTCAAGTTCGTCGAGCCAGACGATCCCGAGAACTTCCGCCAGGCCATCACCTCCAAGACGCGCGCGCTCTACGGCGAGACCATCGCCAACCCGCGCATGAACGTGCTCGATATCGAAAAGGTGGCGGCCATCGCCCACCAGGCCGGCGTGCCGCTGGTCATCGACAACACCATGGCGTCGCCCTATCTGTGCCGCCCCATCGAGCACGGCGCCGATATCGTGCTCCACTCCGCCACCAAGTTCCTGGGCGGCCATGGCACCTCCATCGGCGGCATCATCATCGACAGCGGCAAGTTCCCCTGGAACGATAAGTTCCCCGCGCTCACCGAGCCCAGCCCCGGTTACCACGGCATGAAGTTCACCGAGGTCTTCGGCAACCTCGCCTTCATCATCAAGGCGCGCGTGGAAGGCCTGCGCGATTTCGGCCCGTGCATCAGCCCCTTCAACTCGTTCCTCTTCATCCAAGGCATCGAGACCCTGAAGTTCCGCATGGACCAGCACAGCCGCAACGCGCTCCAGGTGGCCGAATGGCTGGAGAAGAACCCCGCCGTTTCGTGGGTGAAGTACCCCGGCCTGAAGTCCAGCCCCTATTACAACCTGTCGCGGAAGTACCTGCCCAAGGGCCAGGGCAGCCTCCTGACCTTCGGCATCAAGGGCGGCCTCGAAGCCGGACGCAAGCTCATCGATTCCGTGCAGCTCTTCTCGCACCTCGCCAATCTCGGCGACGCCAAGAGCCTGATCATTCACCCGGCCTCNNTCTCGGTGGGAATCGAGGACGTGGAAGACATCCTCTGGGACCTGGACCAGGCCATCACGGCTTCGCAGAAGCAGGCATAGGAGTCAAAACACGTGCCCGGCGGAACATCGCCGCGGAATTGCCGGGAAGCGCCAAATACTTGGGGCCACCTAAGGGGAGTGATGGGGACGGGCCGATCATGGCACACATTTCCGATCAAGCACGCTTAATAGCCTTCCAGCGTGGACCGGCGATGAAGCCCTCACTTTCGCAGGGTCAATTAGCGCGAGGATTTCGAATGAATGCCGTCCCTTCGAGTACTCACCTTTGGTTTGGCAGGCTCTCGTAGCCAACTTCATGCCAGTGAATAGATCGGTCTTCAGAATGTTATCAATGTCCGGCCGTTGACTGAGCGCCGCGAGCCGGAAGCCTTGACCATAGTACTCTTGGACCCTTTCCTTGTCAGCGTGGAACCATGCCTCCATGGCCTGGACCATGAGGTGGAGTTGATCAGGCGAAGCGCCGCCGGGGCGCTGCCACCCGTCGCCGGCGCGCAGCCTGACGTGCTCCCATGGATCTACCCCGGCAACCGGCGCCTCGCTGTCCACCAACAGGATTGGGAAGTCATTGTTTCTGGCGTTTTCGTGAGAGGTCCGAAAACTATCGTAGGCGCCACTTCTTCTTCCACACGCTACGACTTTCGGCATGCGGCCTTCCAACCCGGCTTTTCGGAAGAACTCCCTGAAGCCCCGGCGGCACTCAGTGTCCAGTGCCTTGTTGTGGTCGCCACCTCCTTCCACGTAGATTCTCACATTCACCAGCGATTCCCTCCGATCTCGCCGCGCCGCCAAAGTTGTCCAAGACCGTAGTCCTTTAGCCAGACGGCCAGATCCGCGCTAGTTCGCCGGCTCATCTTCGTCGAACCATCTTGTTTTTCGCAGACGATGACTGCCTCCGGTACTCTGGTTAACCCGTCAACAAGTACATCCGAGTGTGTTGTAACGATCAACTGCATTCTATGAGAGGCATCGACCAGCAGTCCTGCGAGCCTGGCTAACAAATCCGGGTGCAGGCCCAGTTCCGGTTCTTCCAAACAAACCAGCGGTGGTGGCTCGGGGTGGCATAGAACAGCCAGAAGACATAAATACCGAACCGTACCATCGGAAAGTCGCGTGGCAGCAACGGGGGCTCTCAACCCGGAATAGTGGAGAAACAATTGGATCGTCCCCCCCAGGACCTTAGTTGAGAAGTCGACTATCGAAGCATCAGCCTCCCTCAACTGCTCCACAATACTGGCTCGAAGAGTGGAACGATGTTCCAAATCATTGAGAACGAGCGCAACGTTTGCGGCATCTTCGCGGAGGAAGTCCGCAGGAAGGTCGGTGGGCTGCGGTCTCCGAGGCTGGGTGTTACGACCGAGGTTCCATTCGCGAAAGAGCTTGATCTTGGCGTATTCGCTCCCGAGGTATGTCACCTCAGGGTACTGATCCGGGTCTTTGCGCTGGGACAGAACAGATTGGTCCAACGCTAGATCCTCTCGATGAAGCCCTCGGCGTGTATGTCCACCTTGCTCGTCCGTCTTCACATTCAGGACCGGATGCCCACTCTGGTAGCGGTAGTAGAAGAACACGTCGCGTTCGCCGGGCCGGCGTTGCTCGTTCTCGATGGCTTCATCCACCAGTTCGGCGCGCTGACCGACCATTGTGAACTTCAGGCGGTGTCGAAGCGGCATTGTACCTTGAGGATAGAAGATGGTCGTATCAATTTCCGCAACAGGAGCGCCGTCCGAGCCCTTCCAAAGCCATTCGGTAATGCCACCACCCGTTCGCACAGATTCAAGCAGATTCCCAGGTGCTGATTGCAGGAGGCCGATGGCTTCGATGAGATTCGATTTTCCCGCACCATTCGGGCCGATGAGCACGTTCAAAGACTGCAGCTCAAGTTCCGGCGTTTCCGGCCCAAACGACAGAGTGTTCAGTAGCTTTATTGTTCTTAGAAATCTCTTTTCGCCAAGCATGCAGTCTTTATTCTACTCGGCTTCGCAAACGTATTGCGCTTTCGGCGGTTGGCGACCACTTGGACAACACTCCCGCAGACCATGGTCGTGCGCCCACAGTTGACCACAGGGCCGTCGGACAACGGCATCCTCCCCTGACGCAGCAGGGTTTGGAAGGGCCGGCATCTGTTACGAAACCCGCCAGGAATCGGTCCACCAGCTCTTAACCTAACGCCAACCCCAGAATCAGTACCCCATCGCCCCTTTCACGTCCAGCCTTACCCGATACACCACCCCCTGCGCCGTAATGAAAAACGATTTGTCATCCGCCTCCCCAAACGCGCAACTGGAGGGCAGTTCCTTCATCTCCATGACGTGCACCAGACGGCCCTCCGGGCTGTAGACGGCGATTCCCTTGGCGGCCACGTAGAGGTTGCCCTTCTCGTCCGCGCTAATGCCGCAGGACACGCCGTCGATGCGGGAAACCAGCACGCGCTCGTTCGAGGTGTCGCCGTTGTGGTCCACATCGTAAGCGTGGATGTTGTGCTCGTCCGCGTTGGAGACGTATAGAATGCGGCCGTTAGGCGGAATCGAGGACGTAGAAGACATCCTCTGGGACCTGGGCCAGGCCATCGCGGCTTCGCAGAGGTAGTCATGGCGGCGCTAGAATCGAAGGAACCATGAATCGACGCGATTTTTCCAAAACCGTATTGAGCCTCGGCACCGCCGCACAGGCCAGCGCCGCTGAGGAACAGTACGAGGAACCAGCCAGGAAACTGCCGGCCCGCCGGTTTGACGTGGTGGTGGCAGGCGGCGGAACGGCCGGAGTGGTCGCCGCCATTGCCGCGGCCCGCCAGGGCGCGAAGACCATCCTCATCGAAGCCAAGGGCTATCCCGGCGGCACGGTGGTCGAAGGCGGCACCACGCTGCACAGCTTCTACAATCTCTGGAAGCCGTTCCCGGGCGTCGCCAAGAAGAACATAGTCCGTGGCATCCCCAAGGAAATCGTCGATCGCCTGGTGCTGGCCGGAGGCAGCTCCGGCTATCCCGAGATGCTGCGCAACACCGGCTACGATTCCGTCTGCACCGCGATCGACACGGAAATGTACAAACTCGCCGCCTTCGAGTTACTCGACGAAGCGGGCGTCTTTGTCGCGGTCAATACGCTGCTGTGCGGAGCCGTGCGCAAGGGCGGGCGCATCGAGGGCGCGATCACCGAAAGCCGCTCGGGCCGCGAGGTTGTGTGGGCCAGGGCGTTCGTCGATTGCACCGGCTATGGCGACCTCTCCGCGCACGCCGGAGCGAAGTTCTCCGAACCAAACGACTACACCGTGGTCAACAGCATGGGCGTGGGGAACGTGGATATCGAGAAGTTGTGCCAGTGGCTGAAGTCGCGCGACGCTCTCAACGATTACTGCGAGGGGTTGCGCGACGGCAAGGAGGGACAGATCGTGCGCTTCGGCGGCATGGGCGCCCACCTCCCGCCGGAATTCAGCCAGGGTGCGGCAAAACTGGGCGCGACTTTTTTGACCACCACGGTCCGCGACAACTACTTCATGTTCATCAAGATCAACGTGAAGCTGCCCGTGAGTCCCACCAATCGCGACGCGGTCGCCAAGGCCGAACTGGAATTGCGCCGCCGGCAACAGCAGACACTTGAGCTGTTCCGCAAGTACCTGCCCGGTTGCGAGAAGGCATTCATCGCGCGGACCAGCCCGTCGCTCAACATCCGGCGCGCACGCGTGATCGCCTGCGACTACGACCTCACACGTTCCGACGTGCTCGAAGCCCGCCACTTCGACGACGACGTGATGGCCTACGGCTTTCACGACTCGGCGCCGCGCTTGCAGATCCGCAACGGCGGAACTTACGGCGTCCCCTACAAGGCGCTGCGCGTCTCTGGCGTCGAGAACCTCCTCGCCGCTGGCATGCTCATCACATCCGACCATGACGCCCACATGTCTACCCGCAACACGGTGTGCAGCATGGGACAGGGACAGGGCGCCGGTACGGCCGCGGCCCTCTGCGCCGCCCGCGGTTGCGGCACGCGCGATCTGCCCTACGGCGTCCTGCGCAGGGCGCTCGAAAAAGGTGGCGTGTACCTCGAAGGTTGAGGCTTAAGGCCTCAATACCCCATCGCCCCCTTCACGTCCAGCCGTACCCGGTAGACCAAGCCGCGCGCGGTGATGAAGAGCGATTTGTCATCCGCCTCCCCAAACGCGCAATTGGAGGGCAACTCCTTCATCTCCATGACGTGCACCAGATGGCCCTCCGCGCTGTAGACGGCGATCCCCTTGGCGGCCACGTACAGGTTGCCTTTCTCGTCCACGCGGATGCCGCCCGGCACGCCGTCGATTCGGGAAACCAGCACGCGCTCGTTCGAGGCGTCGCCGTTGCGATCCACGTCGTAGGCGCGGATGTTGTGCTCGTCCGCATTGGAGACGTACAAAATGCGGCCGTTGGGCGACAGCGCGATGCCGTGGGGACGCCCGGCGGGCCTGGCCACCAGCTTCATGGGGCCCTTCGGCGGAAGGTGATAGACGCCGTAGAAATCCAACTCGCGGTGATCCGACTGTTCTCCGAATGCGGGATCGGTGAAATAGACGTGTCCGGCTCTGCTGACGACGATATCGCTGGGCGCATTGAGCCGCTTGCCTTCCCATTGCTCCGCCAGCACTTCGATCTTGCCCTTCTTATCCGTGCGGGTCACGCGGCGCAAGCGCGTCTCGCAGGTGTAGAGACGGCCGTCGGCGTCGAAAGCGTTGCCGCTCGGGCCATGGGCGTCCGCGCGAAAGACCTCGATGGCATGGCCGGGAGCCCATTTCAGAAGGCGGTCGCTGGGGGTATCGCTGAAGATCAGGTAGCCATCCTTGGACCAGGCGGGGCCTTCCGTGAAGCGGTAGCCCTCCGCCAGCTTGCTGAACGTGATATCGGAGAAATCCTGCGCGGAAACGAGGAGAGAGAAGAGTGCGACGGCGAAACAGGTCCGGGCGGAGCGGTTCATTTACCCGCGCTTTTGTTCTTGAGCTCGATGTGGTTGATGACCTCTTTGACGCCCTTCACCTTCTTCGCGACCTTGGCGGCTTTTTCCTTCTGAACCTCCAGCTCCACCGTGCCGCTCAGCGTGACCACGCCCTGCTTCACGTCCACTTGCAGCCCGCCGCCCTTGACCACCGGGTCATCGGCCAGCTTGATGCGGACCTGGTTGTAGACGGCGTCGTCGGTAATGGGTTTTTCCGCGGCCAGACAGACGCCGGCCAGCAGGAGCAGAACCACGAGAGCACCGCAAATTTTAGAAATCATCTTTACCGGTCATTGTACGCCAGTCCAGCGCGTTCAGGAAGGCGGGCTTTTCACGCCACCCCGGCTCCACCCGCACATGCAGGTCGAGATAGATTCTCACTCCCAACAACCGCTCCATCTCCTGGCGCGCCAGCGTGCCGATCTTCTTGAGCATGGCGCCCCCGGTTCCGATGACAATGGCCTTCTGGCCATCGCGCTCCACCCGGATGGTGGCGTAGATCCGCGTGATGGAGGGCGTCTCTTCCCACTTGTCCACCATCACGGCCACCGCGTGCGGCACTTCCTTTCGGGTGGCGTGCAGCACTTTTTCGCGGATCAACTCGGCGGCCAGGTACCGCTCGGGCTGGTCGGTCACGTAATCCTCGGGGAAGTAGGCCGGCCCCTCGGGCAGGCGCGCCAGAATCGCCTGGCGCAGATCCTCGAGGCCGTCGCCCTTCACCGCGGAAACGGGAATGTAATCGGCGAATTCGTGAATCTCCTTGTACTGCGAGATCAGCGGCAGCAGGCGGGCCTTCTCCTTCAGCAGGTCGATCTTGTTGAGCACCAGCACCACGGGCGTCCCGCTCTTCCGCACCAGGTCTACCGCGCGCCGGTCCTCTTCGCCGGGCGGCCGCGTGGCGTCCACCACCAGGAGCAGCAGGTCGCGCTCCTCCAGGGCGGCGCGAACCGTGTCCATCATGCGCTTGTTGAGCGGGGAATCGGCCTTATGGATGCCGGGCGTGTCGACGAAGACGATCTGCGCCTCGGGCCGCGTGACCACGCCCTGTATGGAAGTGCGGGTGGTCTGCGGCTTGTCCGCGACGATGGCGACTTTCTGCCCGACCAGGGCGTTGAGCAGCGTGGATTTTCCCGTGTTGGGCCGTCCCACGAGCGAAACAAAACCGGACCTGAAGCCATCATTCATGCGCCACCTCTTGAGACTTGCCAATGCGAACCTGGTCGACGCGCAGATCGTCGCTGGCCAGCACCTCGACGCGGATGCCATTTCGATCCACCACCTCCCCGGCCTTGGGCACCCGTCCCAGCCACTCGCTAACCATCCCTCCCACGGTGGTGGATTCGATGTCCTCCTCGCGGTGGAACGATGGGAAGAGATCGCCCACGCGGTCCAGGTCGAAACTTCCGGAGACGACGTACCCGCCGCGGCCGTCTTTGGCGACGTCGCTATCGGGCTCGTGCTCGTCGCGGATCTCGCCGATGATCACCTCCAGCAGGTCCTCCATGGTGGCCAGGCCGGCGGTGTTTCCGTACTCGTCCACCACGATCACCATGTGGGTGTTTTCCTGCTGCATCTGGCGCATGAGGTCGCTGACGGGCTTGGTTTCGGGCACGAAGATGAGGTTGCGGACCAGCTCGCGCACGGTGCGGTGCTCGCGCTCTTCTTCTTCGATCTCGAACATGTCGCGCACGTGGACGAAGCCGGCGATATGATCGATGTTCCGCTCGTACACCGGAATGCGCGAGAACTGCTCGTTGATGACGAGCTGCCGCAGTTGTCCGAGCGTGGCATCGGCGGAAATGGCGACGATGTTCGGCCGCGGCGTCATCACTTCCCGCACCACCTTGTCGCCGAACTCGACCACCGACTGCATCAGTTCCCGGTCCTCCTCTTCAATGAGACCCTCTTCGGCGCCGGCCGAGATCAGCGCCTCGATGTTTTCGGCGGAGGTGGGCGGCTCTTCCGCGGCGGCGGCGTCATCCGTCAGATCCACCAGCGACTGGAAGAACCCGAGCACAGCCACGCACGGGCGGGCGATCCACGCCAGAGCGCGCAAAGGCCGCACCAGCGGGAGGAGCCACTGGCCGGTGGTGCGGCGATACAGAAACTGGGGTAGCGCGTAAGCCACCGTGATCATGGTCAGCCACACGGCCAGGGCGGCCTGCCAGAAGACAGCCGCGTGCCACGGCTCGCCATCGGCGAACCAGGCGAAGTAGAATATGCCGAGCAGCACCAGCAGCGTGTGCTTGATGAGCGAGAATGCGCCGGCGCCATCTTCCGTCTTCAGCCCCAGCTTGTCTTCCAGCGTCTCCTTGAAGAACTCGAGCGAGCGGAGATCGCGCGTGCGCAGCCTCAGGCTCTCCAGGTACAGCAGTTGCACGAAGGTGACCAGACCGAGCAACGGAACCGCGATGAGGGTGGCCAGCGCGACCGCCAGCGTCATGGCCGCACCCGTTCGATGAGACCAGTGGGCAGGCCCAGGCGCCCTCGCCAGCGCTTTTCAGCGCGCGCCATCCGGCCGCCGTCGGTCGCATGATCCATGCCCAGCAGGTGCAGCAGGCCGTGCAACATGAGGATCTGGACCTCCTGCCCCGTGTTGTGGCCGAAAGCGCGGGCCTGGGCGCGGGCGCGGAGAAAAGAGATCGCGATGTCGCCCAGTCGGGGGCCCGCAACCGGGAATGACAGCACGTCCGTGGCGTAATCCTTGCCCAGGAATTTGCAATTCAGGCGGCGCAATTCGGCATCGCCGGTGATCAGGCAGTCGAAGGGGCGGCCCTGCGCCACTTCCACCTGAAGGCGGCGGGCGAATCGCTCGATCGCCCGGCGGCTAAGATCCGCCGGAACGCGCCGGAACGTAACGGTGCTGCTTTGGGGTGCAGACATGGCGCGCTCAGACTCCCGGAGCGATCTCGGGGGCGGCGGCGTCCGGCTCGGCCAGCCTCAGGGTAAGCTGGCGGCCCGCGCCAACGGTCTCGTTGTAACGCTCGTAGGCTTTGACGATGCGCTGCACCAGGCTGTGACGCACCACGTCGCGCTCGTCGAACTGCACGAAGCTGATGCCTTCTATGCCCTTGACCACGTCCACCGCCTCGAGCAACCCGCTGCGGCGGCCGGTGGGCAGGTCGATCTGCGTCACGTCCCCATTCACCACCATCTTGGAATTGAAGCCCTGGCGCGTCAGCACCATCTTCATCTGCTCGGCGGTGCTGTTCTGCGCTTCGTCCAGAATGATGAAACTGTCGTTGAGCGTGCGGCCGCGCATGAAGGCGATGGGGGCCACTTCGATGACGTTGCGCTCCAGCAGTTTCTCCACGCGATCGCTATCCAGCATGTCATACAGCGCGTCGTAGAGCGGGCGCAGATAGGGGTCCACTTTTTCCTGCAAAGTGCCCGGCAGGAAGCCCAGCCGCTCGCCGGCTTCGACCGCCGGCCGGGTCAGAATGATGCGCGCCACGCGCTTGCTCATCAAGGCCGAGATGGCCATGGCCACGGCCAGATAGGTCTTGCCGGTGCCCGCCGGACCGATGCCGAAGACCATGTCGTTGCGCTCGATGGCCTCCAGGTAGCGGCGCTGGTTGACCGATTTCGGCGCCAGCGCCTTCTTGCCGAAGTTGCGCTGCCGGCCGCTCTCGACCAGCGCGCGGAAAGACACTTCCGGATCGAGCGTGACCACGCGCAGGTAGCTGTTCAGGTCGCCGTTATTGAAAACGTGGCCTTCCCTGACCAGCGCCGTGTAGTCTTCCAGGATGCTTTCCGCCCGGGTTACGTTCTCGGCTTCGCCTTCGATCTCCAGATTGCTGTCCACCAGTTGCGTGTGGACGCTAAATCCCGATTCAAACAACCGGATGTTCTCATCGCGGGTGCCAAAGAGGCTCTCGACGCCTCGGCTGATACGCACGCTAGCTTTCATTGAGTGGGTGCTGAGTACCTCCAAGCCGGGAAAAACGACGACAGAATAGGACGGCCAAACCGGAGTGGTTCGAAGCTTCGTCAACCCGCTTGCGCGAGCGGCTGAAAACCATCTGGTTTCATTATACCGGAGAGTCAAGGGCGGTGGTGGCTCCGCCTTGCTTATCCGCCTTGCCTATCCACTAGGGCACGCTGTAAGCCGCGTCCTGGGAGGCTACCAGTTTGCCATCCACATAGAGCTGGAAGGTGGTGGTGCGCGTCTTGGGCGCCCCCGGAGAGATCTGCAGGAAGCCGCCGAAGGTGCTCAAGTAAGAGTGGCTGGTTCTATCGATGACAAATCGCGAGCCGGCGGGAGCACTGCCGGAAGTGATCGCAAACCCCGTTGAAGCAGGAGGACTGGCGACGTTGGGCAGCGGTAGCACCTGCGACGCGAGGGCCCACACGGGGTCTATTAGCTTGCCCGGAATCATGTTGCCCGGGAACGGAGAACAGACCGCGTTCAGGCAGCTCGACAAATTCCACACCGGCTTGAATTCCGCGCTACTGAAATCGCCGGCCCTGGCCTGCGGCGTCGGCACGACAATGGTCGCCTGGTAGGTACCTTTAGGGGGGTCGAACATGATGAGGGCCTGCACCGCCTCGCCGGCGGCTACCAAGCTGAAGGGTTTCGCATCGGGCTTGATATCGAAGGCCGCCGAGAACCCGCCGGCCACCGGCAAGACGGAGGCGCCGATGGACGGAGATAATGACGTCGCAAACGCGGGCGGCTGATTGAGCTCGGTGGGTGGATACAGCTCGGCAATCGTGCCGGTCACGTTGGCCACGTTGGAACCCGCTGCGATGCCCACATCGGTCACATTGCTCTGCCAGGCGCCGGAGCGGATATACAGGCGGCCGGACATCGGAGAAGGGGGAACTACGTTCAGTTGGTACACGCCGGGAAAGCCCGGCGCGAGCCCGGCGAACGGCACGGCAGCCTTGGCGTCGCCAACGTATACTTCAAATGGATCCACCGTGCGGTTGAGCGGCTCGGCTGAGGCGCCGCCATTCTCGGACGGCACAGCCGGGCTCACCGGGCCGAGACCCGTGGCATAGAGTATGATTGTGGACCCGTCCAGCGTATCCACCGGTTGAAACGCGCCGTTGAACACCAGGGCCGGCCCCGAGCCGGATCCATCTTTGGTAAAGATCGCCGGAGCATCCAGGACCAGCCGCAGATTGAACGCGGCGCTGGCGCCTTCAGCCGTGGTAACCGTCACCGGCACTACGCTGTTCTGAGGGATGGCGATCTCAAAAGGAACCAGAAAGTTGACCTGGTTCGCCGAAACGTACTTCACAGGCGCGGCCACGCCGGCCACCGACACCGATGTTTCGCCGAGCTTCTTGGGGAGCGGCACGCTCGAAGCAAACGAAACCGCCGCCGCCAGCTTCGTGCCATAAATCGACGCCCAGCATCCCGGCGACAAAGTTGCGCCGGACGAGGCACCGTTGATGATAGCAGCAATGACGGGCTGCGCTTGAAGCCGGGCAATCGACATGGCGATGGCTGCCCAGAAAAACACGCTTCTCAGAGAAAGCACAATATTCGGACCTTAATCACGATATCATGTTCTCCCCCGACCGATTCGCTTACGCACTCAGCGACACCGAAGCCGCCCGCCGCACGATGCGCGCCAAGGCTGAGCTGCTCTGCAGATGCAAGCTGGAATCACCGCTCCCGCCGAGGTTCGTATGCTGACGCCCCGAAAAGTTTCTGCAGTGCTGAGCAGGGCAAGGGGGCCTCAAACGCCGGCCCCCTCGCCCTGCACCCCCTTCCCCGCAGCGCGGCGTAGTCTTCCAGAATGCTCTCCGCGCGGGTAACGTTCTCGGCTTCCCCTTCGATCTCAAGATTGTTGTCCACCAGTTGANNACGGCCAAACCGGAGTGGTTCGAAGCTTCGTCAACCCGCTCGCGCGGGCGGCTGAACACCATCTGCCCTTACTATACCGAAAAAGGGGTCAGACGCATTTTGTGGGTTCGGCAAAATGCGTCTGACCCCTTTTCCGTCTAAAATGGGAATTCCAAGGAGGAGGGTATCATGTTCCGAAGAATCGCAACCATGGCGGGGATTCTGGCAGTGGCGGCGCTCCAGTTGCCCGCCGATTTCACCTATCGCGAGACCACCACCATCACGGGTGGCGCGATGTTGAGCATGATGAAGGTCGTTGGCGTCTTTTCCAAGCAGGCGCGCGAGCCGGTCCAGAGCACTGTGGCCGTGAAGGGCGACAAGATGTTGCATCGTTCCCAGCAGCAGGCGACGGTGATCGATCTGGCGGCCCAGACGGTCACCACCATCGACACGCAGAGGAAAACCTATACCGTGATGACGTTCGAGGAATTCCGGCAGATGATGGAGCAGATGTCGCAGAAGATGCAGAAATCGCAGGACCAGGGCGGCAAAATGGAATTCAAGGTATCCGCCAAGGATACCGGCAACACCAAGGAAATCGCCGGCTATCAAACCAAGGAACTGGTGCTGCGGATGGAAATGCAGGCCACCGACCAGAAGAGCGGGCAGCAGGGGTCCATGGTGATTTCGAGCGACATTTGGCTGGCGCCCTCCGTTGCCGGTTACCAGGAAGTGCGCGCCTTCTACACCCGCATGGGCGAGAAGCTGGCGTTCAACCCCGGCGGCGGGATGTTCATGTCGTCGCCCGAAGCGTCCAAGAACATGGGCGAGTTGTACAAGGAAATCGGCAAGCTGGATGGCATCCCGGTGCTGCAAACCATCAGCATGGGCGGGGCGGGCCAGCCGGGCTCCGGTGACACATCGGCCCAACAAGGCGGCGGCCAGCAGCAACAGCAGCAACAACCGCCGGCCGCGCGGCCATCGCTGGGCGGAGCGCTGGGAGGCGCCTTAGGCGGAAGATTCGGGCTTGGCAGGAAGAAGCAGCAGCAGGACGACCAGGCCTCTACCGGGCAGCCGTCTCAACAGCAGCAGCAGGGTACCGGCAATCCCGGCTCGCTGATGGAGGCGACCACCGAAATGAGCGGCTTCTCCTCCGATCCCGTGGACGATTCGACGTTCGCGGTGCCCGCGGGGTTTAAGAAGGTGGAGAATCGCACGAGGTAAACACCCGCCTCACAGCAGCCGGAAATTCACCTGCACCATCGCGGCCGTGACCCAGGGCTTGCCGTTGCGATAGCCCGGACGGAACCGCCAGCGGCGCACGGCCTCGATGGCGCGCTCGTCCAGACCCAGCCCCAGGCTTTGCCTCACGGTGATGTTTTGCGCCTGGCCGCGCGTGTCCACTTCGATGTGCAAAACCACCGTGCCCTGGATCTTGGCGCGGCGCGCCTCGTCGGTGTACTCGGGTTCGATCTTCCAGAGCAGGACCGGCTCGGTGACGCTACCCACAAAGCCGCCACCGCCGCCGGTGACTCCGCCGCCGCCGGGCCCCGGACCGTAGCCGGGACCCTGGCTGTCACCCACGCCCGTGCCTATGCCATCGCCGATGCCGCCGCCCGATCCGCGGCCTCCCGAAGGCGGCCCGGATACTCCGTTGGGATCCCCGAACCGTGCGAGGTCGATGGTGGGAAGCACGATTTCCGAGCTGATCGCCAGCGTGGGCTCCATCGGTAATTGCGGGTTCAGGTTCACGTATTCGACCACCGGCGGCGTGAACTGGCGGCGGGCCGCTCGCGGCAGGCGGCCCAGACTGGCTGAGTTTTCGGACCGCGTTCCCCCGCCGCCACCGCCCACTTCTGCGCGCGGAATCGACGCCAGGTACCGGCCGATGTCCCGCCCCACCAGGGCGACCGGCTTCCAGATTACGGATGGGTTCTTCACGCCGCCTATGGTCAGCGCCGTCACGATCGCGGCGGCGTGCAGAAGCCCGGAAAAAAGCGCCGAACGTTGAGGAGTTGCATACATCGCGCTCACCTGCCGCCAGTCCGCGTGCAGGTGGAACACCATTTCGGAATTCCTTCCTTTCCAGCGCGCGGACGGCCGCGAACGGTTGAAATGCGAAGACAGTGTGAGGTCGCGTGAACAGTTCCCGCGGCGGGACCTGAAGTATGCCTAAGTTAGAATAGTGAGTTAGAATAATAATAAATGGATTCGAGGCACGAGCGGCCGCGGCGAGCTTTCTAATCGGGCTGAAATGACCAGAGACAAAGGTCTGGCTGGCGGGCTGATCCCCCAGCAGGAAATCGTCCCCGGCGCATTCACGCTGTCGGATGTAGAGCGACATAATCAGAGCGTGGTGTCCGGATCCGGGCCGATCGACATCACGACGCCGCCTGACCAGTGGGCCTACGCGGCGACCTTTCCATTCCGCCGGCCCGAGGGTTCCGGCGCGGCGGGAAAGGTCCTGCTGGTTCGTGTAGAAGTGGAGGTTCACGGTGGGCGAATCGGCATCGGCTGTGTCGCCCGCGACCTCCGGACCTACGTGGATGCCGAGATAGACTGCACCCCGGAAGACGGTCCCACGGTCCTGGAGTTGCCGCTGGGGTGCCCCGACAGCCACGAATGCGGCTGGCTGGTGGTGCGCAACACCGCGGAAGGCAACCGGCGCTCCCACGCGACGGTGCGGTCGATCCGGACGTTCCCGACGGTCGCGAGCCGCATCCCCGATCTGGTCGAGGCCGAAGCGCGCCCCATCCCCAGCGTTGGACCGCCGCACGCAACCCGCGGTGGAAGCCGCTGTGGCACGATACGGAAGTTCCAGGTCGTGCTGACGCATACCAGCCGGGACTGGGACTGGACGAGGTGTTCCCGCGAGGACCTGATTCGCCGCTACGCGGACCCGAAGCGTCTGTTGGACCTGCCGCCGTTTGAAGAGTTGCCTCCCCCGCCCATGCATCTGTACAGCGGCGGGCTGAGCATCTTGGAATTGGCCGTCGACGGCGACGGAGCGCACATCGTGGCGCGGCGATTGATCGACAGTCATTTCAAGATCCAACACGCCACTCTGGCGGGCGCGCGGCTGGTGCTGTGTTTCGAGAGTTTCCTGGCCGTGCTTCCCGCGGCCGGTGCGCCGCTGGAGAACGTGGACTTGCGCCCCGGCAGTCCCTGGCGCATCGATGACAACTGGTTCAGCGGGCTGCACACGGCATTCCCGGTACACGACGACATCTGGATCGTTTCGAGTTCCGGCTGCGACGCTGTCCTGTGGGTGGATCTCCGAAGCCGGAAGGTAATCCGGCGCTGGCGGCTGCCGTCCGATATCTACGGGGTGAACTACGAACTGACGCCCGCGATGGCGGCAAACATCCACTACATTCACAACGACATCCAACTGTGCCATCTCAACTGCGCCTATCCGGATGGGAAGGGGGGCTGTTATGTGTCGACCCTGGCCCAGGGAGATATCGGCCACGTGGATGAAAACGGGCGGTATTCGCTGCTGACCCGCGGCTACGTGGGCTGTCATGGCGTGCGCCTTGCGCAGAATGGCCGCGACGTCTATTTTTCGGATAGCTGCAGCGGCCGTCTGATGCAGCTTGAGCCGGGCGGCGGCGTCCGCGAGCGATGGTCGGCCGACAGCCGCTGGTTGCACGACGTGGAGCAGGCCGATCCGGATCTGTATGTGTTTTGCCTGGGTGACCGGAATGAAGTTGCGCTGGTGGATGTGACCAACGGAGAGGAACGGGGCCGGTTCAAATTCGATAGCCGCGGAGTCAACGTACAGTTCGTATCGGTCGCGCGCAACGACGGGTGAGACGGGGAACAGGTAACCAATGACCTTCGTCATGCATCTCACTAACAAAATGCGATTTGAAGCCAAGCTCTCGCGGCGGAGCCTGCTGTCGGGTTTCGCCCTATTGCCGGCAGTGCGTCTGCTGCGCGGCCAGCAAGCCAACACCACCTTTTCCGCCGACGTCAAGGTGGTCAACCTGCTCGCCACCGTCCGCGACAAGCAGGGTCAAATTCTCCGCGACCTCACCCAGGAGGATTTCCTCCTGGACGAGGACGGCCGCCCGCAATCCATCAGTTACTTCTCTCGGGAGACCGACCTTCCCCTTACGCTGGGGCTGCTGGTCGATACCAGCGGCAGCGAGCGGCGCGAGATTCCCGACGAGCGCCGCGCCAGCATCCGCTTTTTCGAGCAGGTGATGCGGCCCGACAAGGACCAGGCGTTCGTCATCCATTTCGACTTCGAGGTGGAGCTGCTCGAAGACCTCACCAACTCGCGCGAGAAGCTGGAAAAGGCTCTGAACCAACTGGACACCCCGCAGTTGCAGCGCCAGCCGCGGGGCGGAGGGTATCCCGGCGGCGGTTATCCCGGCGGCGGGCAGCAACGCGGTGGGCGCGGGCGCGGCGGCGGAGGCACTGACCTTTACGACGCTGTCTTTCTGGCGGGCGACGAGCTCATGAGGAAGCAGAAAGGCCGAAAGGCTCTCATCCTTCTCTCCGATGGCGTCGATACCGGCAGCAAGGAGACGCTGGGCAGCGCCGTCGAAGCGGCGCAGCGGGCCGATACCCTGGTCTACTCGATCCTATTCGAAGATCCCAACGGCTATGGAAACAACATGGGCGGCTTCGGCGGGCCTCGCATGGGGCGCAGGGGAGGCATGGGCGGAGGCAGAGGCGGATATCCGCAGATGAATCGTCCCGACGGGAAGAAGATTCTGGAACAGATTTCGAGGGAAACCGGCGGCCGGTTTTTCGAGGTCTCCCACAAGTGGCCCATCAACAAGGTTTTCGAGGCCATCGAAGAGGACCTGCGCAACCAGTACAACATCGGTTACACATCCGACCAGCAGGGCACCGACCGCGGATATCGCCGAATCCATCTCACCACCAAGCAAAAAGGGCCGGTCGTGCAGACCCGCGAAGGCTACTACCCGGTCACCTGACCGATGTGCTTTCGGAGCCGCGAACGTAAGAGAGCGGTTGGCCCTAACGTCACTTCACTTGCGCGAAGTCGCGCGCCGCCGCGCTCCATGCGGGCGCAGCGTGAATGGCCTCGACCACCGCTTCGGGTTCCGTCACCACCGACCACATCGCCCGATGCCTCTCGTCCATGAACCGCTCCTCCACCGATCGCGAGAGCAGCTCGACACAGGAATCGAAGAAACCGTTGACGTTCACCAGCACGATGGGGCCGAGATACAAGCCCAGGCGCTTCCAGGTGATGGCTTCGAATAACTCTTCCAGCGTTCCGCACCCGCCCGGCAGCGCCACCACCGCGTCCGCCAGTTCCAGCATCAACTGTTTGCGCTCGTGCATGCTGTCCACCACGCGCAGCTCGGTGAGCGAGCGGTGGCCCCACTCGAGTTCGTCCATGAAGCGCGGCAGGACGCCGACCACCTTGCCGCCCTCGCCCAGAGCGCCGGCCGCCAGCCGCCCCATGGACCCCTGCGACCCGCCGCCGTATACGATGGCGATCCCCGAGCTCGCCAGCACGTGCCCCAGACGCTCCGCGGCTTCCAAATACAAGGCCGGCGACTTCTCGCTCGAGGCGCAGTAGACGGTGACGGTTTGGATCATCGTCCCCTATCATAGTTGGAAGGAGCCATCCCATGCTGATCGTTCACGTGCAGGTGCACGTCAAACCGGAACACATCGAGGCCTTCAAGCTGGCCACCATTGAAAACGCCGCCAACAGCGTGAAGGAGCCTGGCATCGCCCGCTTCGACGTGGTCCAGCAGGCCGACGACCCCTCGCGGTTCGTGCTGCTGGAGGCCTATCGGAATTCGGAAGCCACCACGCACCACAAAGCCACCGCGCATTACCAAGCCTGGGCCGAAAAGGTGGCGGACATGCTGGCCGAGCCGCGCAGCCGCGTGGTCTACGCCAACATCTATCCCGCGGACCAGGGTTGGTGATGGCCATGCCGTTCGAGTTCGCCACCGCGGCGCGCATTCTCTTCGGCGAGGGCAAAGTGCGCGAAGTGCCCGCTGCCGCTGCCGCCATGGGCCGCCGCGCGCTGGTGGTGATGGGCGCATCGCCGGAACTCGCGTCGCCGCTCGTGGCCGGCCTGGAAGCCGCCGGGGTCGCCTGCCTGCCATTCCCGGTGGCCGGCGAACCGACCATCGAGATGGTCCGCGACGGCGCCCAGCACGCGCGCGCGGAGCGCTGCGATCTGGTAATCGGCATCGGCGGCGGCAGCGCCATGGATGCCGGCAAGGCGCTGGCCGCCATGCTGGCCAATCCCGGCGACCCGCTCGACTACCTGGAGGTGATCGGCCGCGGCCAGCCGCTCGGGCACGCTTCGGCGCCGTTCATCGCCATCCCCACGACGGCGGGGACGGGTTCGGAAGTCACCCGCAACGCCGTGCTGGCTTCGCCCCACCACCGCGTCAAGGCCAGTTTGCGGGCAAGCTCAATGCTGCCCAGGCTGGCGGTAGTCGACCCCGAATTGACCCTCGGCCTGCCGCGCGCGGTCACTGCTTCCACCGGCCTGGATGCCCTGACGCAGTTGATCGAGCCGTACGTCGGGGTGCGGGCCAATCCCATGACCGATCTGTTCTGCATCGAGGGCATCCGTCGCGCCGCCGGCGCCCTGCCGCGCGTCTGGGAAAACGGCGGCGACCGCGCAGCCCGCGCGGACATGGCCTGGGCCAGCCTGTTGGGCGGACTGGCGCTGGCCAATGCCGGCTTGGGCGCGGTGCACGGGTTCGCGGCGCCGGTTGGCGGCATGTTCCCCGCCCCGCACGGCGCGGCCTGCGCGGCGCTGCTTCCGCACGCGATAGCGGTCAACATTCAGGCCCTGCGCGCGCGTGCCCCGGCCAGCCCTGCGCTCGGCCGCTACGACGAAGTGGCGCGCCTGCTCACCGGCCGCGCGCAAGCCACCGCCGAGGATGGCGTCCGTTGGACCGCGGAAATCTGCTGCAAGCTTGAGATTCCCCCGCTGCGTACCTATGGCGTGACCGAAGCCGATATCCCCACCCTGGTGGAGAAAGCCGCGCAAGCCAGCAGCATGAAGGGGAACCCGATTGTGCTGACGCCGCAGGAGCTGCGCCAGATCATCGCGCAAGCCATGTAGGTCGTACTGTCTTGTACTGGTGGGGCAGGCGGTGCCGCCTGCCAACCTGTCTTTTCACAGCTTCCGACGGAAATCAGATTGGCGAGTGTGAAAACCCGCGCCGTGATGTAAAATACTGCTCGATACACTGTGACGGATCGAGTCGGCAGATACGAGGTCCTGGGCGAGATCGGACGCGGCGGGTTCGGCGTCGTCTATCGCGCCCACGACCCGGTGATGCACCGGAACGTCGCCGTCAAACTGCTCACCGCGCTCAGCGATCCCGCCCTGTTGGCCCGCTTCCGAAGCGAGGCCGGCACCACCGGCAATCTCCGCCACAAGAACATCATCACGGTCTACGACTACGGCGAGCATGCCGGCCAACCGTTCCTGGTCATGGAACTTCTGGAAGGCAGGAGCCTCCAGGAGGTGATTCGAGACGGACCTCCTCTATCGCTGTTTGAGAAGGTGAGCGTTCTTTTGCAGGTGGCCGAGGGATTGCGCTTCGCGCACGAGCAGGGAGTGGTGCACCGCGACGTGAAGCCTTCCAACGTGATGCTGCTCAACGACGGCGGCGNNATTCTGGACTTCGGCATCGCGCGCTTTCTGGACGCCAGCAGGACCCGCCACACCACGCCGGGCTTCATTCTCGGCACCATCGAATACATGTCGCCCGACCAACTGCAAGGGGTGGATGCCGATCCATTGACCGACATTTTTTCCTTCGGCGTCACCTGTTATGAGTTGTTGTCGGGTCATCAACCGTTTCGCGCGGACACCGTCAGCCGGATCATGTACCTGCTGGCGACCGTGGACCCCGCCCCTCTGTGCCAGGTGGTTCCCGGCTGCCCCGAGGGCTTGCAGCATATTGCGCGAACCGCTCTCGCCAAGGACCGTTCACGGCGATACCAGAGCGTGCAGGAACTGCTGTTCGACCTGGCGCCGATCGAGGCCGCTCTGCGCAAGGAACGGGCGATGGACCTGGCCGCCGAGGCCGGCCGGCTGATTGAAAGTGGGGACCTCGACCATGCGCAGTCATCCCTGAACCGGGTGCTGGAACTCGATCCGGCCTGCGAAAAGGGACAGCAACTGCGCCGTGAGATGCAAAGACGGCGCGAGCGCCGGGAACTGCTGCGTCAGGCGGAGGCCCTGATCGACGCCGGCGAGCAACAACTGGCTGCGAAATCCTTCGACGCGGCCATCGAGACATTCCAGAACGCGTTGCGTATGGTTCCCGCCGACGCCGCCTCGATGCGCGCCGATGTGGAGGGGCGGCTTTTTGTGGCCAGCCAGTCGCGCGAAGCGGCACGACGCTTCGCGGCTTTGCTTGCGGAGGCTCGGGAAGCGGCGCGGCGCGGGAACCTTCGCCCGGCGCATCGCCTTGCGGCTGAGGCCGCCGCGCTGGACCCCTCGAGCACGGAGGCGGCCGGCTTGGCGCAACAACTGGCAGTCGAAATCCAACAGCGGGAGGCCGAAGAGGAGCGGCAGCGCCGGGAGCGCCTCCGGCGCGAAGAGGCCATCTCCAGCGTCACCCAGGCCGTGCGCGCGCATGTGAATGCCAAGCGATACACGGACGCATTGCGGCTGGTGGAAGGCACGCTCGGCCAATATCCAGGGGACGAGATCCTTGAGAAGGTCCGCGCCGTGGTGCGCGAGGCCCGCCGCCGGTACGCGACGGAACTGGAAGCGGAACGCCAGCAAGCCATCGAGCGGCAGCGGCAGGCGGAGGAACAACTGCGGCTGCTGGAAACCGAGCGTGGCGAAGAAAGCCCCGAAGAGAAGCCCACCCACGTACCGGCCGCGGAGGAAGGCCCGAAGGATCTCCGGTGGTGGATCAGCAGCAATCGGCGGCCCACCCACTTGCCGGGCGCGGAGGAAGGTGGGAGAGGACCCGGTGTCGAGGAAGCTGAAAACGCGCCCCCGGCGCCGCCTTCCTCTAACGCCGGCAGCCGCTACGGTCGCGGCTACGATCCTCACTCACATCCGAGCCGCGACCGCGAGGGAACGGTTGGCCCTCTTGTTTCGGAACCGGTCCTTAATTCTTCGCAGCCCGCACGCGTGGCCGTGATATCGAGTCTGGCATCCCTTTACAGACGCCTTGGCAGGCGGACGGTTGTTCTCGCCGCTGCCGGCCTCGTTGCCCTGATCCTTGTCTTCTGGCTCTTGCCGCAGCGCAAGCAGATCGAACAGCGAAAGCCGTCGGCGTTAGCGGGCTCGCAGGATGCAATTCCGAATGGTGCGTCGTCAGCGCCATACTCGTGGATGGCGTCGGAGTTAGCGGGCTTGCAGGATGCAATCCCGAAGGCCATCGCGACGTGCCAGTGGCCCCAGGCGGGAGCGGACATCGACAGGTTCGAGCAACTCGCGCCGCGAGATCCCCGCGCCGCGGCATGGCGAGCGCAGGTGGCCGAGGGCCGAAAGGCGGATCTCCCTGTGAAGAAGGATTCGAAACGAGAGGAGGGGCAGCAGAGGGAGTTGGCCCAGGCAGAGCAACTGTTACGGCAGGGCGACTACCCGGCAGCCATCGCATTGTTCCAAAGTATGCTGGCAAGCGATCCGGGCAACACCCGCGCGCGGAACGGATTGAAGCAGGCGACGGACGCCAAAGCGACGGAGGATCGCGTATTTGGGGGAGGCCGTTAGTGAAGCCGAGATTCTTAGACGTCACGAAACAACTGTGCCAACCGCTCTCTAACGTTCGCGCCCCCGATTCCGAGCCGCGAACATTAGAGAGCGGTTGCCAGCATTAGAGGAGTGCCACGCAAGTGAGTGCAAGGTTCGTTTCGATCACGATGCTTTTGTTGCTCCCGACATTGACCGAAGCGCAGCCTCCGGTGCGGTGCTCTGGCCCACTGTCGGAGGCCCAACTGACCGACTTGTTGAAAGCAGTTCCCACCCTGCGGATGAGACAACTCGTCGCCAGTTGCGGCATCGCCTTCGAACCCACCGGAGAAGTGATCGGCCGCCTGCGTTCCGCGGGAATGCCGCAAACCGTTCTCGATGCGGTGCGCGCTGCCACCGGACCCGCCGAAAGGAAGCGCCAGGCGGAACAAGCTTTGTGGGAGTCCATGAAGGAGAGCCAGGAGCCGACGGCGTTTGAGGATTACCTTCGCCGATATCCGGAGGGGCAGTTTGCCGAGCCGGCACGTCAGAAGTACAGGGATCTAAAGGTCGACGGTATGCGGGCCGAAATGGAGCGGGCCCTTGCCGCCGGGCAATGGGACGCGGCTGACGGAAAAATTCGGGATTTGCTGAGCGTTGTTACGGAAAATGATGAGATCGGGGGTTGGCGGCGGCAGATCGCTGAGGGGCGAGAGGCGACCGCCCGGGCGCCGGGCACAAAGAAGGTGAACCTGAAAGACGGGCTGACGTACGTCTGGATTCCGCCCGGGACGTTCACGATGGGCTGTTCGCCTGGAGATGCTGAGTGCGACGACGGCGAAAAGCCCGCACACCAGGTCACCATCACCAGCGGCTTCTGGCTGGGCCAGACGCCCGTAACCCAGCAGGCCTATCAGCGCGTGAGAGTATACAACCTGCCGAGTTATTTCAAAGGCGCTAATCTTCCCGTTGAGAACGTGGTTTGGAACGAAGCGAAGGCTTACTGTGCAGCGATCGGAGGGCGGCTGCCGACGGAGGCGGAGTGGGAATATGCGGCGCGGGCCGGTTCCACGGGCTCCCGCCATGGCAATCTGGATGAGATTGCCTGGTACTGGGGGAACAGCGAAGGCAAGACCCATGAAGTGGGGCAGAAGCAGGCGAACGCCTTCGGGCTGTTCGATATACTGGGCGACGTCTGGCAGTGGACGGCGGACTGGTATGGGCCCTACCCTCCCGGCGCGCAGAGCGATCCATTCGGGGCCGTGAGCGGCCAGTTCAGAGCGCTGCGCGGTGGTTCTTGGAGCAATAATCCGGAGAACGTGCGCGTGTCGCTCCGGCTCAAGGGCGTTCCGGGCAGCAGTAACGGCGGTATCGGACTTCGGTGTGTCGGGGAATCCCAAGCCGCTGACGGGCGCTCGGCGGATGCAGAGCGCATGGTGTCAGCCCCGCGGAAGCTGTCAGCGCAGGACTTGGACGAGATCCTCAAACGCGCCGATGCTGCTTATGCCCGGCAGGATTACGCCACCGCGGCGCCTCTTTACCAGAAATTGGCTGACAGCGGAAACTCCGGCGCCATGAATCGGCTGGGATTCATGTATTACCTTGGGCGAGGGGTGGCACAGGACTATACGCAAGCGGTGGCTTGGTACCGCAATGCCGCCGAGAAGGCAAACCCTGCGGGGATGACCAACCTTGGCCGAATGTATCAGAGCGGGCGAGGGGTGTCGCAAGACGATACGCAAGCGGCAGCTTGGTACCGCAAGGCCGCCGAGACGGGCGAACCAGCGGGGATGGACAACCTTGGCTTTATGTATCAGAACGGGCGAGGGGTGGCACGAGACGATACCCAAGCGCTAGCCTGGTACCGCAAGGCTGCCGAGAAGGCCGATCCTGCGGGAATGACCCACCTCGGCCTTATGTATCAGAACGGACGAGGAGTGGCAAAGGACGATACGCAAGCGGTGGCTTGGTATCGCAAGGCGGCCGATAAGGGCGAACTCGCGGGCATGACCAACCTTGGCTTTATGTATCAGAACGGGCGAGGAGTTGCACAGGACTATTCACAAGCAGTGGCTTGGTACCGCAAGGCGGCCGAGAAGGGCGAACCCCATGGCATGACTTTCCTTGGCGCGATGTATGAGACCGGACACGGGGTGGGACAGGATGATGCCCAAGCGGTGGCTTGGTACCGCAAGGCCGCCGAGAACGGCAGCTCCGAGGGAATGACCAACCTTGGCCTTGCGTATCAGAACGGGCGAGGGGTGGCAAAGGACGATACGCAAGCGGTGGCTTGGTATCGGAAGGCCGTGGATAAGGGCGAGCCCGCAGGCATGACCAACCTTGGCTTTATGTATCAGAACGGGCGAGGAGTTGCACAGGACCAATCACAAGCGGTGGCTTGGTATCGGAAGGCCGCCGATAAGGGCGAACCGCAGGGCATGACCAACCTTGGCGTGATGTATGAGAACGGGCGAGGAGTAGCGAAAGACATGGCCGAGGCGCTTGCCTGGTACAGCAAAGCTGCGGCGCTCGGCAACGAAGCGGCTAAACTGAACGTGAAGCGACTAGGCCAGGCGGAGAATGAGGGGGCTGGTACGGCGGCGACTCCGCCGGCCACCACCGTAGCGGGGCCAACAAAGGTGAACTCGAAAGACGGGCTGACTTACGTATGGATCCCGCCGGGGACGTTCCAGATGGGATGCTCACCGGGGGATGCGGAGTGCTCCGACTACGAGAAACCCGCCCACCAAGTGACCATCACCAAGGGCTTCTGGATGGGGCAGACGCCGGTGACCCAGCAGGCCTATCAGCGCGTGACCGGAGAGAACCCCAGCAGTTTCAAAGGCGCTAATCTTCCAGTTGAGCACGTGACCTGGAACGAAGCGAAGACTTACTGCATAGCGATCGGAGGGCGGCTGCCGACGGAAGCGGAGTGGGAGTACGCGGCGCGGGCCGGTTCCACGGGTGCGCGCTATGGCAATCTGGACGAGATCGCCTGGTACCAGGGGAACAGCGGAGGCAAGACTCACGAAGTGGGGCAAAAGCTGGCGAATGCCTTCGGGCTGTACGACGTGCTGGGGAACGTGTTGCAGTGGGTTGCGGACTGGGATGCTAATTACCGGTCCGGCGCGCAGAACGATCCGCCCGGGGCGGAGAACGGTGAGCACAGAGTGCTGCGCGGCGGTGCGTCGGGCAGCAGTTCCAGCGTCGCTCGCGTGTCGGGCCGTCTCTGGGACGTGCCGGGCCGTCGTTTTTTCCGCGTCGGCCTTCGGTGTGTCGGGAAATGATCTTCCCATTGTTCCTATGAGTGCAAGACGACCCGTTTTGACGATAATGCTCCTGTTGCTGCCGGCGTTGACCGAAGCGCAGAGGGCCGTGCCGTGCCCTCAGTCTGGCCCGCTGTCGGAGGCTCAACTGACCAAACTGGTGAAATCCGTTCCCGCCATGAGGATGAGGCAACTCGTCGCCAGTTGCGGCATCGACTTCGAACCAGACGGAGGGGCCATCGGCCGCCTGCGTTCCGCGGGAATGCCGCGAACCGTCCTCGACGCAGTGCGAGCTGCCATTGGGCCGCCGGCCACTATCGTAGCGGCCAGAACAAAGGTAAACCCGAAGGATAGGCTGACGTACGTTTGGATTCCGCCGGGGACGTTCCAGATGGGGTGCTCGCCGGGGGATGCCGAGTGCGACGACGACGAAAAGCCCGCACACCGGGTGACCATCACAAAAGGCTTTTGGCTGGGACAGACGCCCGTGACCCAGCAGGCCTATCTGCGAGCGGCAGGGCAGAACCCGAGCTATTTCAAAGGCGCTAATCTTCCCGTTGAGCAGGTGGATTGGGACGAAGCGCAGGCTTACTGCGCGGTGATCGGAGGGCGGCTGCCGACGGAAGCGGAGTGGGAATACGCGGCGCGGGCCGGTTCCACGAGTGCGCGCTATGGCGATTTGGAAGAGATCGCCTGGTACTCGGGGAACAGCGGAGGCAAGACGCACGAAGTGAGGCAAAAGCTCGCAAACGCCTTCGGGCTGTACGATATGCTGGGGAACGTGTGGCAGTGGGTCGCGGACCGGTACGGGAATTACCCGTCCGGAGCGCAGAGCGATCCGTCAGGGGCCGTGAGCGGCCAGTTTATAGTGCTGCGCGGCGGTTCATGGGTCAGTGATCCGCGGGTCGTGCGCGTATCGAGCCGGAACGTGCGCGTACCGGCCTTCCGTAGCAACTTTGTCGGGCTCCGGTGCGTCGGGGAATGACTTTCCCTTTGTTCTTATGAGTGCGAAACTCCTTTCAATCACGATGCTATTGCTGCTGTCGGCGTTGACCGAAGCGCAACAGTCCGTGCCATGCCCGGGTCCTGGCCCGCTGTCGGAGGCTCAACTGACGGAACTGGTGAAAGGCTCGGTTCCGGCAATACGGATCAGACAGCTCGTGGCCAGTTGCGGCGTTGACTTCGAACCCGCCGGAGAGATGATCAGCCGCCTGCGTTCCGCGGGAATGCCGGAAACCGTTCTCGACGCTGTGCGAGTCGCCACAGGACCCGCCGAAAGGAAGCGCCAGGCGGAGCAGGCTTTGTGGGAGTCCATCAAGGATAGCCAAGACCCGACGGCGTTTGAGGATTACCTTCGCCGGTATCCCGAGGGGCAGTTTGTCTCGCCGGCCCGGCAGAAGCACGGGGACCTCAAGATCGCGGGTATGCGGGCGGAAATGGAGCGGACCCTTGCCGCCGGACAATGGGACGCGGCTGAGGGAAGGATTCGAGATTTGCTGGGTGCTGTCCCGGAAAACGACGAGATCGGGGGTTGGCAGCGGCAGATCGCTGACGGGCGAGAGAAATTCCGGTTGGAGCAAGAGGCGAACACCGTCGCACCGGGCACAAAGGCGGTGAACCCGAAGGACGGGCTGACGTACGTCTGGATTCCGCCGGGCACGTTCCAGATGGGTTGTTCGCCAGGGGATAGCGAGTGCAATGACAACGAAAAGCCGACCCACCAGGTGACCATCACCAGGGGCTATTGGCTGGGGCAGACGCCCGTGACCCAGGGGGCCTATCAGCGCGTGACAGGACGGAACCCGAGCCATTTCAAAGGCCCTAATCTTCCCGTTGAGCAGGTGGACTGGAAAGAAGCGCAGGCTTATTGCGTAGCGATCAGAGGGCGGCTGCCGACGGAAGCAGAGTGGGAATACGCGGCGCGGG
>PLMF01000361.1 GCA_003142355.1 Bryobacterales bacterium
TACTTAACGTTGTAATATTAGCAGGGTATGTCGCAATCGTGGAGGAGGCGCTTGCGAATGGTTTCGCCGGCGCCACCCTCGAACAGCACGTTGTCGGGCAAGACGATGGCGGCGCGGCCGTTGATCTTGAGCAGGCTGCGGACGTGCTGGAGGAAGTTGAGCTGCTTGTTGCCGGTGGTGGCCCAGAAGTCGTCGCGCAGAATCTCCTGGCGCTCCTTTACCTCATCCCCATCCTGGTTGATGATGGTGACGCTGGACTTCTTGCCGAATGGCGGGTTGGTGAGCACCATGTCGTAGTTGACCGACGGCTTGGCGACGAGGCTGTCCTTGCCGGCGGCGATGTTCTTTTCATTGCCGAGGCCGTGCAGGAGCAGGTTCATGGCGCAGAGGCGGGCGGTAGAAGCGACGAGTTCGACCGCATAGAGCGCTTGAGTCTGGAGGTGGCGCACCTGGTCGCGGTCGAGCTTGTGGTCCTTGATGATATGGCCGGCGGCGGAGAGGAGAAAACCGCCGGTGCCCGCGGCGGGATCGATAATTGTGGTCCCCGGCTGGGGGCGCATAACGGCGACGATGGCGTCGATCAGGACGCGGGGCGTGAAGTACTGGCCGGCGCCGGACTTGGTATCCTGCGCGTTCTTTTCGAGCAGGCCTTCGTAGATGTCGCCCTTGACGTCGGCGCTGAGCGCGCTCCAGGGTTCCTTATCGATGAGATCGACGATGAGGCGGCGCAAGTGGGCGGGGTTCTGAATCTTGTTCTGGGCCTTGCGGAAGATGATGCCGAGAATGCCGGGTTCCTTGCCGAGGTTTTCGAGGGTGTTGCGGTAGTGTCTCTCGAGCGGCAGGCCGTCCATTTCGACGAGGCTGGCCCAGTTGTAGTCTTCGGGGATGGTGGACTTGTGCCGGTAGGGCGGGCGGGTGCGCTCGTAGTCCATCTTGAGGAAGAGAAGGTAAGTGAGCTGCTCGACGTAATCGCCGTAGGAGACCCCGTCATCGCGGAGGAGGTTGCAGTAGTTCCAGACTTTGTTGACGAGATTGGAAGCGGGGGAAGACATCAGGCGGCCTCTCGCGGGGCAATCACCGTCAGTTCGGGGAAGACTTCGAAATCCGCTGTATTGAAGGTGTAGATTCGTTGAACGTTGTGGGCCTGCATAGTTGCTACAAGCTGCAAATCGAACACATCGGCGCCGGTCACGGGATGGCGCTGCAACAAGGCCATCCAGCCGGAGACAGCCTGCACAGGCGTGGGCAAAACATGTATGCCTGGGAGTGCGAGTAGTGCCGAAATCGCCTCAAGGGCCTCGGAAGGGGAATAAGGGGCGGCGATCCGCCGCGGATTGGTGACGATGGAATAGAACTCGCAGAGGACCTGCGAGCTCACATACAGGACCGTCGCGGAGTCGCTGGCAGCCTCCAGCAGACCGAGCGATGCCCGGTGCTGCGCAGCACCGGTGTCCATAGCGTAGACCAAGATGTTGGCATCAAGGAGGCCCGGCTCAATCGACATCATCGTAGATGTCCCGGCGATGGAGGCTGCCGCGCACGCCTAGATAGCGGACAGGCAGTTTTGGCACCTCACCGTTGGCGGTGGTCATCTTCAGATCGCCGGCATCGTTCAGGAGGCGCTCCAGAAGAGCGTTAATGGAGAGGCCTTGCTCGTGGGCTTTCGCCGCGAGGCGAGCTGCGGTTTCCTGAGGGATGTCGAGGCTCATAGGATCCTGCTCCTGTTCTTAGGGTATCGCATGGGCGCGGGCGGCATTCCGATACTGCCGGCGGAACACAATCTTTTGAAGCTCTTCGGTCAGGTGGCGGAGTTCATCTTCGTCTGTGGTTTTCTTGATGCGGTCCAAACAGCGATGTAGGGCCACTTGGGAAGAGCCGAATGTTCCGATGTCCATTTCCTCCGGCTTAAGAACGTTCCTCCTTAGGGCCACGTTTGCATTATACGTGAGCGGTCGGGAGTTGAGAATTACGTGAACGGTCACGTGTGACGGGAGACATCAGGCATGGACCTCGCGTTTGTGTGGGGAGCGGCGCGCGGGGGTTTGGAAGCGGGCGGCGCGGATGCGATCGAGGAAGACGGAAGCGGCCCGTAGCGCCCGCTTCACCGCTCCCGTTGTCCTGGCTGACGCCGCAGGAAATCGGCCGCCGGCATGATCGAGGCGCCAGCGTAACTTCCCAGCCGCAGCAGGTCCTTATCGGCGGAGATGATGAAATCGGACCCGGCCTCCACGGCGCACTCGAGGATGCGGTTGTCCGGCTCGTCCTCCTTCACGACGTCCAGGGTGTGTGCCGGCGTGACGAGCCGGGCAAACCCCAGAATCTGCTGCCGGGCATCATGGAGCCGATAGCCATCCCAGTGGAACTTGTCTCGCAACACCCGTATTACTTCATCAATGATCGGCGGCGATACGGCAATCTCGATGTCGCCGTCGACTGCCATGTGCAGAAGCCGCATGCCGCCGAATTGAAATGCCGACACGTAGATGTTGGTATCGAGGGTGACTCTAGGCGCCACGATTCTCACGCCGGGATTCAGCGATCAAGCGGGGGACATCGGCCTCGGTGTAGCCAAGCCGGAGCGACTGCTCACGCCCATACCTGCCGAGTTCTTCCAGCTTCCGGTGCGCCAGATATCGCCGAAGGGCATCGGCCGCGATTTCATCCGTGGTTTTCCCGTCCGCGCCCGCCGCTTCGTTCACCGCACTCAGCAGATCGTCCGGGATATGCAGGTTGTTGTGGGTCGCCATACTGCCCTATGTCCCAAGGGTACCGCATATGCGGCTGGTTGAAGGGCGTCACAGCGGGCATCCCTACCGCTACGGTCTGAGGGGATGGGGGCAATCGCGCAGCCTGCTCCGTGATGTTGCTCTAGGCGGTCCGTGGCAGCACTTCCTTTTCAATCCGTGGCTGAATCTCTTGCACGGCGACCTCGAGGTCGTAGGCGACTTGAAGATTCAGCCAATACTGCGGCGATGTGCCGAAATACCGCGCCAGACGAATCGCGGTGTCCACGGTGATGGCCCTCTTGCCGTTGACAATCGCGCTGATCCGGTTCATCGGAACCCGGAGTGCGCGCCCCAGTTCGTTCAGGCTGACGCCAATCTCTTCGAGTTCATCCCGGAGCAACTCGCCCGGGTGGATGGGCGGCAGTTTCCTACGCTGTGCCATGGTCCTCCTCTCAGTGGTAATCCACTATCTCGACGTCGTGCGGATTGCCGTCACGCCACGTGAAGCAGATCCGCCAGCGGTCATTGATCCGAATGCTGTGCTGGCCGGACCTGTCCCTTTTCAGCGCCTCCAGCCGATTGCCCCGAATGGCCCCCAAATCTGCGAGGTTGGGTGCCGCCTCCAGCCAGCGTAGCCGCTTGCGCGCCTGCTCTTCGATCCCGCGAAACTTCCGGCTACCAAATCCCTCGTGGATTGCCTTGGTTTCCGGGCATCGGAACGAGCGAATCATACACGTTAAACATACTATGCGCCGCGTACTGGGTCAAGCGGGACCAGACGTGCGATTCCGCCGCCGAAGCAGGCTGGCACCAGCGGGGGTCCCCCAGAGTTCCCCCAAAATCGACGCAATACCCGGCTCGACGGCGAGTTCGAGCTTGCTATCGGAAGCGATTTCGGCTCAGGATAAGGGTGTGGCGAAGCAAATCAACACGCCCGTCGACCGGAAAAACGGCCACTCTCCGACGCCTCCGGTTACACCGCTGGGCAACGAACGCCGGAAGCTTCGCGAGAAGTACATCGCCTCTGGCGGCAAGCTACTGAACCGGCGAGAGTTGGAGCGGGAAGTGGCGGAGCGCCGGGGAACGCGCTAGTGGATGGCCCGCCCTATTCGCACCTTTCTGGACAGTGGAGTTCTGATCGCCGCCTACAAGGGTTCACCCTCGATTGAGGCGCCTGCGAACAACATCCTGGACGACCCCAATCGGGTTTTCTCAGCAGCCCTTTTGTTCGCCATGAAGTGTCTCCGAAGGCCCTCTACAACCGGCAGTTGGACGAGTACCGCTTCTACCAGAAATACCTTCGACGGGCGGCTTTTTGTGACGATCTGAAGTCGATCCTGAGCTACGCAGGCAAGGAATCGGCGAAATCGGGCGTGGGCGCGATGGATTCCTTGCATATCGCCGCCGCGTACCTGCTCGATGCCGACGAGTTCATCACCTCCGAAAAACCGGGCAAGTCGATCTACCTGATGTCACTGGTGAAGGTCATCTACCTGTTCCGGTAGACCGTACCTTCTCCCGGTCCAGCAAATCCCGTTCTTCCGCGACGATCAGCATTGCGGCCAGTTCATTCGCGCGGGTAGTCCGAAGCCGAAATCCGTCCTTCACGAAAGCGGTCAACGAGATGTTTCATGAACTACGGCGTGGGGATTCCTAATTTTCGGCATTCCGATACTGTCGGTGGAACACGATCCTTTGAAGCTCTTCGGTCAGGCGGCGGAGTTCATTTTCGTCTTTGGCTTAGAGGGAAGCCACCCTGCCTTCAGTTGAGGTCACGCACCTCTCGGGGCTTAAGGCTCAAAGTGGACACAAGCGCGTCGAGGACCCGAAGGCTATCTTTGTAGTTCTGTTTCAAATCACCTAAACTCATTTGCGTTCCTGTCTTATGCGCCACGGCCTGTCTGTTAGTATAGATATTGTCCCAAGCGACATGAGCTATTCCGCTCATTACCTGGGCGTGAAAAGACTGCTTATAGTCGGTCCCGAATCTCCCCAAGATTTTAGCGATGTCGGTGATAGAGAAACGTTGACAAATATACTCAGCAGTTTGCTGAGCGAATGATTTCAGGTGAGGATCTCTAGTTCGTGAACACCGACGACGTATTAACGTCGTGACCCTTGCCTCATATTCGGCACAGATACGAACCAGCAAATACTGAACGAAGTAATTTTCAATTTCTGTACTTCGCATGTTCGCAGCATCCAAGTGCTCCTCGCAGCGTCGTATAACGTACTCAAGGATCGAAAAGGTCATGGGCCGATACCAAAAGGTCACCCAAACAAAACCTTAGCCGCCTTCTTAATGCGCTTAGGAATAATATCCTCATCGGTTGTACCTGCGCTCACAAGTTTCAGATATGCTCGGTTAGTTGTTAATTGATCGAATTTTGTGCGTAGTTGAGCGTACCCCTTAACTCTACTATAGGATGTCTTGAACCTTGCAAGCTTGCTGGCAAATACGATAAATGTTGAGTCGTACACGGCAGCATTCAGCCCGGTATGAATATGAAACGGCCTTTCTCCCAGAGCCGCTATAACCGCATCGCAGGTCCCCTTGAAAAGTTCCTCATACTCATGGAGTGTTGTCTCAGGAGCCCTCCTGTTAACCTTCATAAAGGTGTTCAGAAAGTGCTTCATTGGCTTCTCATAGGTATCCCGCGTATAGAATAGCGCCAGAAACCTCAAGATCAACTCTACGTCTCGTTTTCTCTTGTCCTCCGCATCCGACCCGAACAACTTCCGCCACGCATCGTATTTGTTTAGTGCGTTTATTGAGTCGTTGAACGGGCCATCGTAAATGCAATTGCGGATCTCTTGCCCCTGCAAAATGACTCCACCAGTGTTCAATCTTTCAAAGATCTGAAAGATGCTGGTATCATCCTGTGGATCTATCTGCTTGACGACGAACGAACGGAGAACTGAATTGTTTAATTTATTGAATGCTTGTTCATCGTTATCTTTGAGTTTCTGGTAGGTAGTGTCAAGGTATGGACTCTTTTCGTCCAATCCAATGAGGTTGAAGGCCACTTCACCCTCTTTGCTATCTCGCTCGCCGAACTTTCCAGAGAAGAAGTAGACGATGGAGCGCAACCGCTGTTGACCATCAACAACTAGAAGCTTGTTAGTGCCACGCTCTTGGTAGAAGAAGACGGGGGGAACCGGCAGTCCCATTAGGAAGGATTCAATGAGCTTGCTGGCCCGCGCTTGGCTCCATATAAACCTGCGCTGAAGTGGAGGAATGCTGATTTCTTGCTTCTTCCATTTACCCACCAGGACTTCGAGGGTGAAGTCTGCTGGGTAGCTAAGGATATCATAGCCGCGAAGCGAAACTTCGTTGTCCTGCTGTTCGCTGGCTATCTCTTCAAAGAGGTCGGCGTCCGCTTTAGCTCTTGCCATGTTCTTGCTCCGTACGGGGACCAGGATCAGGGGCATTGCACGCCGCGGGAGGACGCCAAGGCATCTCCTGCCACCCGCCCGCGATTATTGCACATCCCTCCTGATGAGGCAAGCCTATTATTGCCCTTGTTAGGGTATCGCATGAGCGCGGGCCGAGGATTGCGCGCAGGCGGCATTCTGGTACTGCCGGTGGAACACGATCCTCTGAAGCTGTTCGGTCAGGCGGCCGAGCTCATTTTCGTCTTTGGCTTTCTTGATGCGGTCCAAACACAGATGTAGGGCCTTTTGGGAAGTGTCGAGTGTCTTGATGTCCATTTTCTCGCGCTTGAGAATCTGTTTGCTTAGGGCCACGTTTGCATTATACGTGAGCGGTCAGGAGTCGAGGATGACGTGAACGGTCACGTATGATGCTGGGGAGCACATCAGGCGTGGACCTTGCGTTTGCGTGGGGCGCGGTGCGCGGAGGGTTGCGCGCGGGAGGCGCGGATGCGGTCGAGGAGGGCGGAGGCGGGTTCGTCGTTGGGGTCTTGGGGGACGAGTTTGCCTTCGAAGGCTTTCTTGAGGATGGCTTGGCGGAGGCGGGCGGCGCGGGCGAGCGCAGTATCTATCCCGAGGCGGGCGTTGTCCGATAGGGCGAGCGCCTGATCCACGGCAACTGCGATTTGTTGCTGCTCTGTTTCGGGCGCGATGGGAAGGGGCAGGTCTCGGCAGAGTTCCAGCGTCAGGTTCACCTGTCCAGCGGTGGTTTTTGCCCTCTTGAGAGCCCAGGCGAGGATTTCTGGATTTCGCAGCAGGAGGGCCAGGTAACGGGCGTGGACTCCGGGAACCGGGCGAAAGCGCGCAATCGCTTGGTTGATGTTGAATTCGGGGTAGGTGTCGGGAACAATAGCAACCTTACCCAATGGTGGCCCAACTATGTTCATGAGCACATCGCCGGGGCGCACTTTTGAGCGAGAGAGTTCGTTGTCGTGCACCTGTTTGCTGATGAAAGTGCGGCTCCGACTGAAGTCGAGCGGACCACCGAACGTCAGGTTGTTCACTTTGAGGAACGGGACATCGCCGTGCGTGAGAAGTTGGTGAGATGCGGGTGTGGTGCCCTTGGTTATGAAGCTGCACATTTCGGCAGTTCGCGCGATGCGCCAGTGTGGCTTTGCCGACGTGGCGGATCGAATGACTGAAATCGCGAAGGTGACGGTCTTCTGCCGGACCGCCATGAGTTGGCCAAGGGCGGTGTCGATCCTCGAAAGCTGCTGGTCTATCTCGGCGACGATGCGGCGCTGCTCGGCCGACGGCGGTAAGGCGAGTTCGAAACTGCCGATTTGTTCGAAATCCACGCGGGGGCGATCACCTGCGTTGAGGTGGGACGCAAACGAGACAAACGGCGCGGAGTTCAAGATGTGTTGGAGGTATTGCTGGTCCATTGCCAGCGATGGTGGAAAGACAATGAATTCCGAAGAGCAGAGTCCTTCGAACGCTGGACGCAGGACTTTGTTGAGGTACGGACGAAGGCGACCATACATGACATCGCCAGCCTGAAAATGGACCGCGGCGCTTTTCAGTTCGCCCGCAGGAACGGTTCCAAGCAGGCGCATGGTTTGCGCTTCGACATGCTCCATGCCAATGAATGGCAACTCGGGGAAGGTCGCAGGCGAGACCTTCGGACGGCCCGGTGTGGCCACTTGCCCCAGCGTCGTCCACTCCCAGCCCGATGGCAGTTCCTTCACTGAACCAGCACCTCGTTGAGTTCATCCAACAGCGGTTGGAGCCGGTCGCCGAACAATTGATACGCGCGGCCCAAACCACCTTTTTGCGAGAAGGGAAGGCTCTCCAAATCGTCGGGCGTGATTTCGATGCTTGTGCCGACGTGTTCGGCAATCGCGGTCAACCACTGAATTTGCTCGTCGCTGAAGTTGGCGCCGCTGGCTTGCTGTTCGGCGATCCAGTTCTCGAAACGCTAGCGGACGGATTCGGGGAAGGGTTCGAGTTGCCCCTCCTTGCTAATGGCGAATCTGACCAGTGACACGATGTTGGTGAAGACCCGCTCGCTGGAGGCGCGGACGCGGGATCGGTCGAGCGTTTCGTAGGCCCGCCAGAGCGCCTCGGTGGTCCATGCGGGATGGGGCTTGTGAATGGCGTCGGCAAGGTCGCGCACCTGTTTGAAACGCAGGCGGGAGCGGTAGGGGCGGCTGTATAGAATCTGTAGGGCCTCGATTTCGTCCTTGTGCGCGACGAGATACTGCTCGAATTCTTTGGTCAACGCGGCTGCTTTGTCTTTGGCGTCCTGCGAAAAGCCGGACTGGGTCACTTCGTCCTTGCTGACGATATCGACCACCTGTTCGTGGGATTTCTGGACGGCGACGATGGTCTGGCGCAAGGCGGGGTTGGTGCGGATGGGTCTCACAGCGTCGGCAACGGCGCGGCGGGCGGCGGATGCGATGGCTTCGGGCGGCGGGTCGGCAAGGCCGGTCTCCTGGCGCGCGAGTTCTTCGTGATGGTCGGGGTCGAGAGCATCGACCAAGCCGTGCACAATGGCGGCTAGCTCGACGCCGTGGGCGGCATCACGGACGGCCTCGGATTCAGGCTGGCTCATGCGGCGATCGAGGCGCGCAAGGCGGGACGCGAGCGAGGAGACGAGGTCCGTGTCGGTGCTGCCGAGGGCCACGGCTTCCAGAAGCTTGTCTAGGGGAACGTGGGGCTGGCGTTCGAGGGGGCGGGATTCGATTTGCGGGTGGTCGGTGACGCCAACGGCATCGACGATCACGAAGCGGTCCTTAGTTACGGCGTCGGGGGTGACGCCGCGGAGCTCGTCGGTGGAGAGGACGCGCACGCCGCGGCCCTTCATCTGCTCGAAGTAATTCAAGCTGCGCACGTCGCGCATGAAGAAGAGAATTTCGAGCGGGCGCACGTCGGTTCCGGTGGCGATCATGTCCACGGTGACCACGATGCGGGGGTTGTAGGTGGTGCGGAAGAAGGCCAGGACGCCATCCGGTTTGTCGCCGGCATCCACCCACTCGACGACGGTCTCTTCGGTGCCGTCTTCACGGCTGACCTGCCTGGGGACGCGGACTTTGCCGGTGCGGTAGGTGATCTTCTGGCAGAAGTCGTTGCCCTTGCCGAACTCCTCGCGGACGATCTGGACGATGTCGTCGGCGTGGCTGTCATCGCGGGCGAATATCAGCGTCTTGGGAACTTCGGTGCGGCCGGGAAAAATGTCCGTGAAGAGCCGGTCGCGGAACTCGCGGACGACGGTGCGGATCTGGTCCGGGGCGACGACGTCGCGATTGAGATCGTCGGCGCTATAGGAGAAATCGGTATCGAGGAGCTCGGCGCGGCGGGCACGGGTGAGGCGGTCGCGCTTGTCGATCCAATAGCCGGATTCCACGCGGGAGCCGGCGGAGGAGATGCGGGTGCCGATTTTGTAGATATCGAAATCGACGTTGACCCCATCGGCCACGGCGTCGGCGTAGGTGTAGGGGGGCATGACGTTCTGGTTGAAGAAGCCCAGGGTGTTTTTGGAGGGCGTGGCGGTCAGACCGATGAGGAAGGAGTCGAAATACTCGAGGACCTGACGCCAGAGGTTGTAGATGGAGCGGTGGCACTCGTCGGTGACGATGAAGTCGAAGGTCTCGATGGGGACGGCGGGGTTGTACTCGATGGGGTCGGGGGTTTTGCGGAGCTGGGCGAGGGAGGCGGCGGAGGTTTCCTCATTACCGGAATCGTAGTCGGGTTCGCCTTTGAGGATGGAATAAAGGCGCTGGATGGTGGTGATGGCGACGCGGCAGACGGGATCGATGGTGTTCGAGGAGAGCAGTTGGACGTTGTAGATTTCGGTGAACTTGCGGCCGTCGCCGGGAATGGAGAACTGCTGGAACTCGTTGAGAGCCTGGCGGCCGAGAGTGCGGCGGTCCACCAGGAAGAGAATGCGGCGGGCGCCGGCGTGGGCGATCAGACGCCAGGCGAAGTTGCAGGCGGTGAAGGTCTTTCCGCTGCCCATGGTCATGTGGATCAGGGCGCGGGGGTCATTGCGAGCGAGCGACTGTTCCAGGTTGGCGATGACGCGGTGCTGGTGGTCCCAAAGGCCCTCGCGGGGCAAAGGGGGCATGATGCGCAGGCGGCCTCGCAGGGTGGAGCCGGGCGATTTGAGATCGGATTCGAGCCAGACGGCGAGGGTTTCGGGGCGGTGGAAGGCGAAGACGGGGCGGCTGCGGGCGTCGGGTTCGAGGAGGTTGGTGAAGCGGGTTTCGACTCCGGTGGACTGGTAACAGAATGGGAGCGGGCGACGGGGCGCGGGGAGGTTCCGCGGGAGTCCCTGGCCGTATCTGCCGGCCTGGGTTTCGACTTCGACGAGGGGAACGCCCTCCTTCTTTGCCTCGATTATTCCGGCTGCGTAGCCGTCAACGTAGAGGAGATAGTCGGCAAAGCCGTGTCCGGGGGCAAGTGGGAATTCGCGGATGGCAACGCCGCGGCCGGCTTCGATGTTGATGCTGTCGCGATTCTGGATGAGCCAGCCGGCGGCGGTGAGCAAGCGGTCGATATTAGCGCGGGCGCGGTCCTCGGGCCGGCCCGCGGGTGGGATGGGCATGGGCGGTCGCAGCGTATCTCACAGCATAGTGCGGCTATGGGCGAGCCGGAGTTCCCTGCGCGCCGCTGGTTCCAGGCCGGAAGAGGCTGGTCTGCGGGTCGGCAATAAATGCGTCTGACCCCTTTTGTTTACAATCGATAGTGATGCGGATTACGATTGAACGGCAACCACTGGAGCAGATTGAGATCGGCGCACTGATTGTGCTGGTATTCGAAGGCCGGAAGGAAGCGCGCTTCGGCGCGGGCGATCTGACCGACGCCGGCGAGGTGGCAGGGAAGTCCCTCGAATTGACACTGTTGCACCGCCCGCCGGGGGTAGCGGCTACGCGCGTGCTGCTGGCCGGGGCGGGGAAGGTGGAAAAGTTCGATCCGGCCGAGTTGCGCAAGGTCGCCGGGGCGGCGGTGCGGCATCTGAAGTCGAAATCGGTGAAGACGATCGCCCTGGCGCTCGATCCGGAACATGCCGGTGGCGAGTATGCCGCCGCGGCCGTCGAGGGCGCGATTCTGGGCGAGTTCGAACCGGACCGGTATAAGACCGACGACGACAAAAAATCCGTGGAGACGTTCACGGTGGTGGCGGCCGGCGGCGGGGCGGAACTCGACGAAGCGGTCGCTCGCGGGCGCATACTGGCGGAAGCGCAGAACTTCACACGGACCCTGGTGAACGAGCCGGCCAACCGGCTGACGCCCTCGAAAGTGGCCGAGGCCGCGCGCCAGATGGCCTCCGAATACCGGTTGGAATGCGAAGTCCTGGAGCGCGAGCAAATGGAGAAGCTCGGCATGGGCGCGCTGCTGGGGGTGGCGCAGGGAAGCGCGGAGCCTCCGGCGCTCATCGTGATCCGGTACCGGCCGGCGGAGACGGAGTCCAAGGCGCACCTGGGTCTGGTGGGCAAGGGCGTCACTTTCGATAGCGGGGGCATCTCCATCAAGCCCGGCGACGGCATGGAAAAGATGAAATACGACATGGCCGGCGGCGCGGCCATGATGGGCGCCATGCGGGCCATCGCGCAATTGCGGCCCGCGATGGCGGTGACCGCATTCATTCCCTGCGTGGAGAACATGCCGGGCAGCCGCGCGCAGCGGCCCGGCGACATTGTCACGGCCATGTCGGGCAAGACCATCGAAGTGATCAATACCGACGCCGAAGGCCGGTTGATTCTGGCGGACGCTCTCACCTACGCGCGCCAGCAGGGCTCGACGCACCTGGTGGACGCGGCTACTTTGACGGGAGCCATCGTGGTGGCGCTGGGCCATCTGAACGTGGGGTTGTTCGCCAACGACGAGGCCATGCGCGACCGCGTGCTGGAGGCCGCCAAAGCCGAGGGCGAGCGCGTGTGGCCCATGCCGCTTGAAGACGATTACAAGGAATACCTGAAGAGCGCCTACGCGGACTTGGCCAACGTCGGCGGGCGCTGGGGCGGCGCGGTCACCGCCGCCATATTCCTGAAGGAATTCGCCGGGGACACGCCATGGGTGCACCTGGACATCGCCGGCACGGCCTGGCTCGACGAAAGCAAGCCGTTCCTGGCGAAGGGGCCTACCGGAGTTGCGGTGCGGACGCTGGTGCGCCTGGCTACGGAGTGGAAAGAGACATGATCAGAACGGCGATTCTCGTGCTGTTATTGGCGGCTGGGCCAGGCGCCGCGCAGACGGGCGCGAAAGCTCTGGCCGACTACAGCACCGCCATGGAGAATCTCGCGCACGCCGCCAGCCCGGCTGTGGTCCAGATCCTGGTACAGACATTGGCGCCACTGGGGAACGGAGATTCGCAACGCGCGGGGTTCGTCTCGGAGCGGGAAGCCACGGGGTCGGGCGTCATTGTGGACCCCGACGGGTATATCGTCACCAACGCTCACGTAGTGCGGAACGCCCGCCGCATCGACGTCAACATTCTTAGGAGCGACGAAAGGGGGCAGGAGCCGCACGGGCACCTGGTGCCGGCGAAACTGATCGGCCTCGACCGGCAGGTGGATATCGCGGTGGTGAAGATCGAGGGAAAGAATCTCCCGGCGCTTTCCTTCGTGAACTCGGATAACCTCCGGCAGGGGCAGTTGGTACTGGCTCTGGGCAGCCCGCTCGGATTGCAGAACTCCCTCACGCATGGCGTCGTGAGTGCGACGGTCCGGCAACTGAATCCGGAAAGTCCGATGGTGTATATCCAGACCGACGCTCCCATCAATCCCGGGAATAGTGGTGGACCCTTGCTGGATGTCGAGGGGCGGGTGGCCGGCATCAACACCATGATCTTCTCGGAATCGGGCGGCAACGAAGGGATCGGGTTCGCCATTCCNNGAACTGGAACCGGGAGACGTGGTGCTGTCCATCGACGGAAAGCCCATGCGAGAGGCGCGGGACCTGGCTCTGGCGGTGTTCCAGCGGGCGCCGGGAGACCAGTTGACGATGGAGATCGAGCGCGGCAAAGAGCGGATGTCCAAGACGGTCGCGGTTATGGACCGGAAGAACGAGCCCAGCCAACTGGAGGACCTGGTCAATTACGACGCCGCGCTGGTTCGCCAGTTGGGGATTCTGGCGATGACCGTGGACGAAAAGGTGACCGCTATTCTGCCGGACTTGCGGCGTCTTTCGGGCGTGGCGGTGGCGGCGGTCCCGGCGGAATACGCCGGGCTGAATCCGGGCCTGCTGCCGGGCGACGTGATCTACGAGTTGAACCACCGGCGCATCGCCTCGCTCGACGAGCTGCGGGA
>PLMF01000051.1 GCA_003142355.1 Bryobacterales bacterium
CTATTTTGATGTCAAGGTCGAAACCTTCAGCTTCGGGTTCGGCCCGCGCCTCTTCGGCTTCCGCCGTGGCGAAACGGATTACCGGTTCTCCCTGATTCTGTTCGGCGGCTACGTCAAAATGGCCGGTGAGCAGATCGGCGACGAGCACACCGGCGATCCCCGCAGCCTGCTCGCCAAACCCCGCTGGCAGCGGCTGGTCATCTCCTTTGCCGGGCCGTTTATGAATGTGGCCCTGGCCGTCGGCCTCCTCACCGGCCTGTTCATGGTCAAGTATCAGAAGGTGTCGGACGCCGATATGCAAGCCGTCATCGGCCACGTGATGCCCGATTCACCCGCCGCCAAGGCCGGCATTCAGGATGGCGACCGTATCGTCAAGCTGGGCGCCAGGCAGAACCCCACCTGGGAAGACGTGGGGCTGAAGGAGGTCGAGAGCGCCTACCGGCCCATGTTCCTCACCATCGAGCGCAACGGCAAGCGCTTCGACACCACCGTGACGCCCACCATGGGAGAGCGCTCGGGCCTGGGATATGCCGGCTGGGACGCGCGCGGCGAGGTTCAGTTGGGCGAGATCACGCCCCATCTGCCCGCCGATAAGGCCGGGCTCAAGAAGGGCGACCTGCTGCTCGCGGTGAACGGGCAGCCCATCCATTCTCTGTTCAAGTTTCAGGAGATCACCCAGAACAGCGGCGGCAAACCCATCGCCATCGAATTCGAGCGCAATCGCCAAAAGCGACAGATCTCGGTGCGGCCCGTCTTCGCCAGTATCGACGGTCCGGAACGCTGGATGATCGGCGTGATGCCGCAACCGAAACTGAACCTGATCACCACCCGGCTTTCCTTCCCCGACGCTCTTCGCGAATCGTTGCGGCAGAACGGTAAGGGCGCCATGCTCATCGCGCAGTTTCTCAAGGGCGTGGTGGAGCGCCGCATGTCGGCCAAGAACCTGAGCGGGCCCATCGGAATTGCCCAACTCTCCGGCGAAGCGGCCCGCGAAGGCCCCTCGGCGTTCGTCATCTTGATGTCGATGGTCAGCCTCAACCTCGCCATTTTCAACCTGCTGCCCATCCCCATTCTCGACGGTGGCGTCATTGCGGTGCTGTTCGTCGAAATGATCATGGACCGGGACCTCAGCCTCAACGTCAAGGAAGCCGTGTTCAAGGTCGGTTTTGTCGCCATCATGGTGATTGTGGCCTTCGCCATCTATAACGACATCTCCCGCATCCTGCCGGCGGGCTGATCCTCGCCATGCACTGTACTTCGGTCCGCCAGAGCGATCTGCCGCACACTTCTCGACTCCTTGCGGACGTGCTCTATCATCCCGATCGCACCGCCGCCTTTTACCGGCATCCGCTGCGAGATCTCGGCGCTTTCCAGGCCGCCGCGCGCGAAATCCAATTCTCCGACGAGCGCCGCGCCGCGCTGGTGGCGGCCCTGCGCCTGCGCAACCCGGCCAGCCCCTCCCTCGAACGCCTGGCCCAGCCGGGCACGCTGGCCGTGCTCACGGGCCAGCAGGTGGGCCTGTTCTCCGGCCCGGCATACACGATCTATAAGGCGCTCCACGCCGCCAGGCTGGCTGAGTGGCTGACCGCTAACGGGCTTTCCGCCGTGCCGGTCTTCTGGCTGGCCACCGAAGACCACGATTTCGCCGAGGTCAACCAGGCCTGGGTCTTCGATTCGGAGCACCGGCCCGTTAAACTGGAAATGCGCCGCCCGGCGAGCGCCCAACCCGTCGGCGGAGTGGTGCTGAAGGACCCGCCCCTGCGCGAGCTGCGCGCGGCCCTGCGCTCTCTGCCGTTCGGCGACGAGGTGGCCGACCTGGTCGAAGAGACGTACCGCGGCGGCAGCACCATGGGCCAGGCGTTCGGCGAACTGCTCCGCCGCGTGCTCGCGGAGTTCGACATTCTCCAGGTCGACCCCATGCTGCCCGCGTTCCGCGAGCTGGCGGCGCCCGCTCTTCGCGCCGCCCTGGAATCCGCGCCCGAGTTGACCGCCGGCGTCCTCGATCGCAACCAGACGCTCACCCGCGACGGATACCACCTGCAGGTGCACGTCGAGGACCACACCTCCTTCGTCTTCTTGCTCGAGAACGGCAAGCGCCTGGCGCTCCGCCGCAACGGGCGCGAGTACACTCTGAACGGCCGCCGCTTCACCACCGCGGAGCTCATGGACCGCGCGGCTTCGCTCTCCCCCAACGCGCTGCTCCGCCCGGTGGTGCAGGATTCCATGCTGCCCACCGTAGCCCTCATCGGCGGCCCGGCGGAAACGGCTTACCTGGCCCAGTCCGAAACCATTTACCGTGCCATTCTGGGACGCATGCCCGTGGCCGTGCCGCGCGCCGGCTTCACCATCCTCGACAAGCGCAGCCAGAAGCTCCTCGACCGCTACGGCCTGGCGCTTCCGGATTTCTTCCANNGCCGTGGGGCGGCTTCGCGGCGAGATGGCCGGGTTCGATCCCACCCTCGCCAAAGCGCTCGACCGCGGCGCGCGCAAGATTCAGTACCAGCTCGGCAAGATCGAGCGCAAAGCGGGCCGCGAAGCGCTGCGGCGCGATGCCAGCGCCGCCCGCGACGCGGCATCCCTCTATGGGCTGATCTTTCCCGAGCGCCACCTCCAGGAACGCATCTATTCCATCCTCCCGTTCCTGGCCAGGCACGGTCTCGATCTCCCCGCCCGCATCTACCAGGCCATTCAACTGGACTCCACCGACCACCGCCTGATGATGGTGTAAGCCGAAAGCCGAAAGAATTAATGGCCAGCTAAATTGTTTTTTGCGCCTACTGGAGCCGCGGCCGCATCTGTTCGTTGGAAATGAGGCCGTCGAAGATGGCCAGCACCTGCTTGCGATAGCTGTACACGCGCCGCAGGTTCTCGCGGAAGGAGACCTCAAAATCGCGCGCCGTCAGCCACTTGTCCAGCATGGCCCGCGGCACGTCGATATCCTGCCGCAGCGTATCGACATCATGTCCGCGCAGGAAGAGCCCATAGAAGAAGGCCGCTTCCCGCTGGGGCGCCAACGGATCGAAATCGTCTCTCGCCATCATAAACATCAGCGAAAATGCCAGTATACCGATGCCCCCGACATTACGGCAAGTCCCATCCGGCCGGATTCGTGTCATAGTGAAGAAGTTGGCGCAAAGCGTTCTATGAAAATCAAAACTCTTGGTGCTCTGATCCTTCTTGGGGCATCCTGCGTCGCCCGGCTTTCGGGACAAATCGTCTACGTCGGAACTTATACCCGGCCGCCCAGCCGGGGAATCTACGCCTGGCGGTTTGAAACTGCCAGCGGCAAGCTGACACCGCTCGGGCTGGCTGCGGAAACCAGCAACCCGTCGTTCCTGGCGGTCCATCCTAACCAGCGGTTCCTGTACGCGGCCAATGAAGACCGAACGGGCGCCATCAGCGCCTTCGCCATCGATCCGGCCAACGGCCGGTTGAAGCTGCTCAACCAGGTGCCGTCGCGCGGCTCGGGACCGTGTCACGTGGCCGTCGATCCNNGAAGCCACGGGGTTCGTGCAGCATGCCGGTTCGAGCGTGAATGCGCAGCGGCAGAGCGGGCCGCATGCACATTCCGCCAACCTGTCGCCGGACGGCCGCTGGCTGCTGGTGGCGGACCTGGGGCTCGACCAGATTCTGAGCTACCGGGTGGACGCCGTGAAAGGCGCGCTCTCCCCCGGCGATCCCCCGTTCACCAAAATCGCTCCCGGGTCGGGGCCGCGGCACATGGCTTTTGGCAGGGACGGACGCTTCGCCTATGCCATCAACGAAATTCTGTCGACGGTGACCGTGTTTCGCTACCATTCCGCCCGCGGAAGCCTGGAGGAGTTGCAGACCGCGTCCGTGACGCCCGAGGGCTACTCCGGGACCAAGAGCAGCGCCGAGATCGCCGTGCACCCCGGCGGCAAGTTCCTCTACGCTTCGAATCGCGGGGACAGCACCATCGCGGTATTCCGCATCGATGCCGATAAGGGCACGCTGACCCTGGTCGAGCGCGTCTCGACCCAGGGCAAGACGCCGCGCACTTTTGCCATAGACCCAACCGGAGCGTTTCTGTTCGCCGCCAACCAGGATTCCGGCAACGTGGTCGTGTTCAGAATCGATCCCGCCACGGGCCGCCTGACCCCCGCCGGAAATGTCCTGGAAGTGGCATCACCGGTGTGTATCGTTTTCGCCGCGGCGCACTGACCGATGTTCGCCAAGAACCGCTCCCTAACGGTCTTGCCCCGCCTCAAACCGACATCAGCGCCGCCTGCATCATGGCGCGCGTATATCCCACCTGGAACGCGTGGGACGCATATCTAGGCACTCCGTTCGTCTCGCTGGCCCCACGTTCGCGCATAGGGATATCCAGAGCCTTGGGCGGCGAGACCATGGACTTCTTCTCTCTCGACGCCATCGCCTACCACATTTTCGACAAGCACTTCCCGGGTGATTCTAAAAATACAGCTTCAGCGCAAGCTGGATCTCGCGGGACGTGCGCTGGAAGAGCAGCGGTGCGCCCGCGCTGGTAATCGTCGCCACCGCCGCGTTGCCGATCGAAGCGTTGGGGTTATTGAACTGCGGGGTATTCAGCACGTTGAAGCCCTCGGCACGCAACTGGAGGCGGCGGCTGGCGCTCTCATTGAAGGCGAAGTCCTTGAAGAGGGACAAGTCGAATTGCTCCGTCCCGGGGCCAAACAGAATGTTTCTTCCCGAATTTCCGAAGGTGTAGCTGCCGGGAGAGACAAAATCGCCGGGATTGAACCATTGCTGAATCGTGCGATTGGCAACGGTTCCCGGCCCGATGCGGTTCGGCCACTGCGCGGCGCTGCCGGAATTCAGCAGACTGCTCACCATAACCGGTGTGAACGGAGAGCCTTTCGAAAGCGTATCGATGCTGTTCAATCGCCAGCCCCCGACCAGGGTCTGGAGCGGACCGCTGGCATTGCCGGCAAATCTTTTGCCGCGGCCAAAGGGCAATTCGTACGACCAGCTCAACACCATGCGGTGGCGGATATCGAAGTCCGAGTTCCCCCGGTACAGGTGCAAATTCGCAGGGTTCTGAATACCCACAAGGTTCGAGTTCCCGCTGGAGTCGTCGATACTGTGAGAGTATGCGTAGACCCCCTGGAAATCGAAACCCGAGGCCAGACGATTCAGGTAGGTGACCTGGAGCGAATTGAACGAGGCGTTGGCGCACAAGCAGTTATTGGTTCCATCGGAGAGGTTGGGATATGGCCTGCGGCTCGCCACCGCGGTGGAACCGGGGACCGGGAAATTGATGTTCGGGTTAATCAGCACGTGGACGCTGTTCTGGGCGACGTAGGCCACCGAGAGCGTGTCGTGGCTGGATAGCTGCCGCTGCAGGTTGAGGTTCCACTCGTTGGCGGACGGGTTCTTGAAATGCCGGTCGTATACCTGGAAAGCCGTCCCGGCGGCGGGGAACAGATCGGGGCGGGAGGCGGAGAAACCGGCCGAGATCGGTTGCGCGGCGGCGAAGCCTGCCGTACCCGAGCTGTTGCTGACGATCACCGATCCGTTGAACGGTGCGTTCTTGGACATCGGGTTGGAATTGTAGGTTTCGTAGGCGGTGAATATGCCGAAGCCCCCGCGGATCACGGTGCTGGGAGTGGCGCTGTAGGCGAACCCCACGCGCGGACCGAAGTTCGTATACCGCCCGTCGGTGACGGTATCGCCCGGGAACCCGGGGGAGCCGATCGCAACCACGTTTCCTCCGTTGCTCGGATCGAATATCCCGAAACGGTTGTGCCGCTCCGTCCAGGGCGTGACCATCTCATCGCGAATTCCCAGGTTCAGGGTTAGCTTGGTATTGATGCGCCAGTTATCCTGCACATAAACGGTGGGCCGGTGGCGCGTCAGCGTGAAATACTTGGTGATATCGATCTGGGAGCTGATCGGCTTTCCATACAGCAGGTCCGCCAGGCCATACCCCGAATACGACGCGTTGAAGGAAAAGGACCCAACGGGTTTCGGCGGCGAGAAGAACGCGAATGTGGTCATCATCCAGTTGGCGCCGAATTTCAACTCATGCCTGCCCTTCACCCAACTGAGAGCCTGGTTGATTTCCCAGATGTTGTTGATCTTTCGCAGGCCTCCATTGTTATCGCCCAGGGCCGCCAATCCGCTGACGCTGATGGTCGACATGCCGGGACCGCCGATATTGGCGTTGGGAATGCCATATTGCTCCGCAACATTCCCGATCAAGGCGTCGGCAACGTTGATGTATTCCAGCAAGCGGGAAAACCCGGCTCGGAACTCGTAGTACTTCGTAGCTCCCAGGGAACGGCTGTAGCCGAACACGCTCTGCCATCCCGGCGCGAGAGTTTGGCCGGGATATCCGGGTCCGCCTCCCACCGCGGGCGGGGGTAGGTAACCGGGATTCATGGTGCTCGGGTCTTCCTTGCTGTAACGCCCGAAAATCGAGGAGTTGGCGGTGCGGTAGTCGATCCTCGCGTCGCCTTGGTCGATGTTGTTGATGAGCGGCCCATTGTAGAGGTAGTTACTGACTAACGCACCTCCGGGTATGTTCGGCTGCGGATAGAGCGCCAGAATCTTCGTGGAGGTCGGGTTAATCTGCGACTGCGGCACCTGGTTGTTCGGAAGGGGCGCGTTCGTGCTGGGATCTTTCACCACGGTCTTCGGCAGAAGGGCGGAGAAGTCGCCGGTGCGGAAGGGCGCAATCGGCACGCTGGAGATGTAGGTCTGGGGCTGGGCTTGGCGCTTCCCCTCGTAATCGGCGAAGAAGAAGAACTTGTCCTTGCCGTTGAACAAGTGGGGTATCACCACCGGCCCTCCCGCATTCGCACCGAATTGATTCATGTGGAACGCCGGGATCGGGCTGGTGGGAGAGTCGAAGAAGTTTTTGGCGTCGAAGTCCGAGTTGCGCAGGAACTCGTATACGGCGCCGTGAAGATCGTTGGCGCCGGAGCGAAAAGTCACGTTGACGATGCTGGGCCCTCCGCCGTACGCCGCGGGTGCGGCGTTGCTCTGCACCTTGAATTCCTGGATGGCGTCCACCGGTGGAAAGAAGATCACGACGTTGGTATCGGCATCGATGCCCTGAATGCCGTCGAACATGTAAACACCAACGTTCGGGCGATTGCCGTTGATTATCGCTCCGTTGGTCCCCCTACCTTCGGTGTAGCCTGCGTTGGTGGAGTTGGTCGAGTTGCCGACGGTGTTCACGCCCGGAGCCAGTTGCACCAGTTGCGTGAAATTGCGGCTGTTCAACGGCAGGTCCATCACCTGTTGCCGGGTCCGCACGTTGCTCATGTCCGACGAGACAGTGTCCACCGTGACCGCGTTGGCGCCCACCGTGATGCTCTGAGTCGACGCCCCGACCTCCATCGAGACACTGACCTCCGCCCTTTGGCCCACGGCGATTTCGAAGCTGCGAGTAGTCTCCTTGAACCCTTGCGCCTTGGCGCTAAGCGCGTATTGCCCCGGTTGCACGGCGACGAAATCGTAATCGCCGGTCGCCGAAGTGGACGCCTGACGGACAACGTTGGTCGCCAGGCTTCGCAATTCGACCGATACGTTCGCCATCGGCAGTCCGGTCGGGTCTTTCACCGTGCCGACGACGGATCCGAGTTCAAACTGCGCGACGGCGACGACAGAGAACAAAATCGCCAGTACTAACAACGAAGTAGCGCGAGACATTTTGTACAACCTCCTTGAATCACTCTTTCAAGCCGGGCCGCCCCCCGGGTGGGCGAGCGGCGGCATACTCCCTATCCAAACTGCAGCCCGTACTTCTGGAAAAACTTGCGGTCCCAATCGATGCCGAGCCCGGGAGCGTCCGGCGCGTGCACATAGCCGGTTTTGTCGATGGGATAAGTCGAAGCAAACCCCGCCTGAAAGCCCTCCGCGTTCCAGAAGCCCGGGTCGTACATGTACTCGAGGAATCCTGTGTTCGGGGCGGCGCACTGCATGTGCAGGTTCGTTATCATACCCACCCCGCTTTTGCCGTGGTGCGGTCCAAACAAGGCGCCGTAGGCTTCCCCCATGGCCGCGATCTTGCGGATGACCGAAACCGGCCCTCCGATCATGGGGTCGGGCTGGATGTAGTCGAGCGCACCCTTGCCCAGGATGTCGCGATACTCCTTCAGCCCGACGTTGCCCTCGCCGCCCGCCAGGTGCATCCGCTTGAGTTGCTTGCGAATCTTCGCCAGATTGTCGTAGTCGTAGCGGTTCAACGGCTCTTCCAGCCAGTAGAGCCCGATCTGCTCCAGTTCCCGCGCCATCATGGAGGCGGTTTCGTAATCCCACACCGGCGGCGGATCGCCCTTCTTCGAACTGGCCATATTGGCGTCCACCATGACCTCCATCTTGTCGCCCACCGCTCTCTTCACGGTGGCCGCCAGTTTGAGGTCGTCCTTGGGGTCCGGATGATGCAGGCGCAGCTTGATCGCCCGGAACCCGAGTTCGTAGAATTTGTGCGCGTCCTCGGCACGCTCCTCAGGCGTCTTGTAGAAATGGACCGTGGCCGCGTATGGCTGGACCTTGTCCGCCGCCGCCCCCCACAGCTTGTACAACGGTTGGCCTGTCACCTTGCCGATGATGTCCCACAGCGCCACTTCGAGGAAGAACAGGCGCACCGGTGCCGGCGCCTTCTCCTTTTGGAAGAACTGGGCGTTATGAATCGCCAGGTCGAACGGATCCTTGCCCACGAAGTACGCCTCGGCGCGGCGCTGAACCTCCGCGCCGATGCCCGCCGGCAGTTTGTAGTCGCCGTCCATGGTCGTGCCCACCACGCCCTGGTCCGTGAAGAACTGCGCAATTACGTAATCGCGCGTGTCCTGCGGGATCTTCTTCGGGTCCCAGGGAAGCACCAGGCCCTTGCCGGTGACGACGTCACGCACCTCGACCGTGTGCACGCGCGTGATCTTGAGCTTTTTCACCCCGGCGGGCGAGGCGGGGGTAGCAAGCGCGCCCGTGGCCGCCACCCCGGAAAGCAAACCGAACTGCCGTCTGGTCATGCAGGGTCTCCTTTGCCGGCCGGCCGAAACCGGCCAGGCCGAAATTGTGCCCCCGTTATCCGCGATTGGCGCATCGCCTGTACCAGTCGCCTCACTCCAGGTATTGCCTCGATGTTGTCGTTGTCGCGGTGCGAGGCGAACCGGCGCCCCCGTTTCCACGCCTCCCAGGATTTTGAACGCATTCCTCCGCTACTGTCAACATGCGAGAAGAACCGTGAGCTTTCTCGCCATTCGACGTTTCACAGGCTGAAACCGGTGGCGCGGGTTTGCACCCGGGCGGGGCGGATTCCCCTCCTACACCGACATCAGCGCCGCCTGCATCATCGCCCGCGTATACCCCACCTGGAACGCGTATGACGCGTATCCGCCGCCGCCCGGATACCCGCCGATGCGCCCGCGGTCGCGATCGTAGTCGAGCGCGCGCGGATGTTCGGGGTAAATCTCCCGCGTGTACTTGTGCTTGATGAGTTCCTTCATCACCAGGAACATGTTGTTCTCGCCCTCGTCGATCATGACTTCCGAATATCGCTCGTACGGCTTCTGCATCTTCACGTTGCGGAAGTGGACGTGGTTGATGCGGTCGCGCGAGGCGAAATAGGCGCACACTTCCACCGGGTTCTGGCCCATCTCGTGCGTCACGCCGCAATCGAAGGTGATGCCGTTGGCCGGGCTCTTGACGATTTCGATGAGGTGCTTCCACCCCTCCACGCTGCCCATGATCTGCTGCGATCCGCGGCTGATGGGCGCGGGCGGATCGTTGGGATGCAGCGCCAGCCGGACTCCCGCCTTTTCGGCTTCGGGAACGACTCTCTTCAGAAAGTAGGTGATCGTAGCCCACATTTCCTCCAGCGTGTGGGCGCCCTCGTTGGCCAGGGGAGGCAAGTCCCGGAACTTGATGGAGGCTTCCTCGGCGCTCGCGCTGCCCGAATACTGGCGGCCGGGAGTGCGCACCAGGTCGTAATCGAAGCCCGTCCAGCCCACCCCGGGGCGGACATCGTCGGTCTCCTCGAAGTACCCCTCCATGGCGCGGTGCGCGTACCAGTTGTATTCGACGACCGGCAGCCCCACCTTGCCCGCCGCCCGGATCGAGGCGATTACTTTTTCGATCTCTTCATCGCGTCCCGGCCGGCCATAGATGGCGTTGTTGAAGCCCCCGATCATGAGGTTGCCCAGCGTGAGGCCGCTGGCTTTCAGACGGTCCATCTGCTCTTTGAGGCGGCTTTCCTCCCACGGGATCTGGCCCATGCCGCCGAGTACCCACTCCACGCCGAGCTGCCTGATGCGGCGCGCCGAGTCCACCCCGCCCCCACCGCCGTCGCCCGTCGAGAGAGCGATCTTGGGCGTGTCCTTTCCTTCAAAGCGGGGCGCGGGCATGACGGCCGCGGCGCTCGCCGGAGATGCCAAAGCCGCCATGCCGGCGGTTTCGATCAATCTTCTTCGCGAAATCCCCACGTTCATAATTCCCCTCTCCTGGGAAGCCCTTCGGCGTTGGCCCGGTTCAACAGCGCCCGCATGTATGCGAAACCGTACGCCGTCTGCGCATTGCCGCCGCCCGCGAGGCCGGGCGAGTGATCCAGAATGGCGATGCCGTCGAAGTTGACGTCGCGCATCGCCTTCATGATCTTGTACATGTCGTAGTAGCCGTTGTCCATGAAAGTCTCGATAAAATGCGGCAGCGGCCCGCTCACGTTGCGAAAATGGATCTTCCAGATTTTCGCCGCGCCGAAATAGCGGATCGTCTCTTCGGGATCTTTGCCGGTGAGTGCCCGGCCACCTTCCAGCCAGGTGCCGCAACACATGCAGATCCCCACGTTGGGGCTGTTGGCGATCTCCATGGCGCGGCGATATCCGTCGAAGTTCGCGAAGATGCAGCGCGGCACCCCGGCCAGCACCGGCACCGGAGGATCGTCCGGGTGAATCCCGATGCGCACGCCCACCTCTTCCGCCACCGGAGCCACCTGTTTGATGAAGTAGGTGTAGTTCTCCCAAATCTCTTCCTTGGAGAACTCGCGGCCGTGGGATAGCGGCTCCTTGTACACCACGCCATCCCACACGCCCTGCTTGTTGGGACTGGCCATATCGAACTCGCGGGCCGTGGCGCCCCGCATGGCGGCTCTGCCGCTGCTCCAGATTCCGTTGCCCATGTGCGCGTAGGTGGTGTAATAGATTCCCGCCTTTCCCAGATTGCGCAGATACTGTTTGTACTCCTCCACCTTCCGGTCGCGCCCCGGAAGATTCAGGGTGACCTCCGGCATGTTGTGCACGCTGGTGTTGCCGATGTTCCAGACGGTGATGCCGGCGTCGGCATAACGTTTCTTGATCTGCTGGAATCCCTCGGCGGTGCGCAGGTCGGGGGTGGAACCCACACTCACGTACTCCGCGCCAATCTGCCGTAAGAAGAGCAGGTCGTCGTCCGAAGGCTTGGCGGAAGCCTGCGCGCACAGCTTGATTCCGGGCTGCGGCGCGTGTACCGTCGCCGAACCTCTGCCGGCTGAGGCCAGCCACGCTGCCGTCCCCAGGGCGCCGCCCAGGGCCAGCTTGCCGAATTCTCTACGGTCGGGATGGTCCAATGTCTTATCCTCTCATTCCGAACGGTGGCCGCGGAGCCGCGCGCCGCTGCCTGCGAATCGCGGCGAAATCGAATTTCACCTCCGCGATGGACGCGCCCACCACTTCGATCCGCTTCAGGTCGCGCGTCCCGATCCCCGCCTCTTCGGCCAGTTTCAGCGTGTTGTCGCAGCCCTCGAACGGCGGCGTGCCGCGGTCGGCCATCGCGTCGAACCCCATCACCGCCATGGCCACCGCGTCGGTCGACACCGGATTGAGGCCCGCCACCATCACGCCCGGAGCCACGGCCTTCAGATCTTCGCCAACCCACGGGCCTTCACCCCCGCTCATGGTCTTGATCGCTTCCACAATCGCCAGGTGCACCGGCCGGGCCGCCACCAGGTCCACCACCGTGCGCGGCACGCGCCACGTATCCTCGCGCGGCGAACGTGGGTCCTTCTCCGGCGGAGCGCTCTTCGACGGCTGCCGGTCTCCCGCGTGAACCGTGGAGCGTCCGCCTTTGGGCGTCTCCGAAGGTTCGTCGATGCCCGCCCCGGTGCCGTAAATGGTGCATGGCGTCAGCCCAAAGCAGTTCTTCATCGAAAGCGTAATGCCCGCGGTGGCGTGCTCCTTCGCCTTCGCCAGGCTCACGAATACATCGCAGTCTTCATACGAGTGGTTCAGATCGAACGCCGGAAACACGTAGCCGCCAAAGGGAACTCTGAGGCGCGAATACTTCTTGCCCGTGCCCAGATAGTTGGTGTTTTCGAACTCGACGTTGGGCGCCGCGCCCAGAATGTCGCGCGGCTCCCAGTTGGCCCGCAGCACGTATTCCTCCACCGGGTCGGCGGTCGACCATGGGCTCTCCAGCACGCGGATGCGGCGGGCGCCGGCCTCTGCCATGAGGTGCGCCGCGGCGGCGATCGTATGCGGATGGGTGTAGTGCGTGTCCTCCAGCGGCAGATACCCCAGCCGGTAAGTGGGCGAGCCCGTCAGGTTGATCTTGATGGCCACCGTCTTCCCTTTGACCAGCCGTCCCAGCCCGCCCAATTGGTCGAACATTTTCCGCATGGCGGGCACCAGCTCCGCGGGTTCGTAGGTTCTGCACCGGGCCACCGCCACGGCCGCGCTAGGTGCGCCGGCGGCGAACCCGAGCGACGCGCCGGTCGCCGTCCACAGCCATTCTCTGCGTGTATACCTCACAAAATATCCAGCTCCAGCGCAACATACTGCGACACCGGCGGCAAGTGGATCTCCACCGCGTCGGATTGCGGCGCCCATTCCACTTTCAAGGCCGCCGGATTGTCCACCGTGTACACCCGCGCCGCGCGATACCGTCCGGCTATCCGCACGCTGGCCGAATCGGGCCCGCGGTTGGCGTAAAACAACAGGTGCACCACGGCCTGTCTGCCATCCGGCGCCACCGTGCAGAAGGAGCCCGCCGCGCCGCTGTTCCAGAAGCGCACCAGATCGTAGCGGTGGCTCACCATCACCACCGATTCGTTGGCCCACAAGTAAGCGTCGTCGGGGCCGGCCACCCCCACCGCCACCTTCCCTTTTCCCAGCGCGCGCACGGAGTAGCGCGGGTTCCCGTCGTTCTTGATGAGCGTGCTGCCCGGAACCTCGCCCCATTTGGGCGTGGTGATCAGCATCCCCCCCGCCCCCACAAACCCCAGAATCTGCTTGCGCAGAGCCGGCGCCGGCGGCTCCGCGTCGGCGTAGATCGCGGCGCGCAGCCCAACCAACGAAGCGTCGGTGATTCCGCCCTTGAGCAGGATTCGGCAATGCTGGCCGGCCCGCGCCAGCAGGTTCAGCAGTTCCTGGCTGAAGAATTCATTGCCGCCGGTGAAGTCCGAGACCACCCCCACCACGGCCATGGGCACATACCCCGGCCACGCCTTGTGCGCGGCAAAGAAACCAGCGGCCGCGGTGAGTCTCCTCCATGTGGCCAGCGCGTCGGACTGGCCCGCGGCCAGCGAGACCGCGAGCGGGTTATCGAGCGAGACGATCCAGCGGCCTCCGTACGCCGCGCTATCGGCCACCGCGATCAGGTAGGAGCCGGCCGTGATGACGGCGTCCCCGGCGGGTGCCGCGTCCACCCATACGGCGGTGTCGGGATGGAGGGCGGCGGCCAGCCGGATGGCCCAGCCGTTGGAATCCACCCACGGGTTGCCGGTCGGTCCGGCGCCCGCTCCACCGCCGCCGCCCTCCATCTTCACGCCCGGCCATTGGCCTTTGACGACCTCGACCCCCGCCGGAGCCGCGCCCGGCTCCGATACGTGGAAACCCTCCTGCGCGGCGCGCGATCGCACCGCCGACCATTCCGCGCCCGTGCCGATCAGCAACTGGTCGATGGCCGTGCCTTTCAGCAGATCGAGCATACCGGGATCCTTCCACCCATCCGGCCATCGCATCGGCGTCCACTGGGCTGTCATCGGTTCTCCCCGGCCTGCCAGCGCAATCCAGTCGTCATATTACCCCAGTTGTACCACGCGCGGCCCGCGTCACACCTCGGCCGGCCGAATGGTCTGCGAAAACCCGGGGACTTCCATG
>PLMF01000089.1 GCA_003142355.1 Bryobacterales bacterium
GAACGGTCGTCGTAGATTGCACCACGAGCACCCCGGGATTCACTCGCATCAGCGTCAAGGACACCGGCGGGGGATTGTCTCCGGAAAAGCTGGCGCAACTATTTCAGCCGTTCAATCGTCTCGGACAAGAGGCGGGCGGCGTGGCAGGCACGGGCATCGGCCTGGTGGTGACCAAGCGGCTGGCAGAACTGATGGGGGGCGTGCTCGGCGTAGAAAGCACTGCCGGCGAGGGAAGCGTGTTCTGGTGCGAGTTGATCTCGTGCGCTGCACCACAACTTGTAGTCGAAAGCGGCGAAGCCGCAACATTTGACGGACCGCCAGTGCCGGCCGGCGCGCGGCCGCGCACCCTGCTCTATGTCGAGGACAACCCGGCGAACATGAAGCTGGTCGAGCAACTCATCGCGCGGCGCCCCGACATGCGACTGTTGACCGCGGTGAACGGTACTCTCGGCATTGAGGTAGCGCGCACCGCTCAGCCGACGGTGATCCTGATGGACATCAATCTGCCCGGCATCAGCGGTGTGGAAGCCTTGAAAGTCTTGCGCGTAGACCCGGCCACGGCGCACATCCCCGTCGTTGCCCTCAGCGCCAANNAATTTGCAGAAGAGGAACTTTGCCGGCGCAAATGAAGCGGGGGAAAGTTGATGAGTCTCGTCCCTACCGTTTGAACCAGGCCGGCCCGACTGCGAATAAATGTTCTTTTAAGCTCTCCAATTGGACGATATGCATCATGAAGGAGATCCAAGATGGTCAGTGCCATATCGAACGCGACGCAAACCCAACCTGTGGCCCAGTCCATGGGAGCATCGACTCAAAAACCAACTCAGTCGAAGCCACAGTCAGCCACCAGCACGGACTCCGTTCGGCTAAGCCAGGCCGCCCAGGCGATCTTGGCCGCTCTGCAGGAAGTTAGAGAGACTCCCGCTCAGACTGCCCAAGAAGCCAGCTTGGGCGATCTTCAAGCTAAAAGGCTGCTCGCAAAAGAGGCTGCTGCAAAATCGGCCGCCAAGTAATCCCATTCAGCGAGGCCACGCCCGTTCCACCGCGGCCCGGAACTTAGACACCGGCGGCGGCATCCGCGCCCCGAACTTGATATCCATCATGGCGTTCTTGTCGAACTGTACTTCGCCTCCGCGAGCGATCACACTGGAATACACCGACCACGCCAATCCGTAATAGCCGAATGCCATGCCCACGTACGGGGAACTCTGCGACAACGCCGCGCCCAGCATTCCGAGTCCCAATCCGCCTCCCAGCGTCCGGCCGGACACATTGGCGTCGCCGGCCGTAGCATTGGCATCGTGGTGGTGCCCGGCATCGTTATCCGCCGCGCGGCTGGCAAGCATCAGCGAAATCACGGGTGCGATAAAGCGCGTCTTGGATTCCTGGGCCTGAACGCCGCCTTCCGAATCGACCTTGATCGGCGCCGTGCCGCTTCCCTCCGCGCCAGCCAGCGTGGCTTGCGTCTTCATGGGTTCCGGCCGGGGCGCTGCGGGCCTCAGATTTGCGACTTCCGGCGGTAAATCGACCCTCTGGAAGTTGAACCGAAGCTGGCCGCTCCGATGAAAGGATCGGGCTTTCGCCGCCACCACCACCGTGCCAATCAGCCGGGTGCCCTCTGGAAACACCAGCTTGTGGTCCGCGGAAAACAGCGGCGCAGCCACCACCGCCGCCACCGCATCGCCCTGCTTGGCCGACGCGGAATTCAACGCCGTGAGCAGCCGCGCATGAACTACGCTGTCCGGGAGTGGCTGCGACCCTAACTCGGCGAGATCCCCCTGCTTGAGCGACTCGAAGCCGAACTGCAGTGGGTCCCGCAACGGCGCATCGAACCGTGTGCCGCGCCGCACGTACTGCGGGTGGTACGGCAGCTTCGACCAGAGGAGATCGATGAGTTTTTCCTTCTTATTGGGGCCGCGCACAATGTCGGCAATCCCTCTGCTGCGCGCATTGATGGCGCCGTTGATGCGGTCCTTCGCGGTCTGTTTTGCGGTGCCGAGGATTCCGCCATTGGGGTTCTGCGGCTGCCCTTTTTGGTTCTTCTTTTTCGAAGGCTCCATGTAGATGGAATTCAGCCCCACCGTCTCCACGGTATGCGTAGAAACCGTATGCCCGTCCGGCAAGATCAGGGTGGTGAATTCTACTTGAGCGCTGCGAAGCGGCGTGAAATCGCCGCCTACAATCGCTCTCGCCCGCTGCCACTTGCCGACCGGCTGAACCCGGCTTACCTGGCCTTGTGCGACCGTCCCGGCAGGGATCACTTCCCGGTCGAATGCAAACACCGATTCCAGCAGTTTTGCCTCCACCGGCGCCCCGAGCCGTTTCGCTACCCGCTTGGTCAAGTACACGCGCAGCGGCGCTCCCGACGGAACACTGAGCGCGATTTTTGGAGTTTCTTCATCGGCCGCAGGTTGGGCCGTTGCCGATGCTGTAAAGAGGGAAATACACGCTACCGCGAGGACACCCAGCCCGGCTCTCATAGGACACCTGTGCCGATCATATCACCGTTGACCCGGCGCGGGCTGTGGTTAGACAAGGGCTACCACATCTTGGGAGCGCTCGGACTTCAGGTAAGCGTTGGGATCGTGATAGAGAGCACCCTCGGGAAGCCACTCCATCAGCGGTCCCAGATCCTGGCGCACTATGTTTTTATAGAACTGGGGAAGCACGCTGCTCTCCTGCTCGAAGTAGGGCGGGAATTGTGGGTCGGTGTCCAGGCGATCGCGAATCTCCCGGTGGTACCTGGCCCTNNGCGCGCGTGGAGAAGGAATACCGGGTCAGATCGAGGATGTGGTCGTAAAGGGTCCGCCAGGAATAGTTTGCCGGCTTGACGTTCATGGCGCCGTTATTGTTGAGGAAGTGGAATGGGAAGGGCAGCACGCGGTTGGATCGCTGGTAATCCAGGTTGAGCGGCGCGGCCCGGCCGAATGCGGAGAGCAGCGAATAGGCCGGAAAGGCCCCCGGGGTCATGTCCAGGAATCGCTTGGTGAGTTCAAAAGGATCGGGCCCTTCGTCGGTATCGAGTCCCAGCACGAAGTTGGTTTGGATGTAGGGTATGTAGCGCAGGATCAGATTGACGTGTTCGGACACCTGGCGAACCTTGGCCATCCCGACCAGCGCGCCGGTCTTCGATTTGTCGCCCAGGGCGAACCAGGATTCAATGCCCGGAAGGACGCCCTTGAAGGAATTACGTTTGAGCCGCTTGAGGTGCGGTTCGGAAAGCAGGGACAGACTGCTCTCGGCGACAAAGTCGATGCTGCCGGGAGGGACCGCGTCCTCAATCATGTCCAGGTAGTCGTCGAATCGGACTCCAAAATTGGGATCGTGCCAGCCGACCAGGGGCCGTTTGAACCTGGTCAGCAGGAACCGGAGATCCTCGCGGAGCACCTCGAAGTCCATGGGTTGATAGGGCACCATGGAATCGATACAAAAGGCGCAAGTGTACGGGCACCCCAGACTGCCGAGCATGGGAACCATCTTGAGGAGGGGCGCTTTCTTGAGCGTCGGGCCGATAAACTGCCAACGCTCGCGTACCCCCGGGAGGGTTCTGGGCTGCTGGGAGGCCGCAAGGTGGACGCCCACGGGCCGGTGTTGCGAGCGGTCGCGCAAGACGTCACGCAGTGTACCCTTATCCGTGTAGCCCAGCACATAGTCGAAATAACGCGCGGCGTCTTCGGGGTAACAGCGGGCGTGCGGCCCCCCGATCACGGTGATCGCCCCTTTCCCACGAAAGAGATTACTCAGGGCGTACGCCGTGTGCGCGGCTTCGGTGAACGCGCCGATGAAGACCACGTCGACGTCATGGGGCAACTCCGTCAGCAGGTCTTCAAAGCCGGTGTAACAAACGAAGGTAACCTCATGTCCCTCCTCTTTGCACCAGACTCCAATGACCTGGGGCATGATACTGGCGAGGCTGGCGTTCATGATGCGTGCGTATAAAGCCCGAGTCGGGCCCGTGGAAACGATGTCGATAATGCCGATCCGCAGCTTTTTCATGAACCCTTTATAGAAGCGTACAAGCCTTCCGTTTGGCGCCTCACGACACGTGAACCCAGTATAGTCGGGCTTTCTGAGTTGGATTCAGTATACACCCCGACACGTGTTGGTAGCGCCGGCTCGAAGCCGTCTCGGCTCGAAGCCGTCTCGAAGTCGGCTCGAAGCCGTTGAAGTGCGTGGCGGAGGCGTTGCTGTAAGCGCCAATGTTCCGCTCTGCTGCGGTATGTCGCGCTCCAGGTAGGTGCGGATGAAATCCTGTCGCCAGATCAGACTGCGCCGTTCGTCATCGGCCAGGAAGCGCTCCGGCAACCCACCGCGCACCCACAACCGGCGGCGCAGATCGGCGCCGACTTCGAGCACCCTTGCAATTGTGGCATGCTGCGCCAGATTTGCAAGGATGATTTGTCCCCTCGGCGCCTGCCCGGGGGCGAGTTCTTGAAAGCGAGTCCCCTGGCCGGATCGGGACGCGGAGATCCGGAGTGCCGCGACTTAGGCCCCCGCGGGTGGATCCATCGGCCAGGAGCCGTCGCGGCTCAATCCTAATACCTGAACGGCGGGAGCCGCAACCTCTTCGAATTGCACTTCGGCTTCCTGGGAACTGGCATGGGCCGCGGTTCGCCACCGGGCACAGGCCCACACCAAGGCGAGCCCCACCAGCGCCGGGACGAAGCGGGCCGGGTCTTCGAGCGCCTGGGGCTCATAGGCGACACCGAGGACGATGAAATGCAGGAGAACCACGGCGCCCAGTATCGCCAGATGAACTTGCGATTTGCCCGGGAGGTAGGAGCAGGTGAACGGGATCTTGTGGAACCCGTAGAGACACAACTCGGCGAGAATCGGAGCGATCAGCGCGAGTATCGCCAGGTGACCCGCGGCCGCCTGCCACGGCCATAGCCAGAAACAGAACCCCGCCGAGGCCATCCACACCGGAGCCGCCGAGAGCAGGAGCAGCGCACGCCTGCTGCCTGCCAGGCACTCGGGCACGCGGCGCGCACCGGTCACGCGGAAGGTCCAGTTTCCGCGCAGGTCCAGCGGTATGGAAAAAGCGACACGGGTTCCGATCACAGCGAAGCCCATCATGACGATGCTGGCCACCAGCAACATAGGGGTCGTCTGGCCCCATGGGTCGCCGCCTGGAGCATCCGCCAGTGGGGCCGGAGCTCCGGAATTCTTCACCAGGCAGATCGCGAACGCGAATCCTATTCCCAAATAGAAGGCCAGAATCATGCGATGCAGGCGGCTGCGCAGCAGCGTGCGCAAACTGAACTGAACGATGGCGGTTTCGACTGCGTGGCCGAAGCGCGGCAGCCATGCGCCGCCGCGGGCGCCGGCGACGATATCCGGTTCCTCCACGATCTGGCGGAGCGTGCGGACGTAAGATAGCGTGTACGCCAACGCGGTGGCGGATAGCGCGACGCCGAGGCCGATCCATGCACGCCGCGCCAGCACGGGGAGCGCCGGCGATCCGTTCAACTGCTGGAACAGGCCCAGGAACCAATAGGACGGCGACCAGGCGAGCAGCCCGCGGCCACTGGCGTCCACCAGCGCCCGCGGCGGGGCCATCACCGGTTGCAGGCAGTAGACGCACACGATGGCGCAAAAGGCCGCCAATTGCAGGAACGAAGACGCACGCAGAAACAAGCGCCGCGGAAGCAGTTGTGCGGCGAATCCTTGCAGACCCAACACCGCGCAGTAGACGAACGCCCCGGCCAGAAGCATGGTAGCCCAATAGACCGGGTACATCCGCGCCATGCCGGAAAGGCCGCCGCTCGAGGGAACGGTCACCTGTGCGAGCGAAATCGCCGGTTGGCCCGCGAGCCGCTGCTGGACGTGCAGCGGCACAAGGCCGGCCAGGAATGACGCCCCCTGATTAGCCAGAACAATTCCGGCATAGCCGCCCTGGGGATTGAAAAATGCGTAACTGGCATATCCCGAGATGTTCCCGGCGTGCATGTAGGTTCCGGTGTCCTCGTCGTAGAGCCACGCGAGAGCGATGCGAATGCCAGGGGTTGCGCCGGCGCGAAGCTGGTGAGACAACCGAAAAGCGGGCGAATCGGCGCGCAACTGCGCTTCGAGATAGGTCAGCAGGTCGCCGGCGGTGGAGCTGATGGCGCCGGCCGGTGCGAACCCGTCCAGTTCCCACGGCGGAACGGGCTCATACCGGTCGCCGTATGCCTGGATCAAGCGCCGCCGGCCCCCCGGCGGCAACCCGACAGTCGTGTCTCTCATCCCCAGTGGGCCGGTGATCCGTTGCGCGACCAGCTCCGGATACGATACGCCGGCTCGCGCGGCGAGCGCCTCTCCCAGCAGGGCGAGTCCCAGGTTGCTGTAGACGAACGGAGGGTCGGCCTCGCGCCCGGCGCCGTGCTCTCTTACAAAAGCGTAGATGTCGGTTGCACGATAGCGGGCAAAAGCCGCAGCCGGACTGGGAAAGCGCGAGCTGTTGAAGTCGTCGGGCATCGCCGGCAAGCCGGAGTGGTGCGTCGCCAGATCGAGCAGCGTGATTTCGCGGCCCACCGGTTTCGGAATTGTGCCCGCGGCCAGCAATTCGCGCACCGGCTCATCCAGGCTCGCCTTTCCTTCCACCACCATCTGCGCCAGCAGAAGTCCCGTAAAGGTCTTGGTGATCGACCCAATCTGGTAGACGGAATCCGGCCGCGCGGTCCCGAGTGCGTAGACGCGCCGCTGACCGTGCTTCATGACTCCGACGACCATCCCCATGCCGCGCGGAAGCTCGGGCGGCAGTTCGCGCTTCAACAGTGGCTCGATGCCGGCTGCATCGGCCGGCGGCATGGCGGGGAGATACCCCAGTGCGGGCATGTCCACCCGCTCGGTGCCCCGGGCGCCCAGCGCCAGGGGGCCCACCAGGCCCACCACCGAATTCAGGAAAACAACCGTGAGGCTGAGCGCCGTAGCGGCCGCTGCCACCTTCGCCAGAAACAAAGTGCGTGCGCGCACCGGCAGCGGCGCCAGCACCAGAACATCGCGGCGGTCCGGGAATGTGGAATCCCAACCGATCACCGCGAAGAGGCCCACCACCAGCATGGTGGTTGCGATCAGGAAGTGCTCGAGGCCCCAGACCCCGAACAGCCGCATCTCGGGCAGCGTGTGGCCGGCGCCAGCACCCATGGCGGGAATCGATAGCACGATGCTCACCACGATGAGAAGCGCGGCAAACTGGCCCAGCAGCTTGTTCGAATCGCCGAGCGCATCCGCCGAGAGCAGCTCCAGATCGACCATACGGAAGAGAAACTTGCGATAGAGCACGCGGAATTGGAGCTTCGTCATGTTGCGCCTCATGCCTGAATCAGGTCCGCGATCGCACGCGAGATGGCGGCGGTATCCTGCTCCACCGCGAGCTGCGAGAAGATCGCTTCCAGCGTCGGCGCCGCCATCAGGGTGCGCAGATGTTCGATGGAATCGTCCGCGACCACTTTGCCGCGATGCAGAATCACCACGTGAGAGCAGACGCGCTCCACGGTTTCGAGTTCGTGCGAGCTGAAGAGCACCACCTTGCCGCGCGCGGCTAGTTCCTGGATCAGGCTGCGCAAGACCAGGCCGGTGCCGACGTCGAGGCCGGAGAAGGGTTCGTCGAGCAGGATCAGATCGGGATTGTGCAGCAACGCGGCCGAGAGCAGCACTTTCTGCCGCATGCCTTTGGAGTAAGCGGAGATGGGCACGTGCCGGTCGCCGTGCAGGTTCAGCAGTCGGAGCAGTCCATCGATGCGATCGGCGGTGGGCTTCGCGGGCAGGCCGCGCAACTGGCCCACCATCGCCAGGTACTCCAGGCCGCTCAGGTGCGCGTAGAGATGCGGCTCCTCGGGCACGTAGCCCATGCGCTGCTTGTAGGCGATCGGGTCGTGTTGAATCCGCTCCCCGTAGAAGAGGATCTCGCCCGAGGTGGTCTCCATCAGGCCGGTGATCATCTTCATGGTGGTGGACTTGCCGGAGCCGTTGGGGCCCAGGTAGCCCGTGATTTCGCCGGCGCGCGCCGTGAAGCTCACCGAGTCCACGGCGGCGATGCCAAGAAATCGTTTGGTGAGGTTGCGCAATTCGAGCATAGCAACTACCGCTATGTAGCAAACTACATTACCCTTGTCAAGTAGTATCCTACATAGGGTATAATCTCCCTATGGCAGCCGAGCCAAAACTTTCGCACACCGCCGCGATGATCCTGCAGGCCATCCATACGGGAGATGGCTACGGCTTCAGCGTGATGGAAATGACCGGACTTCCCAGTGGCACGGTCTATCCGGCCATTCGCCGGCTGGAGCGGGATGGCCTCATCCGGTCGCAATGGGAGCGGCAGTCGATCGCGGATGCGGGGCAGCGGCCGCCCAGGAAGTATTACAAGCTCACGCGGCCGGGCCAGGCGACGCTGGAGGCCTCCGAGCGGCGGTATCCGCTGCTGGCCAAGTTGGCGCGGATGGAGGTTGAGCAATCATGAGGCTTCACCTCGCGATTCTGCGGAGCGCCGCCTGGCTGGTCCCCGACGAGCGACGCGCGGAATGGCTTGCCGAGTGGAGCGCCGAACTCTGGCACGTCCGGCAGTGTGGTGAACGGCGGACCATGGGCTTCTGTCTGGGATCGTTCCGCGACGCGTTCTGGCTGCGGCGGAATAGCCCGCCGGAGGCGCAGCCCCGGCCGCGCCTGGAATCGCCGGCGCGGTGTCTCGGGTTGCTCGGCGTGGCAGTGGCAGTGTGCGTGCTATTCGCGCTGCGCTTCCCCGGCCCCGACTTTCGTTTCCATAGCCCCGGCCTTCCGCTGCCGCCAATCTGGCAGGCGCTTCTGGTTATGTTGTTTCTGGCTTTGTTGGGCCTGCCGGTGTTGGTGGCAACCACATCGCTGCGGTTGGGGGAATATCCGGCGAGTCGCTGTGGTTGGCGCTGGGTATTTTTCGCATGCAAGATCGCGCTCGTGCTACCACTCGTTTTTTTGGGCGCGCTGGACCTGTGGCCCATCGCCGGACCGGCGATGCGTGCCTATTGCATGGCGGTTGGGTACGTGATCGCATTCCGGTGGGCGCTGATCGACCAGCGCCAGCGCTGCCCGGAATGTCTCCGGCTGCTGGCGCACCCCGCGCGGATCGGGCGGATAACGGAGACGTTCCTCCAGTGGTACGGAACAGAGCTCGCGTGCCCGAAAGGCCATGGACTGCTGCACGTCCCGGAGACCCCGGCGATCTCGTTGCCCACGCAGCGCTGGGTACATCTGGACCGGTCCTGGAGCGGGTTGTTTCTGTAAACCGGGCACGCGGGCGATTCCACAACTCGCTTCTGCGCCACAACTTATTCGTTCACGTGGACCACCTGCGCCGGCTCGAAGCCGTTGAAGTGCGTGGCGGAGGCGTTGCTGTAAGCGCCAATGTTTTCCGAGTAGAGCAGATCGTCGATCTCGAGCCTGGGCAATTCTTCGGATTGAACGATGGCGTCCATGCCGTCGCAGGTCTGCCCGAATACCGTGCAGATTTCGGTGTCGCCTTTCTTGAACGCCTTGAGGCGATACTGGCAGTGGTCGAATACGATACCGGAGAACGTGTGATACACGCTGTCGTCGATGTAGTAGCAGGTTTTGCCGTCGCGGAAGGCCTTGCCGATGATGCGCGCGACGGCGGTGGCGGCGGTGGCCACGAGGTACCGGCCCGGCTCGGCCAGAATCTCGATATCCGGGGCGAATAGCCGGTCGATTTCCGAATTGATCTTCCGGGCGAGCACCGGGAAGGGCTTCACGCGCGCGTCGTAAGGCACCGGGAAGCCGCCGCCGATGTCGAGGATTCTGATTTCGTGGCCGCGCGACCGGGCTTCCCGCATCACCGCCGCGGCGATGTTTAGGGCTTGCACAAAGTTGTCGAAATTGGTGCACTGGCTGCCCACGTGGAAGCTCAGGCCCTCCACCACCAGCCCGATGCGGAAGGCCTCGAGAATCAGGTCCACGGCCTCGCCGGTATCGCAGCCGAACTTGTTCGACAGCTCCACCATCGACCCGGTGTTGGGAACGCTCAACCGCAACACCAGGCCGGCATGGGGCGCGTACCGTTTGATCTTGCGCAGCTCATCCGGGTTGTCGTAGGTGAGGAGCGGCTTGTACTCGTCGAGAGCTTCGAGCGTTCGCTTGGGCTTGATGGGGTTGGCGTAGATGATTTTGTCCCAGATGAAGTCCTGCCGCTCCTTGGCCGGAAGGTGCTGGATGTTCTCGTGGACCATCATGAATTCGGGGAGCGAAGCGACATCGAAGCTGGCCCCGGCGCGGTAGAGCGTGCGGATGATCTCCGGCGCGGGATTGGCCTTCACGGCGTAGTACGCCTGCACTTTCGGTAGACGCCTGCGGAAGGTGGCGTAATTGCGGCGGATGGCGTCGTGGTCGATCACCACCACGGGGGTGCCATACCGTTTCGCGATGGCGAGCAGTTGTTTCTGTGTCATCGGTCAGTCGAGGACGGGATCGGAGCCGTCCACCATTTTCAGTTCAGTGTGGAGGAAGTACTCTTTGGTCAGCGCCTTCATCATCTTGTCGCGCTGATCGTAGAGGCGGCGCAGCTTGCGGGGCTTGTGCCGGGCCAGCGCGTAGTGCGTCAGCAGCGGCATGGCGATGGTGGTGTCGGTGTAGCAGACCACGGCGTCGGGGAGGCGGTCCGGATCCACCTTGCCCCAGCTCACTGCCTCGCTGGGCGTGGCGCCGCTCAGGCCGCCGGTGTCGGGGCGCGCGTCGGTCACCTGCAGGAAATAATCCTGGCCGTATTCCTTGATGCGCAGCACTTCCTGAATCTGCGGCTCGGTCTGGAGCGTGAAGTTCTTGGGACTGCCGCCGCCCCACAGGACCACTCCGCTTTTGCCGCCCGCGCGCTTGGCGGCCAGCACGATAGCGGTGGTCTCGTTGACGTCGATGGAGGCATTCACGCGCAGCTTGTTGCCGCGCAGCTCCACGCCGGCCACGTTCATGCCGATGGTGGAATCGCCCGGCGAAGAGGTGTAGCAGGGCACGCCGGCGCGATAGGCGGCGGCCAGCACGGAGACATCTTTGACCCCGGCCTTGCGCTCCCACTCGGCGGCATATTTTCCGAGCAGGTAATGCAGCTCGGCGGTGCCCATCTCTTTCTGAAATTCGGGCTGGATGAGAATGGCGCGCAGGATTTCGTCGGTAGCCATGAGGCAGTCGCTGTAACCGAGCAGCACGTCGTAGACGCGCACGATGTCGTTGTCGCGCAGCTCGGTGTCATCCATCTTAAAGCTGCCGGCTCGCACCGGGTAGTTCAGCGCGAAGTGCAGGTCGTGATAGAGGATGGCGCCGGTGGAGACGATCCAGTCCACAAATCCGGCCTTGATGAGCGGGACGATGGAAGAGCAGCCGAGCCCCGCCGGAGTGAGCGCGCCGGAAAGGCTCATGCCGATGGTGACATCCGGCTCGAGCATCTTCCCGGCGAAAAGCTGGCACCCCTCCCTGAGCCGCGCGGCGTTGTACGCCAGAAACGCGTCGTCCACCAGGTCGGCCAGCTTCTCCTTGCCCGTGAGGTTCTTGGGCAGGATGCGTTTGCCGGAGAGGTACTGGTCGCGGTTGGGGCACGTCTTCTTCTTGAGCCAGTCCGGCATTTCGGACAGGTCTTCACGGTAGCGGCGGTTGGTGTGGGGAGTCTTCTTGGCCATGGTTGGTAAGTCAACGATTTTAGCGCACAATCGGATTATGGCCACACCGATCGGAAAGACGCCCGCCTCCCTCGGCTTCTCGATGCCCGCGGAATGGGAGACGCACGAAGCCACCTGGCTGGCCTGGCCTCATAACCCGACGGATTGGCCGGACAAGCTCGATATCATCCGCTGGGTCTACACCGAGATCGTGCGCAGGATATCGCCGGGTGAGGCCATCCGCATGCTGGTCAACTCCGGGAGCGAAGAGAAACTGGCCCGCCGCTATCTGAGCCGCGCGGGCGTTGACGCTCGGGGCGTGGAGTTCATCGTGCATCCGACCAACCGCGGCTGGACTCGCGATAGCGGCCCGGTGTTTGTGCGGCGGAACGTTGCCCGCCGGCTCGAAACCGCGATCGTTCATTTCCATTTCAACGCGTGGGCCAAGTATCCCGACTGGCGCAAGGACCGCCGTGTGCCGTTGACCGCCGCCAAGCGGCTCGGGAAACGGCTGTTCCACGCGCGATGGAAGCGACGCCCGTTGGTGCTCGAAGGCGGCGGCATCGAAGTGAACGGCCGCGGCACATTGCTCATCACCGAGGAGTGCTACGGGGATGCGAAGACGCAGGTTCGCAACCCGGGTCTGGGCCGGAAAGAATTCGAGGAGACGTTACGGGACTACCTCGGTGCGCCCAACATCTTCTGGCTAGGCGGCGGCGTGGCCGGCGACGACACGCACGGGCATGTCGATGACATCTGCCGCTTCGTGAATGCCCGGACGGCGGTGCTCATCAAAGAGGACAACCCCAAGGACATCAACTTTCGTCCGCTGGCCGAGAACTGGGAGCGGATCGAGGACTTCCGCCTCGAGGACGGCTCGAAGCCCGAGGTGGTGGCGCTGCCCATGCCGGGCTCGCTCTACTTCGACGGCGACCGCCTGCCGGCGAGCTACGCCAACTTCTACATCTCGAATGCGGCGGTGCTCGTCCCGACCTTCAACGACCCCAACGACCGGTTGGCGCTGGGCATACTCGGGGAACTCTTCCAAGACCGCACGGTGGTGGGCATCCACGCCGTCGACCTGGTGCTGGGATTCGGCACGCTGCACTGCCTGACTCAGCAGCAACCAGCGGAGTAGAGGGGCAGGCTACACCCCGCGGCGCTCTTGTTCCAGGCGCTCCGCCAGGAACACCTTCAGCAAGGACTGATACGGCACATCGCGCTTGTTGGCGAGCACTTTCAGATCCTCAATCATGGAGACCGGCAGCCGCAACGAAATGCTGCGCAAGGATGGTTTTAGGTCTGGGAGCTTCCGCCGCTTGGCTTGAGACCAGTCAATGTACCTGGTGGAATCCTGAGTCGCCCAGAATTCCCGCTCTTGATCCTCCGAACGAAACTCAGGCACCCGCTTCTTCATGTCTCTTATAGGCCTCCTGCTCCCTGATGTTCATGTCTCGAACCGAAATCACACGAATCAGTTTGCCCCGCACGGTGAACGCGGCAAACAGGCGCCGGCCGGGGCTGGTCCGGCCGAGAGCGTAGTATCGCCGTTCCCGTTGTGAGTGCGCGATGTCGCGCCCGACGACCAAGGGTTCATTGAAGAACAGGTCCTCCGCTTCTTCAGGCGTGACGCGGTGCCGTTCCCAGTTCTTCTGGATATTGCCATCGTCCCAGTCGAACCCGATACAGTTTGCCAGAGGGTCTTGTCCGCCCACGTCTCTTAGTATATATCAGACATATACACATGAGAGGGGCTGGGGGCGAAGGGCCTCAGCGCGCAATCTCTTCCATCACCCGCGCCAGTTCCGCAGCCGGGTCAACCGCCCGCGTGATCTGCCGCCCCATCACCAGATAATCGGCGCCGTCGCGGATGGCCTCGGCGGGGGTGGCCACGCGTTTCTGATCGCCTCGGCCGGCGCCGGCGGAGCGGACACCCGGCGTGACCAGGATCGCCTTCGACCCCACAATCCGTCGCAGGACCGCGGCTTCGAGCGGTGAGGCCACGATGCCGTCCATGCCGGCTTCCATGGCTTGGCGCGCGCGCCGCTCGACCAGGTCGGAGACTTCACAGTTGTAGCCCAAGTCGTCGAGATCCGCGCGGCCGAAACTCGTCAGCACCGTGACGGCCAGCAGCGTCAAATTGCTCGCGGCCCGGCCCTCGACCGCCGCGCGCATCACCGAGCCCACCGCATGCACGGTGAGGAAGCGGACGCCGGTGCGCGCCACTTGCGCCACGGCCCGTTTCACAGTCTCGGGGATGTCGTAGAACTTCAGGTCGAGGAAAACGTCTTTTCCCTGCCCCTGCAGCTCGCGGACGAAATCCATGCCCGCCGCGGCGTAGAGTTCCATGCCGACTTTGTAGAAACTGACGCCGCCGCCGAGCCGCGCCACCAGCGCGCGCGCTTCCACGGCCGATTCGACATCCAGGGCGACGATGATGGGGTTGAATTTCATATCAGGCGGATGGGCTTCTCCTGCCGCTCCACTACGCGGCCGACGCGATAAGCGCCTTCTAGTTGCGCCGCGTCCGCATCCGGCAGCGCGATCAGCAGGCCGCCGGAGGTCTGCGGATCGTAGAGCAGGTCTTCGATCTCGCGCGGCAATGGCCGAAGCGTCTCCACGGCGCAGGCCGCGAATTCGCGGTTGTTCCTCAATCCGCCGGGCACCGCGCCCTGGCGGGCGTACTCCACCGCGCCGGGCAGAAAGCGAAGCTGGTCCACGGCGATTTCGAGCGTGACCTGGCTCGCCAGCGCCATCTCGCGCGCGTGTCCGATCAATCCAAAGCCCGTCACATCCGTGCAGCCGTGGACGTCGAAGCGCAGCATCTCTTCGCAGGCGCGGCGGTTCAGCGTGAGCATGGATTCAATCGACGTCTCGACATCCTCGGGCTTCGCGATGCCGCGCTTGAGGGCGGTGGAAATCACCCCGGTGCCGAGGCGCTTGGTGAAGACCAGGGCATCGCCCGCGCGTGCGCCGGCGTTGGCTTTGACGCGCGCGGGGTGGATGACGCCCGTCACCGCATAGCCGAACTTGATTTCGTCGTCGGCCACGCTGTGACCGCCCAGGATGGAGCAGCCGGCCTCGTGCATCTTCTCGGCGCCGCCTCGGAGAATCTGCTCGAGATCGGCGAGATCGCCTTTCGCCGGATACGCCACGATGGAGAGCGCGGAGATCGGCCGGCCGCCCATCGCGTAGACGTCGCTCAGCGCGTTGGCGGCCGCAATGGCGCCGAAGGTATAGGGGTCGTCCACGATGGGAGTGAAGAAATCCACCGTCTGCACCAGGGCGCACTCCGGCGTCAGCTTGTACACGCCGGCATCGTCGGCGGTGTCAAACCCAATCAGCACGTTTTCATCGGCCCAGCGGGGCACGGTCGCCAAAACTTGGTCCAACAACTTTGGACTCAGCTTGGACGCTCAACCCGCGGCCTTCACGTGGGCCGTCAGTTTGCGGGTATCGCTCATGCGAACGTCCTTACTATAATAACGGGGATGCGATACACTGCACGTCTTTCCGCTGTTTTGCTTCTGGGATTGGCTTTCACGCTGGTTTCCCGCGAGCCGCAAACCGACCCGCGCCTGAAAAGGGCTTCCCGCGCCAGCCAGCGGAATGGCTGGATCCAGGTGCACCTGGAGGGGACGCCGGGCGAGATTGGTTTCCAGCACGGGTACCTGCTGGCGCCGGAAATCAAAGACACCTTCCAGGACGTCTCCACCGAGATGGCGCACGATGAGAAGAAGCCCTGGGAGTTCTTCCGCAAGACCGCGCAGGAGGTCTTCTGGCCGCGCATCGAGCAGGAGTATCGGGATGAGCTGGCGGGCATCGCCGAGGGGCTGAAGGCGCGCGGCACGACGCTGGACGTATGGGACGTGGTGGCGCTGAACGCGTGGCTCGAGCTGCCCTACTACGACAAGTGGCTCGACAAGGGCAAACCCGCCGCCACCGCCGGCCCGGGAGACCATTGCAGCGCATTCGCAGCCACGGGCAGCTACACCAAAGACGGGCGCGTGGTGATCGGGCACAACAATTGGACGAGCTATGCCTCGGGCGAGCGCTGGAACATCATCTTCGACATCGCGCCGGCGAAAGGCAGCCGCATCCTCATGGATGGCATGCCGGGGCTGATCCACAGCGGCGACGATTTCGGAGTGAACGCGGCCGGCATCATCATCACCGAAACCACCATCAGTAACTTCAATGGATTCGACCCCGGCGGCATTCCGGAGTTCGTGCGGGCGCGCAAGGCCATGCAATACGCCGCTTCCATCGACGATTTCGCGCGCATCATGAAGGAAGGCAACAACGGCGGGTATGCCAACAACTGGTTGGTAGCCGACCGCAAGAACAACGAAATTGCGAGCCTCGAGCTGGGGCTGAGAAACGTGACGCTCGAACGCACCAAGGACGGTTTTTTCGTGGGCGCGAATTTTCCGGTGGATCCGAAGCTGACCCAAGAGGAAACCACTTTCGATCCGGCCGACCAGACCACCAGCCAGAGCGCGCGGCACAAGCGCTGGCTGACGCTGATGGAGCAGAACAANNGGCCGCATCGACGTAGCCGCGGGGCAGAAGTTCCTGGCGGACCACTTCGACGCCTACGAAGGCAAAGTCCTGGCCAGCGAGCGTACGCTTTGCGGGCACATCGAGCTTTCGCCGCGCGGGATGGGGACCTGGGAACTGCCCCACGCGCCCGCGGGCGCCGTTCAGAACAAGGTGACGGACGCGGCGGGCGCGGAGAAGATGTCGCTGACCGCCGCGCTGGGCCACGCCTGTGGCACGGGCTTCAAAGCGGCGCGGCACCTGGCCCAGCATCCCGATTTCGCATGGCAGAAGGACATTCTGCGAGACATGCCCGCGCGCCCCTGGACGCGCTTCACGTGGGGCATGCTTTAGCTTGCCCAGTTTTTTCTTGCTCATTCCCCCATTTCGAAGGACACTGTGGTTTAAGGAGATGCCGCGTTGGAGAGAAACGGGCGCAAAGGCTCGCTCGTGATGGAGCCCACCGAGCGCTGGACGCCCCAGGTGGCCAGCGACCTCTATGATGTCGCGAGCTGGGGCAAGGGCTATTTCTCGGTAAGCGACGGCGGGCACGTCCGGGTCCACCCGGAAAAGGACCCCGCCCGGTCGATCGACCTCAAGGAATTGGTGGATACGCTGGTGCTGCGCGGTATCGGCCTCCCCATCCTCATCCGCTTCGCCGATATCCTGAAGCACCGGCTNNTGCGTCTACCCCATCAAGGTCAACCAGCAGAGGCAGGTGGTGGAAGAGGTTCTGGAATTCGGCAAGCCGTTCCATTTCGGCCTGGAAGCCGGCTCCAAGGCCGAGTTGATGGCGGTGATGGCGCTGGCGGATAATGACACGCCCATCATCTGCAACGGCTTCAAGGACGATGAATACATCGAGATGGCCATGCTGGCCCAGAAAGTGGGCCGCCAGATCATCCCCGTGGTGGAAAAGTACACCGAGCTGCACCTGATCCTGAAGTACAGCCAGAAGGTGGGAGTGCGGCCGACCATCGGGCTGCGCGTCAAGTTGGCCAGCCGCGGCTCGGGGCGGTGGAAATCCTCGGGCGGGTACCGGTCCAAGTTCGGCCTCTCCGCCACCGAGGCCATGCGCGCGCTCCAGGAGCTAAAGGACCTCGGCATGGCCGACTGCCTCAACCTGCTGCACTTCCACCTCGGCAGCCAGATCACCAATATCCGCCAGATCAAAGCGGCGGTCAACGAATCCGTGCGCGTGTACGTGGACCTGGCGCGCGCCGGCGGCGGGCTGAAGTACCTGGACGTGGGCGGCGGACTGGGCGTGGATTACGACGGCTCCCAGACGGATTTCGAATCCAGCGTCAATTACACCCTCCAGGAGTACGCCAACGACATCATCTACCACGTGCAAAACGTGTGCGACGAAGTAGGCGTGGCGCATCCCACCATCGTCACCGAGAGCGGCCGCGCCATCGCCGCCTATCACAGCGTGCTGGTGTTCAACGTGTTGGGAGTGGCCGGAATGGGCGAGGCCGACGTGCCGCCCGAGCCGCCGTCGGACGCCGAGCAGCCGCTCATCGACTTGCAGGAGACCTACCGCTCGCTCACGGCGAAGAACCTGCTGGAAAGCTACCACGACGCGCAGCAGGCCCTCGACCAGGCGCTCAACCTGTTCAGCCTCGGCTACCTTTCACTCGACCAGCGTTGCATCGCCGAGAACCTCTACTGGGCGATTTCGCGAAGAATCCAGAAGATGGCGCGCGAGCTGGATTATTTCCCCGAGGAGCTGGAAGGCCTCGACGCCATGCTCTCGGATACCTACTTCTGCAACTTCTCGCTCTTCCAGAGCATGCCGGATAGCTGGGCCATCAAGCAGCTTTTCCCCATCATGCCGATTCACCGGCTCCAGGAAGAGCCGACGCGCCCCGCCGTGCTGGGCGACATCACCTGCGATTCGGACGGCAAAGTGGACGCCTTCATCGACCGCCGCGACGTGAAGCGCACGCTATTGCTCCACACCTTCGACGGCGGCGATTATTACCTGGGGGCGTTCCTGCTGGGCGCGTACCAGGAAATCCTGGGCGACCTGCACAACCTGTTCGGCGACACCAACGCCGTGCACGTCCGCTTAGGCCCCACCGGCGACGTGATGCTGGATTCGGTGATCAAGGGCGACACTGTCCGCGAGGTGCTGAACTACGTACAGTTCTCCTCGGATTCCCTGGTAGCGAAGCTCCGCCGCGACGTCGAAACCGCCTTGCGCGAAAGCCGGCTCACTTACGAAGAAAGCGGCGCTCTGCTCAAGTTCTACGAGGAAGGACTGCACGGCTACACCTATTTGGAAGACGTGCACGAGCAGTAGGGCAGCCCCGTAGGGGCGCCAGCCAATAGCCCAGCGCGTAAGCGCTGGGATGCGGTCCGAATCCTGCCAGCCCCGGCAGGGGCGTAAGAAAGGGACACCCGCCAATTGCGGAGCGCTGCTGTCGAAGGCCTTCTTCCGCCCCTACCGGGGCTCGCTGCCTCGGATCGTGGTCCCATGGCTCGCGCCATGGGCCATTCTCTTTCGCCCTACGGGCTGATCGGCTGCAACCAAGCCGTGCAGATATTCATCATACATACGGGGGGGCCAGCCCCTCCGCACTGCGCCTATACTGAAATGAACGAACCCTGGGTCCCACTTCGGCTTATAAGGAATCTTCAACGATGTCAACCCTAGAGGTTTCGCCCCTCGCGCCTGTTTCAGGCCAGGCGGGCCGCCCTGTCGTCAACGATTTCAGCATCCAGGTCGCCACCGTGAACGGGTCCGGCAGCCAGACCGCCAATACCGTCCTGATGCGCGCCCTCTTTCAAATGGGCATCCCCGTCTCCGGGAAGAACATGTTCCCGTCCAATATCGCCGGGCTGCCTACATGGTTTACCATCCGCGCCAGCAAGCAGGGGTACGTCGGCCGCCGCAAGGAAGTGGACTTCCTGGTGGCCATGAATCCCGAAACCGCGCGCGAAGACGTCATGAATCTGGCGAGCGGCGCCGCCGTGGTCTATGACGCGGCGCTGAAGCTCAACGAGTTGCGCGGCGATCTCCACTTCTATCCCGTGCCGTTCGATAAGCTCGTGGCGCCGGTTTGTCCCGAGCCCCGGCTGCGCAAGCTGGTCCGCAACATGATCTACGACGGCGTGCTGGCCCAGTTGCTCTCCATCGAAATGGACCAGGTGCGCGCGGCGCTGGTGAAGCAATTCGGCAAGCGCAAGGCCAAGGCCGCCGATATGAACTGGGGCGCGTGCCAGGCGGGCTTCGATTACGCCGCCGGGACCTTCACCAAGACCGACCCCTACCGCGTCGAGCGCATGAACGAAACCGCCGGNNACCGGCAAAGCCACCTACGCCATCGTGCAGGCCGAAGACGAGCTGGCCTCCATCGGCATGGCGCTCGGCGCGGGTTGGGCGGGCGCGCGCTCCATGACGGCCACCGCCGGTCCGGGCATCTCGCTCATGTCGGAATTCGTCGGCCTGGGCTACTACGCGGAACTGCCCGCCGTCATCTTCAACGTCGAGCGCACCGGCCCCTCCACGGGCCTGCCCACGCGCACCCAGCAGGGCGACATCCTGACCACCGCCATCCTCTCCCACGGCGATACCCGGCACCCCATGTATTTTCCGTGCTCGCCCGAAGAGTGTTTTTCCATGGCGATTGAAGCCTTCGACCTGGCCGAGCGCTTCCAGACCCCGGTCTTCGTCATGACCGACCTCGACCTGGGCATGAATAACTGGATGGCCGGCGCGTTTGAGTACCCCGAGCAGCCCATCAGCCGCGGCAAGGTCCTGACCGTCGAAGATCTCCAGAAGCTGGGCGGTTTCGCGCGCTACCGGGACCTCGACGGCGATGGCGTCGGCTATCGCACGCTTCCCGGCACCAATCATCCCGCCGCGGCCTATTTCACGCGCGGCAGCGGCCACAACGACAAGGCCCAGTACACCGAGCGCGAGGACGATTACATCGACAACATGGATCGCCTCGCGCATAAGTTCGAAACCATGCGCCAGCACGTTCCCGCGCCGGTGGTGCACATCGCCGAGCAGGCGAAAATCGGCTTCATCGCCGTNNTCGGATTACGCCGTGCGCGAAGCCTGCGACCAGTTGAAGAGCGACTACGATATCGAGGCCAGCTACCTGCGCCTGAAGGCGTATCCGTTCACCCCGCACTTACAGGATTTCATCCGCCGCCACGAGCGGATCTACGTGGTGGATCAGAATCGCGACGCGCAGTTGCTGGGCCTGATGCGCCTGGAACTGGACGCGGATTTGATCGCCAAACTGCGCAGCGTAACCTACTACGGTGGCCTGCCGCTCGACGCGCGCACGGTCACCGAAGATGTCGCCGGACAGGAGGGCAAATGAAGGTCAACCACATTGGGCTGGAGGTTCTCAACTATAAGGGCGCCAAGACCACGTTATGCGCCGGCTGCGGCCACAACGCCATTTCCGAGCGCCTCATCGAGTGTTTCTATGAGCTCGGCGTGGAGCCGTGGACGGTAGCCAAGTTCTCGGGCATCGGCTGCTCCTCGAAGTCGCCCGCTTATTTCCTGGGTCTCTCCCACGGCTTCAACAGCGTACACGGCCGCATGCCCTCCATCGCCACCGGCGCGCTCCTGGCCAACCGCAACCTGTTGGGACTGGGCGTCACCGGCGACGGCGACACGGCTTCCATCGGCCTCGGCCAGTTCATGCACACGGTGCGCCGCAACATGCCCATGATCTACATCATCGAGGACAACGGCGTATACGGCCTCACCAAGGGCCAATTTTCGGCCACCGCCGACCTGGGCTCGACTCTCAAGACCGGCGTGCACAACGATCTGCCCCCGTTCGATTGCTGCGCCCTGGCGATGCGATGGGGCGCAACCTTCGTGGCGCGTTCCTTCAGCGGCGACAAAAAGCAGCTTCAGGCCATTATCAAGACGGCCATTGCGCACCGCGGCCTCTCCGTCATCGACGTGATTTCGCCCTGTGTCACCTTCAACGACCACGAGGGTTCCACCAAGAGCTACAGCTATGTGAAGGAGCACGAAGAGATCCTGCAAGACTTGGATTTCGTCCCGTCATTCGAGGATATTTCAGTCGAGATCCCGGATGGCGCGGTCATGGACGTTCGGATGCACGACGGCTCCCACCTCCGCATCCGCAAGCTCGCTCGCGATTTCGACCCGACCAACCGCCAGGCCGCGCTGACCATGCTGGAATCCGCCGACGCCAAAGGCGAAGTAGTCACCGGTGTGTTGTATGTGAACACCGAGAAGCCCACCTTCATCGACCTATTGAACATGGTAGACGACCCAGTAGGCACCCTCCCACAATCGAGAACCCGCCCCCCCAAGTCGGCGCTGGATGAAGTGATGGAAGAGTTGCGATAGCTCCGTAGGAGCGTCAGACCATAGCCCACGGCGCAAGCCGTGAG
>PLMF01000383.1 GCA_003142355.1 Bryobacterales bacterium
CCGCGGCCCGTTTTCTGACCCGCACGGCGTGGGACTCCGCGTCCGCCACCATGCCGTTTGAAATCGATCCGCCAGCCCTCAGCTATTTCTTCGATTGCGGCATCGTGGTTCGGGGCTTGGTCTCGGTCTGGCGCGCTACCGCGGATGGGGAGTTCCTGGACGCGGCGACCGCGCTGGGCCAATCGATGGTGCGCGATTTCGCCTCCGAAGACGGCAGTTTTCACCCCGTCCTGTCGCTTCCCGATAAGCGTCCGCTGGAGCGCGACGCCGGGCGCTGGTCGCGGTATCCGGGATGCTATCAGCTCAAGGCGGCGATGGCCTGGTGGGACCTGCTGGAGGCCACCGCCGATGCGCAATTCCGCGAACCGTATGAGCGCGTGCTGGAGTACTCCCTGGGCGCCTGCGGCGGATTCCTGCCCGGCCATAGCGAGCGTCCCAAGGTGATGGACCGCCTGCACGCCTTCCTCTACTTCCTGGAGGGCCTGCTGCCGCATGCCGATGAAGCGCGTTGCGCGGCGGCCATCCGCGAGGGCATCGGCCGCGCCGCGCATCACCTGCGCGAGATTGCGCCGGAGTTCGAGCGCTCCGACGTCTACGCCCAGTTGCTGCGCATGCGCCTCTATGCCGACTGGTCCGGCGCCCTGCCGCTGGACGGCGCCGCCGCGCAATTCGAGGCGGAAAGACTGGCGGAATTCCAGGTGGCGGGTTCCGACCAGTTCACTGGCGGCGGTTTTTATTTCGGACGCAGAGCCGGAGGCTGGCTGCCGTACGTGAACCCGGTGTCCTCGGCCTTCGCGCTCCAGGCGCTGGAACTTTGGGACGAGTGCCGCACCGGAAAAGCACGGGGATGGCGGCACCTGCCGATCTGAACTTGAAACCGGGAATCCAGCTCGCCTTGTGGTACGCGGCAGCGCGCGTGGCCGGGGCTCTGCGTCCCAAGTGGCGCAGGCCCCCGAGCGGCGAGCCGCGCGCCGTGGAGACCGGCATTTCCGTGATCATTCCATCGCGCAACGGTAAATCGTTGCTGGAAGCGCAATTGCCCGGTATCGCGCGGGAACTGGAATCGTTCACGGCGGAAATCATCGTGGCCGATAACGGCTCCGACGATGGCACCGCGGAGTGGCTCCGCGCCGCCTGGCCGCAGGTGCACATCGAGCTGTCCCATCCGCCCCTTTCCTTCGCGCGCGCCGTGAACCGCGGCATGGGGCGCGCGCGGTACTCGCACGTATGCCTGCTGAACAACGACATGCTGCTGGAGCCCGGTTTTTTCGGGGCGCTGGCGGGCGCCTTCGAGCGGGTGCCCGACCTGTTCTGCGCCACCGCGCAGATCCGCTTCCCGGAGGGGGTCCGCCGGGAGGAGACCGGCAAGACGGTGATGGCGCAATCCCACCCGGAGGATTTCCCGATCCGGTGCGACGAGCCGCTTGCGGGCGAGGACCTGAGTTACGTGCTCTACGGCAGCGGTGGCTGCTCGCTTTACGACGCGGCCAAGTTGAGCGCGCTGGGCGGCGTGGATCAGGCATACGAGCCGGCCTACGTGGAGGACCTCGACCTCGGCTACCGCGCCTGGCAGCGCGGATGGCCCAGCGTGTACGTGGCCGGCGCGGTGGTTGAGCACCGCCATCGGGCGACCACCTCGCGGTACTACACGCATGAGGAGCTCGAGCGAATCCTGGAAGTCAATTATCTGAAGTTTCTGGTGCGCGCGGTGGCGAGCGGGAAGCTGTTCCGCAAGCTTTGGCGACAGGCGACCCGAAGACTGCGGACGAGCGTTCGGCCAGCCCTGCTCAGAACAGCCGCGCGGACGGCACTAGGGGGAGGGTCACCAGGCGTGCCGGAGTACTCGGAGGAGTTGATTCTGGCGCTCACCAGCGGCGCCGTGGCGGTGTTCCCAGGGCAGATCGTATCCGGCCGCCCGCGAGCATTGATAGTCAGTCCGTATCTGGCGGCCCCTCTATCAGCCGGTTTCGACCCGGTCCTGGTCGCGTTCACCAAACGGCTGACAACGCCCCCGCCGGAGATTCTGGCGATCTCGGTGGAGGTGGTTCTGGTGCTGGAGGAGTCCGCTCCCGCCGCTTTCCGGGCCGCTTTGCATCAAACCGTGCGCAAGTGGCGGCCGACGGTGGCTCACCTGGAGGCCCCGCAAATGGCGCAGTACGCCGCCGATTGCGCGCCGGCTCGAGCCATTTTGGTGGAGCCCGGCACCCCCTGAGATCCGAGGACCCACCCGGCGCATCCAGATTCCGGGTAACCGAAACGCTTTCCCTTGCATCTTTGAGAAGAGGCCGTGTTCGCAGTGCCGGCGTGTGATGTTACGCAAAGTACTATTAGTACTCAGAGCCGGTAAGTGTTGGAAACGCGAGCGCCTAGGTAAAAAGGATCAAAATTAGCTGGTCACAGAAACGACTTTATCGGTTAAAGTTATTCTTGGAGAGAATGTCTACTTCGCTCAGTTCGCTTGGTGACAGGGGAACCAGCCGGGCCTTGGACTTGGCCCGTGTGCTGCTGGTGCATGGCGAACTTGCACCCCGTTTGGCCCTTCGGACCATACTGCAAGCCGGTGGCTACTCGGTGGATGTGGCAGCCACGCCGTCGGAAGCCATCAGCAAGCTGGATGAAGGGCGATATGAACTGGTCCTGAGCGATGCGGAGTTCGGGTCGCGCCCCGCCGGCCGCAATGTTCTGGCTTACGCGCGCGTCAAAGACTACCGGCCGGCAACGGCCCTGGTGACATCTTACGAGCCTAGCCAANNCCATCTATACCGAGAACTTGCCGGGCCTGCTGGGCGAGGTTGCGGAGTTGATCGGGGTGCGCGCGAGCCGCCGTTACCGGCCGCTCCGGCAGGCGGGTTAGCGCCCGCGACCGCCGCCACCACCAGCCGTTGAGCCGTGTCCCACCGACGAAGAGCCTGCGGAAGCCGCCGCGGTGGATCCGCTACTCATGGATGGCCCCGAGGAGGCCGCCGGGGCGGCCGCAACCGTCCCCGAGTATCCGCCAGACGAAGGAGCCATAGTCTGGTAGGTTGGCCCGCCTCCAAAGCCGCCCAAACCGCGATTGCCATTATAGGAAGGCGGCCGTACGTAATAGGCTCGGGTCACCGTCTGAGGGCTCCAATAGCGGTACCCGTAAGGACTCCAGGCCATGCCGCAAGGGACATACGTGATCATCCCGTACCACGGGTTGTAGCGCCAGCCGGGCGCGCACGGGTTTGACGGGCACGGTTGCGAAGTCGAAGTCGGCGTGACAAACGAGTAACCGGCACAGCCCGAATCGTGAACTTGTTTGGCCGCGGAGACGTTGGCCATGGCCACCAGCTCGCCACGCCGTTTGCTCCAGTTGTCCAAGCTGTCGGTATCCTCTTTGCTGAATTTCTCAACAGATGCCATCGCGCCGCCGAGGACCAACATCTTGCCTCCCTCCACCAAGACATTCTGGCCGGCAATCTGCACGGAGGCAAGGCCATCGAAGACCTTGAGCCGGGCGGGGGCCGTGTCGAAGCGGTACAAGCCCTTTTTGGCTAGCAACACCGTGCCGTCTTTCGAAACCAGTGTCACGTTGGTGTCTTTGGCGATGTCATCGGCTTCCACCACGGCCGAACCTGTCAGCAGCTCGAGCCGAGTGTCGATGAGGCGGTTGGTGAGCATCTTGAAAGAGC
>PLMF01000401.1 GCA_003142355.1 Bryobacterales bacterium
ATGCTCTGCGCCAGCTCGTCCGGCATGACGCCCGCGGCGTCCCTGGCCCGCACAGAGTCCAAATGGCGGTCCCGGTTTGCGCAAACCTCGGTCGCCAGCGCCGCCCGGTCGGCATTGATGAGCCGGCTCACGGGGCGGCCCTGCCGGAAGTGCGAGTCCACGATCTCACGCACGTCCTCGGCCCGCACGCCCGAATACCACACCCCTTCCGGGTACACCACCAGATTCGGCCCCCGCTCACACAGCCCCAGCGAGCCGCAGGTGGTGATCTGGACGTCGTTTGCGAGTCCCTGCGCCACGACCTCCCGGCGCAGCTCCTCGATCATGCCGCGCGATCCGCGCGCCGTGCAACACGGCACGCCCTCCGGCTTCTGCTGGTCGCAAACGTAAACGTGGTATNNGTCCTTGTACACGTAGATCTTCTTCGCCCCGAGATCGATGACCTTGTCGGGTTTCCCGTTGATCGCTTCCACTTCGGCGATGGTCTGTCCCAGGGCGATTGTGACAGGCCCCGCCGGACTGGGGGAAGTATCCGTCGTGACAGGGACCGGGGGCGGGGCCGGGGGTGGGGCTGCGGATTCGGCTGGGTACGCAGGTGCCTCAGCAGGGGGAGGCGGAGCTTGGACTCCTGCCAGAACATAATCCGTGTTGGTGTAGACCGTCACCTCGTGGCCCTTGGGGATTACCATGTCTTTGCCGTGCATGAAAAGAAAGAACGGGGCGGCCGGAAAGAACACAATAGAAGTGGCCACTATGGCGCCAGTCATCGCACCCGTGTGCCCGCCGCCCTTGCCTCCCTGAACGCCTCGCAGCGCCAGCCTTCCCCCGGAGGGCAGGCGCACATAGTCGATATTCATGGCGAGCCTGCCCCCTCGCGCCATACGTCGCTTGGGCACCGCCTCTGTAACGGTCGCCATCGCCATCGAGCCATGAGGGATAACTACCAGATCGCCCAGGTTGACGTCGTCGAGTGTCTCAAAGTCAACGTTGTCTCCGACCTGAGCGTCGGCAGACGACACGGTCCGATTCATGCGCATACGTAGGGGCGTGCCTTCGGGCAAAACAGCCTGTTGCGGTGCTTGACAAAACGAGACCCACGGCAGTGCCAACGCCGCGAGCATCGTAACGAGGACCGGTTTCTTCATCGCTCACCTTCCCGTAAAACGGAGTTTTTGGGCCGCTATGCTGCAAAAAGATGATACCCCAGCCAAACTCGCGGGGTCAAGGCCCGCTCGCTCCGCCGGGGCAAGTGCTAGCCGTGCAGCGATTTTCGGGCTTCTTCATCCTTGAATCGCACCGCGCGCCCGGTTCTAGCCTCCAGCATGGCGAGTGTGGTTTTCACCGAATGCTTGTCCACGCGCAGCACGATGACCTGCTGGCGACCCGTGTCGTCGGTGTATCCCAGCGTAATGTAGTGGGCGCGCGCCTTAGACAGCAGGAATATCGGAGAAATCACAACCGCTAGAACGACACGGCGGTTCACGTCCTGTCCGTATTCGATCAGGTTGATCTTCTGAAACGGAATGCGAGCGGTCGTGTTGGCAGCCACCAGGACCAGAGCGCTCCGATCCGTGGTTTGAATCGTACCTTTCGTGCCGGCTGGAAAGGCGGGGAGCGTTCCGCCCACACATTTGACACGACCGCCGGATTCAGCGCCAGTTGCCGCAACGGCCGCCAACAGGATAGTCGGCAGAAGGCACTTTGTCATACAGAGGCTCATAGGAAGGAGTGTTGGGAATTGCTCGCTTTTCTCAGCACTTTTCGGACTTCGACTTCATTTTGTTCCAGAAGCTTCGCCGGGCACCCAAGGCAGCCGCTGTGTGGCCGTGATGCGCCGCGGCGAAGCCCGGTCCAATGTTCGACAGTCTGCTGGAATTCCGGCCGTCCCTTTCGATCCTCGACGAAGATACCGCCTAGAAAAAGAACGGCACAAATCGTCGCGTGCGTTTCATGTAGGCCGCGTAGGACGCGCCGAAGCTCGCTAGATTCTCCCGTTCCTCGGCGGCCGCGGTAGCGACCAGAAAACCGCTCGCGCTCAACGCCAGCACAATGCCGCCGATCGCGAATGGGTTCTTCAGATACGCACACCACACCGCCGCCAGCAACGACGCGTACATAGGGTGCCGGATAACGCCATACGCGCCCACCGTGACCAGCGTGGTGGTGTTCTCAAAAGCGAGATTGGTGCCCCGGGTGGCCGTGGGCGCCGGCCTGCCAACCACCAGAAGCAGCCGGAATCCTTCAATCGCCAGTCCGATTGAGACCGCTCCGAGGAACCAGGACACCAGTTGGCGAGCCGAGAGCGGGTTGCGAAGCCACATCGGGACGTTCAGCAGGATCAGCGCCGACAGGAGTTCAAACGCGAAAAAGCGATAGAAGCCGTGCGAGCTCAGATTCCTCAGCGACCGCCACGACAACCGAATGATGGCGGCCGATGCCGCGAAGAAGATGGCGACTCGCATTGCACCAAGAGTAGCTGAACTACGGCCCAGCCGCCACAACCACCGATCACCTTTTCACTCGCGCCCCTCTATCCAACCTTCGCCAGGGACCCACCGAACCGGTCTGCCGGCACTCCTATCGACGAGTGCCTCGGTATCTTCCTCAGGCAAGCCTCGTGTCCATTCTCCGAGTCCCTGCTCGGCCAGTTCGGCGCTTTCGGGGTGGCGGTTCTCCAATGATCGGCGAAGCTCCGCGCGATGGCGACGATCCAGTTCGTTCATACCTTCGACTGCAACCCGAGCGCAACCGCGAGCGAAAGCGTTTCGGACGCGCGAAGCCAGTGGGTACCTCGGTTACTGAGGCATTTGGCGGGTTACCAACCCGCCGCAGGATGCCATCCTGCCCCACGAACTCCGCCCTTGCATTCCCCACCAAAAGGTCCCAATATGATATCGGAGGGCAGCCATCTGCCACCACCGCCAAGAGGTGCTCAAGCGCCATCCGGCGGCTAATCAGGAGTGTGCCAATGAACATCGGGGTCATTCGGGAGCGCGGCGCTTTCGACCGCCGGGTCGCGCTGACGCCTCCCGTGGTGCGGCGGCTCACCGGCGCCGGCCACACGGTTTGGGTCGAGACCGGCGCCGGCGATGGCGCCATGTTCCGCGACACCGAGTATCTCCGCGCCGGGGCCCAGATCGCCTATTCGCCCGCGGAGGTCCTCCAGCGCGTCGAGTTGCTAACCAAGATCGGCCGGCCCACGCCGGATGAACTGAATCTGTGCGCGCCGGGCATGGCGCTGATGGCGTTCTACCACATGGCCGTGGCGGACCGCGGCCTGGTGGAGACGCTGGCCGGGCGCAGTCTCACCGCCATCGGCTGTGAGATCATCCAGCAGGACGACGGGCGGCTGCCCGTGCTCGCCGCTATCAGCGAAATCGGCGGACAGATGACCGCCGCCATTGCCGCGCACCTGCTGCGCTCGAGTTCCGGCGGGCGCGGCATCCTGCTGGGCGGCACGCCGGGAGTGCCGCCGGCCCGCGTGGTGATCCTGGGCGTGGGCTCGGCGGGCTTTGCCGCCGCGCGCGCCGCCGCCGCCACCGGCGCGCGCGTGGCCGCCTTCGATCGCGACCCGCGCAAGCTGCGCCACCTCATCGAGCATGTCCCGGACGCCGAAACCTACCTGGCCGATGAAGACGCCATCGCCGACGCCGTGGCGGGCGCGGACGTGGTCATCGGGGCGGTGCTGGAGGCCGGCACGCGCACCCCCCACGTGGTGACGCGCGCCATGGTCGAGGGTATGAAACCGGGTTCGGCCATCATCGATGTCTCCATCGATCAGGGCGGCTCGGTGGAAACCAGCCGGCCCACCACGCTGGCGGAGCCGACCTTCGTCTACAAGGGCGTGACGCATTTCTGCGTGCCCAACTTCACGGCCGATATCGGGCGCTCCGCCAGTGTGGCCATTGCCCAGGCCATGCTGCCGTACGTGCTTTCCATCGCCCGCCATGGCGTGGATGCCGCCATCGAGAAGTGTCCGGACCTGGCGCGCGGCGTATACACACTCGCAGGTAAGGATGTTCGACCGTTACTCGCTCCAGTGGAGCGGGGCTCCGGCGCCGGAGGCGCAATGCCGCCCTGCCAAGGGCTGCGCGGGAGGCGCCCGTGACCCGCGACTATCGTTCCCGCATCATGACCGCCGATGAGGCGCTCGCCGTGGTCCGGTCCGGGCAGCGGGTCTACATTCACAACGGCTGCGCGGAACCCGTGGAACTGGTTCAGGCGCTCACCCGCCGCGGCCCCGAGCTGCGCGACGTCGAGGTCATCCACATGGCCACCATGGGGATCGCCGATTACAGCCTGCCCGAGTATGAAGGCCACTTCCGCGCCAACGCCCTGTTCATCGCCGCCAACGTGCGCCAGGCCGTGCAGGAGGGCCGCGCCGATTACACCCCCATTTTCCTGGGCGAGATCGAAGGCCTGTTCCGCTCCGGCGCCGTGCCCATCGACGTGGCCCTGCTCCAGTGCACGCCGCCCGACCATTACGGCTACATGAGTTTCGGCCCCAGCGTCGATATCACCGTTACCGTGGCCCAGTGCGCCCGCCACCTGATCGTGGAAATCAACGACCAGATGCCGCGCGCGCTGGGCGACGCCTTTGTTCACGTGAGCCGCGTGAATGCCTTCATCGAAACCTCCCACCCGCTGGTCGAATACCCGAACCACGAGGTCACCGGCCTGCACCGCGCCATCGCCCGCAACATAGCGGCTCTCATTCCCGACGGCGCCACCATCCAGACCGGCATCGGCGGCATCCCCGAAGCCACCCTGGCCCTGCTGGGGGACCACAAGGACCTCGGCGTGCACTCCGAAATGGTCCCCGACGGCGTCATCGAGCTGATCCAGGCGGGCGTCATCAACGGCGAGCGGAAGACGCTGCATCCGAATAAAGTGATCGCGGCTTTCGTGCTGGGTACCAAGCCGCTGTTCGATTTCATCGACAACAACCCCATCTTCGAGTTCCATCCCACCGCCTATTGCAACGACCCGTTCGTGATCGCCCAGAACGACCGCATGGTGGCCATCAACTCGGCCATCGAAGTGGACCTCACCGGGCAGGTCTGCTCCGACTCCGTGGGCCGCGCTCCGTACAGCGGCATCGGCGGGCAGGTGGATTTTCTGCGCGGCGCCGCCCGTTCCAAGGGCGGGCTGCCGATTATCGCCCTGCCTTCCACCGCCAAGAACGGTACCGTCTCGCGCATCGTTCCGGAGCTCCAGCCCGGCGCCGGTGTGGTCACCTCGCGCGGCGACGTCCACTACGTCATCACCGAGCACGGCGTCGCCTATCTGCACGGCAAGACCCTGCGCCAGCGCGTGGAAGCGCTCATCCAGATAGCCGACCCGAAATTCCGCGCCGATCTCGAGGATTTCGCGCGCCACAGCAGGCTGCTCGTCAATCACCATGCCGCGGCATAAGCCAGCCTACACTACCCAGGCCCGCGAAGCGCTATAGCCGCCAACCCGTTCCAGAAGCCAGTCCTTCAAACCCGGTGTCAAGTAGAACTGGGGCCACAGCAGATCGTCGGGTAGGCCGTCCATTAGGCCGTCGTGGGACTCCACGCCGAAGTTGAAAACCTGGGCGAGTGGCTGTTCGCAGCCGGTCTGCGGAAAGAGAACTGTCCCGTTCTTGATGTAGGGCGCGCAAAACCTGCAGCCCGCTTCGCTCGTCGGTGGGTGGGCTTCATCGGTACAACCGGCAGCATGGCACGTTCCATCTCCTGGCCTTGTTAGCCGCAAAGAGTGATGAATCGTCATGCAAGGAGACAAGCAGATGGCGACAACGACGAGCACCAAAAAGAGCGCATCGAAGTCCTAGCACGGCTTCGCGATTGAGATCGGACCGGACACCGACCTGGGCGGCGAAGGCCTCCTGATCCTCGAATACCTCAAGGGCGGATACGAGCCGGTGGCTTGCGTAAGCACGATCAACGAGGCGCAGGAGATCGCGGCCGACCAGTTCCGCACCAGCCACTGCAACGACTGCATTTTCAAGGTGTGGGCCCGCGGAATCGACGGACGGTTCTTGACGGTCCCGGTGGTCATTGACGGACGGCGCAAGTAACAGCGCCCAACGCCCCGCCCGCGCCCGCCCGGAACAGGCGGGCTTGCGGACGTGAAGGAGCATCTCCATGAGACTATTTGCAGTCGACACAGACAACGCCATCACCGCCTTCCCCGCTGCCGAGCAGATCCCGGAAGGCCAAGAGCACTTCGCCAGCGAAAAGGAGCTTGCCAAGCTCGCCGCCAACTGGCCCGTCGGCCGCCTGGTCCAGATCTGGAACGGCTTTGCCGGCGTCGCCGGGTTCGGCGGCAGTCTGAAGCCGGTCAAGAAGTTCACCGACCGCAAGAGCGCCGTGGCCCGGATCTGGAAGGTCATCCAGGGACTGGACGGCGCCGCGCCGGAGACGGCCACCGCCGCCCAGGAAGCCGCCACCCCCGCGCCCAAGGGCGCGTCGAAGAAGGTCACGGCGGCCAAGACTGCCAAGGCCAAGGACGCCGCCCCTGAGGCGCGCGAGGGCAGCAAGAAGTCCATCGTGTTGGAGCTGCTGCGCCGCAAGGGCGGTGCGACCATGGCAGAGATCGCCAAAGCGACCGACTGGCAGAACCACAGCATTCGGGGATTCATCAGCGGGACGGTCGCCAAGAAGATGGACCTCCTGGTGGCCAGCCTGAAGAACGAGAAAGGCGAGCGGGTCTACCGAATTGAAAAATAGGCGCGCCGCGCACGCTGCCGCCAGCCGCGAGGCTGGCGGCTTTGCTGCTTCAGGGTACTTCTACGGTAACCCCACATATTTTGTTCGTCGGGGTTGCCACGTGCTCAAATGCAGCCGCGTTGATGCCTTCCTTTTCATCCGTACCCGATCGCAGCGGCTAGGCCGATCCCGAGGAGCAGGGGCAAAGAGCGCCGTGCTGAATGTAGAGGCAGTTTCGCACGGCCCAAGATTCAAAGAATAAGTGTCCCTGCGATCTGCCTACGGGTTGGGGAGTGCCGGAACCACTTGAACAAAGGCAAACTTGTCTGTGCTGATTGCGATTTGGAACGTCCACACGCCAGCGTCACTCTTTATCAACCCACTCACATATCGCTTTTTTGGATAAGGCGCGGAGGGTGGGGGTACGTACACGTCGGCAAGGCCGAGGTCCTGCACGGTCTGATATGACAGAATGTCACTCCAGACCCAGGTTGCTGCGCCAGTAGTAGCGTATCCAAGTCGCAAACCATTCGGGGCCAATGCCTTAATCTGCATGTATACGGCGGTTATACTACCATTGGCATTTTGCCCGCACTGCCATAGGAATTCGGCCACGTTAGGCAGTGTGAAAAATGAATGATAGGGAAGGGACGGCGGCCCATTGAGATCACTGACCACATCACATGGCAATCCCTCGCCCCAGTAGCCCTGCGGCCCCGGCGGCCCGGTCTGCGCCCAAGAAATCGCGGTTTCATTTTTCGTACATGGATCGGAAGGTGAAGCGATACGCAATGTACCGTTCTTGCTGAAGCATGCATTTATTGTCTGGGCTGAAGCCTGGGGGACCGAGAGAACAAATAACGTCAAGACCAGACATAAAACAATAGGGAGCGTCTTCATGTTGATCTTCTCCACTTCAGAGTGTATGCCACTTCGATAGCGCTTGTCGAACAGAAACTGCAATCCATGGGACAGCCTCGGCGGCTTTGGACCGGAACCCAGGAGTTGGCACTCCCTGCAAGGGAAGGCATGAAGAGCTTCGCGTCGGGTAGCGGCAGATCGTCCAGGTTCGTTACAAAGCTCCGGCCGGCGGGCGGCTGGCCTGGAAGGTAGAGTCCGGACATTCCGGAGACCGGAGATCGCCTGGCCATGCGGTCGAGCACGGCTGGAAAGACTGCTTCCCCCTCGCCCCGGATTCCCATATCCGCGCCGAGGTAGCGCAATGCGCTCTCGGGGAAGATGCTGTACCCGGCTCCGCCCAGGACGATGGGGGCGCCGGACACGCGCCGGCAGGTCGCCACGACTTCTCGGACCGGGGGCAAGAGAAATTGTGGACTTTCCATGACCTGATCGTCGATGTTTCGTACCGAGATGCCGATGACGTCCGGGCAAAACCTCCCGACCGAATCCGTGACCGCCGGCATCGGATCCGCCTCGAACATCAGGTCCATCATGACCGCCTCATGACCGGCTCTCCGGGTTGCCGCGGCGACACACGCGAGTCCCAGCGGGAAGGTCGTCATGCTCGTGGTGTGCCTGTTTGCGGAAATCAGCAGAACCTTCACAAAGTCGCCTCCCTATCCGAGTATAGGAGCGCATTGCTGCTGGCCGCTCACTCGCTTAGAATTAGGATCTGACCCAGGATGATAACCCGCCGGAATCTGGTGACGATCGCTGTACTCTCCAGCGCTGTGATGGAGGTGCTGGACACTTCCGTTGTCAACGTCAGCCTGCCCCATATTGCGGGCAGCCTTTCGGCCACCACGGATGAAGCCACCTGGGTCCTTACCTCGTACCTGGTAGCCAATGCCATCATCTTGCCCATGAGCGGCTGGCTGGCCAACTACTTCGGCCGCAAACGCATGCTGCTGACGGTGGTGACGGGCTTTACCGTGTCGAGCCTCCTGTGCGGGATCGCGCCCAGCCTGCCCATGCTGATCCTCTTTCGCGTGTTGCAAGGCATCACCGGCGGAGGGCTCCAGCCGCTTTCCCAAGCGGTGCTGCTCGAAGAGTATCCCCCTCAAGAGCGTGGCAAGGCCATGGCGTTCTTTGGACTGGGGATCGTGGCCGCTCCCATTCTCGGCCCCACCGTGGGCGGATGGATCACCGACACTTATTCCTGGCGCTGGGTCTTCTACATCAACCTGCCGGTGGGCATCGCCAGCCTCATCATGATCTCCCTGTTCGTCACCGATCCGCCCTACATGCGTCGCGGCTCGCTGCGCGCCGACTTCTGGGGATTCGGCATGTTGGCCGTGGGCATGGGTGCGCTGCAGATCATGCTCGACAAGGGCCAGGAAGACGACTGGTTCGGNNCTTCGCGGCCGGCATCTTCTTCGTGACGGTGCTCGGGTTCGTGCTTTACAGCAGCCTGGTTCTCTTGCCGCTTTTCATGCAGACCCTGCTCGGTTGGACCTCCGCCACCGCGGGTCTTTGGTGCAGTCCGCGCGGCATCGGCACGGCCCTGTGCATGCCGCTCGTGGGGTACCTGCTCGGCAAGGGCTGGGATGGCCGCTGGCTGTTGGCGTTCGGTTTTACCATCGGTGGCATTTCCCTCCTGGGCTTCTCCCGCATGAACCTTCAGTCCGGAACCTGGGACATCCTGGTATGGCAGCTCAGCCAGGGCCTCGGCATGTCGTTCGTCTTCGTCCCGCTCACCACTCTGACCATGGACCCCATCCCCAAGCGCGAAACCGGCTATGCCACCGCCCTCTACAGCGTCACGCGGAACATCGGCTCCAGCGTCGGCGTCTCGTTCGTCACCACGTGGCTGGCGCGGCGCGCCCAATTCAACCAATCCGTGCTGGCCGCCCATGTGACGCCCTACGATCCAGCCGCCCAACGGATGCTGAGCCAGGCTCAGGCGATGTTGATGCGCAGTGGCGCCGATCCCGTGACCGCCAATCGCCAGGCCATGGCGATGGTCTACGGCGTGGTGCGGCAACAAGCGTCGGTGCTGAGCTTCCTGACCGTGTTCCAGATGATGGGCATCGTGTTTCTGGCCATCATCCCGCTGGTCCTGCTCCTCCGCAAGCCCAAGCACCTCAGGGAACCCCAGCCGTCGCATTGAACCCCCGCCCCTCCCGTGCTACCTTCATTTCCATATGAACCCTTACGCCTCGCACCTCGGAGATCGGGATCCGCTGCCCGTCATCGCCGCCACACCCCAACACCTGGCCGCTCAGTTGGACCGCCTCGGCCCGGACGGCGTCGAGCGCCCGCGCGCCCCCGGCAAGTGGAACGTCCGCCAGATTCTCTGTCATCTCGCCGACACGGAACTGGCCTTCGCCTTCCGCCTCCGCCAGGCCCTGGCCGAAGACCATCACGTCATCCAGCCCATGGACCAGGACAAATGGGCCGCCATGTATGACGCCTTCTCCGCGTCCGCCGCGCTGGAGGTCTTCACCGCCGTCCGCAAGTGGAATCTGGCATTACTCGCGGCCGTCCCACCCGCCGTCATGTCCAAGCCCGTGACCCACCCCGAGCGTGGTCCAATGACCTTCCGGGTGCTCATCGAAACCATGGCTGGCCACGATCTCAATCACCTCGAGCAGATCGAATCCATCGCGTAGCACTCGGTTTCAGAAGGTCGCTCACGCACTCCGGGAGACGATACAGAACGAGCGGTTCCCTACGGAGGAGCACAACACTAGTCCGCATTTCTCGCGCCGTCCTACATCCGCCAGTCCCCGAGTTTTCGCCCCTTTACGGAAGCCCTCGGTCTCGCTCTTTCCGAGGATCAAAACAGCGGAATCACCCCGCCGTGTAAGCTAGACTCATGTGCCCAACCCGCGAAGCTTCCCCCGTCTCACCCACTCGCGCCTGGAGCATTGCGGGCTTGTTGTCTCTCGCTGGGTTCATCAACTACCTCGATCGCGCGATCGTCTCCATCGCGTTGCCGGTCATCGGGGCCGACCTGCATCTCGGACCGGCCGCCAAAGGCGTACTCCTTTCGGCATTCTTCTGGTCGTACGCACTCATGCAGTTGCCCGTTGGGTGGGCCTCGGACCGCTACAACCTGCGCTGGCTGTACTCGGGCGCGTTCGCTCTCTGGTCGCTGGCCTGCGGCTTCACCGGCTTCGCAACCACTCTCGGCGCCCTCATGATCATGCGCGTGCTTCTGGGCGTCGGCGAATCCATCTACCTGCCGGGCGGCATGAAAATGGTCAGCCTCCTCTTCGGGCCCAAAGAGCGCGGCTTCGCTTCGGGCTTGATGAATTGCGGCACGCGCGCCGGCCTGGCGCTGGGAGCGCCATTGATCGCGTACCTGGTCCGCTCCGTAGGATGGCATCGCTCGTTCTTCGTGTTGGGATTCGGCTCCGTGTTCTGGCTGATTCCCTGGATGGCCGTGTACCCGGCCCGCATGCGTTTCCCGCGTTCCGCGTCCCCTCCCAGCCTGTCCCAGACGCTGGCCAAGCTCGATCGCAACCTGCTTGGCATGTGCCTGGGCCACATCGGCTATGGCTACTACTGGTATTTGCTGGTGACCTGGCTGCCTGACTACCTCGTTGAGTCGCGCCACATGACGCTCCAGCGCGCCGGCGCATTCGTGGCGATTCCCTACCTGGTCTACACTCTTAGCGAACCTTTAGGCGGTTGGATCGCGGACCGCCTCGTCTCTCTCGGATTCAACGAACGGCGTGCCCGCAAGGTTATCGTGACAGCCGCTTTCTTCACCAGCGTCATGCTGCTGGTTGCGGCGCGCGCCGCTAACGACACGGCCGCCGTGTGGATGCTTGGCGCGGCATCGCTGGTCGGACTTGCCACCGGCAACCTCTATACATTGACTGCCAACGCGGCGCCCGAGGGCGAGGTCGGCGTATGGATAGGCTTCCTTAATTTCGCCGCCAACATTTCCGGCGTCGTGGCGCCGGTCGTTACGGGGCTGCTCATCCAGCGCACCGGCTCTTATTACCCCGGATTCGTCGTAGCCGTCGTCATCCTGCTACTCGCCCTCCCCGCCTATTGGTGGATGGTGGGCGAAACCAAGCATCCCCTCCCGGAGGCCGCCGCCCACCCCAGGCCGCGAAACTGATGAAACCTTTTTCGTTCACAACAATCTCGCACCTCAATCTCCCATCCTTTCAATCACTTGCCGCCCGCAATTTCGGAGTCCCGCCCCCTCGCCAGCTACTGTGTGGTGTATGGCCACCAACGCACAGATCCACGCAAATCAGCTCAACTCTCAGAGATCCACCGGCCCCAGCTCCGTCGAGGGCCGGGCCGCTGCCCGCTTCAATGCCTTGAAGCACGGCATGGACGCTCAGTCCCTCATCATCCCCGGCGAAGACCCCGCCGAGCTCGAAGCCCTCGCGCACGACTACCACGCGCAGTTCCGTCCCCACGGTCCCGAGGAAACTTTTCTCGTCGAAACCCTCATCCGCACCGACTGGAACAAGCACCGTCTGCGCCGCATCGAAACCGAACTCTTCGACGCCCTCATCGCCGAGCGGGAAGCCGCTGGCGCTCCCGCCAACACCATCTTAGGCGCTGCGTTCGCTCAAAACGGCGGCAACAGCGCCCTCGACAAGATCTTCCGCCGTCTTGAAACCGCCGAGCGCACCTGGTTCCGCGCCCGCCAGGAACTCCGCCGCGCCCAGCAGCAACGCCAGTCTTCGGACCCCGATGACGACGGCCCCGCCCTCCTGGCCCCCAGCCCCCGGCCCCTGGCCCCCGTTCCATCCCCCGTTCCCCCATCCCCCCAAACGCAGGGATTTGGCTTCGTTCCGCCAATCGCAGCTTCGGGCCTCGTGACGCCCGGAACCCCAGTCCCCAAACCCGGCGTCACCCAGGTCGAGCTGCGATGAACCACCGGCATAGAGCCGTCTTACTCTTCCCGCAGCGCCGACACGGGGTCGATCTTGGTTGCGCGCCGCGCCGGCAGGTAGCAGGCCAGCATCGCCAACCCGGCCAGCACCAGCGGCGCTCCGATCGGCAGCCACGGATTGTTGTCGCGTTGGCCGAAGCTTCGCGCCAACACGTCGCTGTAAGCGGAAAAGACGCGCGCCAGTGCAAACGCGCCGCTGACGCCGAGCACCGAGCCCACCACCACCAGCGCCGTCCCTTCTCTCAGTACCAGCCCCTGCACCTGGCCGGCGCGCGCGCCGAGCGCCATGCGGATGCCGATCTCCTTGCGCCGCCTTACCACCGCGTAAGCCGTCACTCCGCCCAGGCCGACCGAGGCCAGCAGCAGCGCGAAAAAGCCCAGAATCACGTAGATCGCGGAATCCCATTGGGCGAGCGAGTTCATCCGGTCGAGATCCTCTTGCATGGTGTGTACGTTGAAAACCGTAAGATCGGGATGGAGCGATGCCATGTGCTCGCGCACGGCCGCCAGAGTGTCCCGGCCCGCCGTGCCGCGCACCAGGACGGTAACGCGCTGCGCCGCGTTCTTTCCAAGCCACTCGGCCGTAAGGGGCAGATACACCGTAGCCACCGGGTTTGGCTTCAGAAATCCGGCCCGTATATCGCGCGTCAGGCCAACCACCGTGTAGGTCAGTTCCCTTTCGCGAATGCGGCGGCCAATGGGGTCCTCGGCGCCAAACAACTCGCGCGCGGCGGTCTGATTGAGGATGGCCGGCCCATCCTGTTGCCTGTCCCGCCGGTCAAACTCGCGCCCGCCCAACAGCGGCACACCGAGCGTGGCGAAGTAGTTCGCCCCGATGCGCTCGCGGAAGGCCGATTGCACCACCTGGCCAACCTTCCCGTCGCCGGTGGGGGCCGACAGGCGGGCAGTGTCCCCGTTGGCGAACAGTGTGCTGCCGGTCAACGCCACGGCGCGAACCCCGTTGACGCGCAGGAGCTCGTCGGGCAGGTTTCGAAACAGCGCCGTTGCTCGCTCCGCGGAATAGCCGTCCCGTACCGGGTCGAGTGAAATCAGGTTGAGATTGGCGACCTCGAAGCCGGTGTCCATGCGGATAGTGCTCAGGAAACCCAGGGCCACAAACCAGGTGACCAGCAGGAGCATCAGGGATGCCGCCATCTGGCCGGCCACGAAGAGATTGCGCAGGCCGAAGCGGCGATAGCCGCGCAGCGGCGCTTGCGCGCCCCCTTTCAAAGTGACGCCGATGTCGGTGCGCGTCGAAGAGAGCGCCGGCGCCAGTCCGAAGCCTATGCCCGCCGCCAGCGCAATCGCCATCGTGATGGCGAGTACATGGAGATCGAGCTGGCAGTTGAACTCCAGCGGGATCTGCGAAGGTAGTGGCAGAGACGAGAGTACATGTATGATCCAATAGGCCAGCACGATGCCGGCCAGCCCGCCGGCGAAAGACAGAAGCACGCTTTCGGTCAGGAACTGCCTCACCAGGCGCACGCGGCTGGCGCCCACCGAAAGACGAATGGCGATTTCCCGCCTCCTCTGGCTGCCGCGGGCCAGCAGCAGACTGGCCAGGTTGGCGCACACCAGCGAGAGGACCAGCGCCCACAGCACCACGTTGAAGGTGTCGACCAGCGCGGTCTGCTCGGGTGTGATGTAACCAACGGTGCCGGCCGGCATCAGCCGCACCACCCGGCCTCTGCGATCGCGGTCACGCTGAGCTCCGGTTTCCTGGTCGAGATTGCGGGTCATGGCATCGAGAGCGGCTTCCGCCGCCGGCAGCGTCACACCATGCGCCAGCCGAAACACCACGCGAAAAATCTCGCGGTCGCTGCGATGGAGCGGATCGCCGCTCAGCTCGGGAGCCAGGGAAACGCCGCACGTCACGGGCACAAACAGATCCGCCGGACTCTGCGGCCAAACACCCAGAAAGTCCTTGGGACCGATGCCCACGATGGTGGCCATCGAACCGTTCAGCCGCAGGCTGCGTCCCACGGCATGTGGGTCGGCCTCAAGGTGAGTGCGCCAGAAGCGGTCGCTGACCACCACCACCGGAGCCATGCCCGGCTTCTCCGTTTCCGGCCCGAAAACCCGGCCCGCGGCTGGCGTCACACCCAAGGTGGTGAAATACTCGGGTGATACCAGGTGTCCGTAAACCCGTTCCGCCCGCGCGCTCCGGTCCCCGGTGAACGCCACGGCGAACGGCACCTGTAGGAGAACAGCCGTGGCCGCGGCCACCGTCTGGTGGGCATCCCGATAATGCTCGAAATACGGGTAGGAAACCTGGGTCCAATGGAAGGTCGCGAGCGTCGCCGGATCGCGCACGCCGGGAGGCGGCCCTATGATGGCCTGGCATTCGGCGAGCACCGCGCAGCACATCCCAATGCCGACGCCGAGCGAAAGCACCGCCACCGCGGTGAACCCCGGCGCCTTGGCCAGCACCCGCAGGGCATAGACCACGTCCTGCCGGATCTCGGTGAGGTACTCGGCCGGCAACCGGAGGGCAACGTCGGCCAGCAGCCTCACCAGGCCGGATACACCGTACCGCCGCCAGGCTTCCGGAGCGGCGTCTTCTCCCAAACGCTCGAGATCCTCGCCATACAACATGCGGAACTCGTGCGGATACGCCCTCGCCAGGCGTCGGTAGAGGGACAGGCACAAGCTCACTCGGGGGTTCATCACCAGGCCTCCTGTCTGCGCTTCTTTTGCACCATCCGAACCATTTCCTGCATCCGCTCGCATTCCAGTTCGAGCACCTTCCGCCCCAGCCGCGTCAACCGGTAATAGCGGCGGCGAGCATCGTCCAGTTCGGCCACCGGCCGCTCGTCGGACTCTTCAATCAGCCCGTCGCCGATCAGCCGTTTCAGGGAGCCGTACAGAGTGGCGGGCCAAAGGCGGACCGCTCCGTTGGTCCGCTGCAAGACCTCCTGCATGATGCCGTAGCCGTGCTGCTCGGCGCCGGCCAGCGACAACAGGATGTGGAACCAGTTGGTGTGAAGGGGGAGAAACGCGGCGGCATTGGTTTCGGTCATAGCTCATATATATATGACATGATATAGAGTGCCGCGTCAAGGCCTCGGAAGACGGCGGACGTCAGTGGGCGGCGGGAGCGCGCTCCGCCGTTTCGCCGGCGGGCGAAGTGACCTGCGCCATCACTTCCAACAGGTGGTCGGCTTGGATCGGTTTCGAAACGTACCCGTCCATTCCCGCCTTTAGGCAGCGCTCCCGATCGCCCTTCATGGCGTGCGCCGTCAGGGCCACGATGGGCACGTGCCGGCCGGTTCCGCGCTCCAGGGTTCGGATGGCCGCCGCGGCTTCCAGTCCGCCCATGTTGGGCATCTGCACGTCCATCAGAATCACGTCGAACTCGCCGTCCCGCGCCGCCGCCACTGCCTCGACGCCATCGTTGGCCACTGTCACCCCGTGCCCTTGCTTCTCCAGAATGCGGACCGCCAGTTTCTGGTTGATGGGGTTGTCCTCGGCCAGCAGAACTCGCAGCTTCATCCCCGGCGCGCGCCGCATCTCCACCGGAACCCTCCGGTTGGTCCGATCGTCGTCCACCATCGGAACCGGCGCTCCCTCGGCCACGGCTATCGTGAAGTGGAACACGGAGCCCGGCCCGGGAGCGTTCGCGGGGAGATCCGCGCGCGGGCTCTCCAGCCAGATGCGTCCGCCCATCAGTTCCACCAGCCGCTTGGAGATCGCCAGACCCAGACCCGTGCCGCCGTACTTTCGCGTGGTCGACGCATCGGCCTGTTCGAACGCCAGGAACACCGCCTTCTGCTTGTCCGGAGGGATTCCGATTCCGGTGTCGGCCACCCGGAAGTGCAGCAGCATACCTTCCCCGGCGCCGCGCTCGATCCCGGTCTCGACCGCCACTTCGCCGCGTGCCGTGAACTTGATGGCGTTGCCCACCAGGTTGATCACAATCTGGCGCAGCCTGTCCGGGTCGCCCACCAGCTCGTCGGGCACTTCCGGCGCCACTCGGCACAGCAGGTCCAGTCCCTTGTCGCGGGCCCGCGCCGCCAGGGTGTCGAGCGAATTCGTGAGGCACTCGCGCAGCCGGAAATCCACCGGCGAGATGTCCAGCTTCCCGGCTTCGATCTTGGAGAAGTCCAGAATGTCGTTCAGCAACGTGAGCAGTTGGTCCGCCGACGTCTTGGCCGTGAGCAGAAAGTCCCGCTGCTCCGCCGTCAATTCGGTTCCGAGCGCCAGGTCCGTCATGCCCATGATGCCGTTCATGGGCGTGCGGATTT
>PLMF01000248.1 GCA_003142355.1 Bryobacterales bacterium
GTCACGGCGACGTGCCCGCCCATCCTAGCTGACGCATCGCGCCGGCGAGCTCCTCATATTGATCGCTGACGATGAGGTTCACGCCCGCGGCCAGTACCGCCTTCCAGCGAGCCAGGACGGCATCGTGAGAACCGAAGTTATACGTACTACCCCAGCCGCGATCCTCACCGGGGGCGAAACCGTCGAGCGCGTAGAAGCGGATCCAGTAACCGAGCCGATGCGCGCGGTCCACCAGGGCACGTAGCCGGCGGTCGGCGGCCGCAGTCCACGTGCCTGCACGGCGCGGGCCTCCCTCCTCAACCACAAGCCAGGAGTTGTTCCACCAGCGGCGGTAGTTGGTGGGCGGTGCGGAGAGCAGTTGTTCCGGCGGTAAGGTCGCGAGCAGGTGGTTGCGCTCGGCCTGCGACGTTGCCGGAACTTCATTGGTATGCGCGGAACCGAAGAGGCGCAGCTTGGCTCCCACGGGGATTTCGCCGAAAAAGACCTTTTCCTGATCGTCGGAGTCTTCGGTGAGGACCAACAATGGCTTGGGTTCGAATGCGGAGAGCACCTGGGGATCGGCGGTCTTGGTCGCAGTGGTAATCCAACCCTGGTACTCGCCGAGCAGATCCCAGACGGCGTGGAGGAGCGGCGCTTCGTTGCTCTTGAAATCGAAGTGGAGGACGATCAGAGGCCAGCGGGCGCGGTTGTTCTGCGCCAGCGCCTCTTCCACGATGGGCCGGACGCGCTCGAAAAAATAGTCGCGCAGCGCCGGCTCGGAGCCGGTTGTCTTGTCTGAGTGAGAGACGACGGGGCGTCCCTGGCCCGTGGCGCGGTCCACGCCCCAGGCCAGGTCTTGTTCGATTCCGACCGGGTATCCGGTCTTGAGGGCGCGCTCGATCCGATCTGCCCAGTCGCCTTTGTAGGGGTAGCAGTTATGGGCGTCGAGGACCGGGCGGTTGTGATTGAGAAAGTCGAGGGCCGCGCGGGCAGGCGGCACCGCCTGCCCCACCGCCGGAATCTGGGCGACGAAGGCCCAGACTGCGAGAAGACGCTGTGCTTGCACCACGTTCAGAAGATCAGCTTCAGGGCCAACTGTATCTGGCGTGGCGCAAAGGTCGAGCTAAAAACGCCGAATCCGGAGCTATTGGCACTCGTTCCGGGCGGTGCAAAATTCGTCTTGTTCTGAATATTGAAGGCTTCCGCCCGGAACTGCAAATAGCGCCCTTCCGAGCCCAGCGGGAACTTCTTGTGGAGGCCGAAATCGAGCTCGTAGAATGCCGGCAGCCGCACGGGATTTCTGGGGGCAGTTCCCCAGGGTTGAGCGTAGCTTGGCACGCTGAACGCCGCGGCGTTCAGGTAGTATTGTGGGTTTCCTCCGTTGAGATAAAGCGACGCTCCCGTCAGGTTGGGGCGCGGCGTGGTGAGGGTGCTGACGGAGGCCTGGGTGGTGCCGCTGTAGGTGATATTCAGCGGCAGGCCGGAGGTCATGGTGTTGATGATATTGAGTCCCCATCCACCGGCCAGAGCATTGAGCACCGGATTCTGCATGTCGAAATGCCGGCCGTGCCCGAATGGCAGGTCATACAGCACCGACAGCGTGTCGTTCAGAGGCTGGTTGAAGCTGGAGAGGCCCTTATCGTTGGAGATGTCATAGAAGTTCACCCGCGAGTTGTCGCCATTGTAGTTTTCCAGGTGGCCCGGCGCGGTGTCCAGGGCCTTCGACCACGTGAACGAGTTGAGCAGGTAGATGCCGCCGGCGAAGCGCCGCTCGAGTTTGGCTTGCAGCGCGTGGTAACTGGTGAAGCCGCCATTGAACGAGATCTCAATGGTGTTAAAATTCTGGAAGGGACGGCGCGCCTGCACCGAGAGGTTTTGGCCGAGTTGGTTCGGCACGGCCTGGTTTTCATCGCCCAGGATGACCAGACCAACACCGTGGGTCCCCACATAAGCCAGGTCCAGCACCAGGTTCTTGGCAAGTTCGCGCTGGACGGTGAGGTGCCAGCTCTCCACGTATCCGTGGCGTTCATCTTCCGGTATGTAGCGGAGTTGCGTATTCACGGGATTGAAGGCCGATGGCGACGCGAAATTGGGCGGAAAGCCCTGGGCCGTCGAGCGGAAGCAGGCGCCCGGGGCGGCGTTGATCGAGGTGCACATGGGCTGGGTCGGAACCTGGTCGATCATGGCATCCACGATGTTGGGGCCGTTGAAGGCCAGCAGGTTCTCGCCCCCGAGCCGGTTGAACTGTATCCAACTGACGCCGAAGCCGCTTCGGATCACGGTCTTGGGGTCCACCTGATAGGCCAGACCCACGCGCGGCCCCCAGTTGTTGTAGTCGGGTTTCACCAGCGAGCGGTCGAACAAGCTGCCGTTCTTGGCATAAATCAGCGCGTTTGCCGAGGGGAGGAAATTCACAAGCTTGTTGTCCTTCTCATACTGGGGCGTGGCGAATTCGTAGCGCATGCCCAGATTCAGGGTCAATTTCTGATTCACCCGGAAATCGTCCTGCACGTAGGCGAAGTACATGCGCTGCCGCAGGTGCGCCACGGGGTTATTGTCCAGCTCGTAGTGGTTGGGAGCGCCGAAGATGAAATCCGCGACGGCGTACGCCTGTTTTTGAGTGCTCGTCAGGCTGTTCAGCGCGCTGGGGTTCGTGAAGTACGCCGGGTCGCTGAACGATCCGGTGAAATTCTCGTTGCCGTATTGCGGATGGAAGTCGCTCACCTGGGTATCGATGAACTGGTACTCGAATCCGGTCTTCACGCTATGCCGGCCGACGATCTTGGTGAAAACCACCTTCGGATTGCCCACGAAGGGGTACTGGAACTGAGGATTGCTGGTGGACCGGCCGAGGGCGGTCAGGCCGCCGTTCAGACTCACCGAAAACAGCCCGCCGACCACGGATGCATCCATCGGTTGATTGGGAATGTAGAAATCGGGTGTGTTCAGGCCCAGCGTGGGAGGCGTCTTGCCCGCCACGGTGTAAGCCGCAGCGGCGCGGAATTCGAGGACCGAAGTCGGGCTGATGGTCCAGGTNNTAGCGCGCGAAAAGTGTGAGACTGCGGCCCAGGAAGTAGTCGAAGCGGATATCGCCCTTGTCATTGCTGATGGTGTCCGCCGGCGAGGATTGGTAGTTGTTGGAGTTTCCAGGGAGATTGGGGGCCGGAAGCGCCGCCAGAACCGCGCCTCCGAGCTTCGAAAAATCGGACTTGGGGATAATGGCGTTGGGATAGAGCGTGCCTGTAAGAGGATTTCCAATGGCCACGCCGAAGCTGCTGAAATCGCCGTTGTCCATGGCAGTGGTGGGCAGCGTGGCAAACTGTACCGGGTGGTAGACCCGGCGGAAGCCTTCGTAATCCGCGAAGATGAACATCTTGTTCTTGATGATCGGTCCACCGGCTGCCGCGCCGAACTGGTTCTGATTGAAGGGCAGGCTGCCTCCGCCGACGGGCTTGAAGAAGCCCTGCGCGTTCAGCTTGGTATTGCGGAGGAACTCCCACAGCTCGCCATGCANNGTTGTTATCGATGCCGTCGAGCATGAAGTTATTCTGCTCGCTGCGGCCGCCGTTGACGTTGAACGAGGCATCGCGGCTGCTGTCGGACTGGCTGTTTTCGAGCGGCGACTTGGCGACGCCGGGAGACAACAGCGTCAGATCGGCATAGGACCGGCCGTTCAGCGGGAGCTCATGCATCGCCGCCTGGTTGATGAGCTGGCCGCGGGAGCTGCTGTCGGTCTCGAGCAGGGCCGCCGCGCCGGTGACCGTCACGTTCTGGGTCGCCTGGCCCACCTGCAGCGTCAAGTCCACGCGCTGCCGTGCGTTGACGGTAACCTGAAAGGTCTCGGTCGTCATGTTCTGGAATCCCGACATTTCCGCGCGAACGCGATACGCGCCGGGGTGCTGATTGATGAACTCATAACTGCCGTTGGAGTCGCTCTTGATCTCCACCGTCACCCCGGTACTCACGTTCTCGAGCACCACCTTGCAGCCGACCACGACGGCGCCGGAAGGATCATGAATGGTGCCGACAACCGCGCCGGCCTCAAACTGGGCATAGAGGACGGGAAGCCAGAGCACCGCCATGAGCACAACCGCCAACCGGATCGTTTTTTGAATAGACATTAGAGTACCTCCTTCACCAATATAACTTCGCCAAAACTGCCTCGGTGTTACAGGCCGGTAACCGCGCGAAGGTGCGTCGAGGCACAACTAACCCCCGGAGATGCACACGTGTGCATCCTGCACCCTAGACCCTACTAACTCAGACCCCAAGGCAAAACTATACACCGCTCCAGCGCCCGAGTCAAGCGTATTCGAAGTTCTTTCGAAGTTCTTAACCCGCGAATGCGTGTCTCGCCTCAACCCCTGGGCCACTCTGTGCGGGGATAGAGAGGGAGCCTATTTCTTGGTGCGTTTGGTAACGCCCCTGGCAGGCGTGGCTGCGCGCGGGCCGCAGCTCAACCCCATGCCCTTCAACTGGTCGCAAGCCCTCTTGGACTGATCGAGGGTGGGGAAACGCTGGATCAACTCCCGGTACTCCTGGGCGCCATCCGTCCGGCGGCCCATCTTCGTCAGGGCCAAACCCTTGTTATAGAGGGAGTCTGGGGTCTTGGTGTTGTCGGGGTACTTCTCCAGCACCATGTCAAACTCCTTCACGGCACTGTCGTAGTCGCCCTGAGAAGAATGGATGTACCCAATGTAGTACTGCGCGTTCGGCGCCAGGTCGGTATTGCCGTACCACTTCAGATAATCCGAAAACTCTTGCAGCGCCAAATCCAACTTGCCGCCGGACATGTCCCGCCGGGCGTTGGAATAGAGATCGGTGGCGGATATGGTAGGCGTTTCCGGAACGGCAGATGCCCCACCCGGAGTGGTTTGAGCCGGCGGGGCCGGCGAGGGCGCTTGCATAACCTTCACGGCGTTGCCCAGGTCGGTCAACTGCGCCTGCAATTTCGACATGAGACCGGTCACGTCCGAAACCGCCTGCTGCACCGTGCGCATGTCGTTAGACACTTGGTCCATGCGTGAAGAAAGACCGACCACCGACGGCACGACCTTGCTTTCCAGGTCTCGCATGCTCTGCTGCAAGCCGCTCTGAATCACGGCCACGGCCGTGTTGGCCTTGCCGGCATTATCGACGGCCTGCTGCACCAGCACCTGCAACGCCGCGAACTTTTCGTCCTGTGAGCGCTGCAAATCCCTGACCTGCTGCTGCAACTGCGACAGGTCGCGCTGCAACTCCATTATTTCCTTGCTGGCCGCCAGCGCCAGCGTGGGCGACGCAATCAGAACCCAAACGCAAAGACGCGGGAACATATGCAACTCTCCTTGCCAGCGGCGGAGGAACCATCGGCCCGTCCCCCGCCGCCGTGTGTCTTGCCTCTGCAACTGCCCTACTGCCCGGGCGCGAAGTGCACGTGCCGGTTCTTTTGCCAGCAGGACTCGTTGGCCTCGGTGCAGACCGGCTTATCCTTGCCGTAGCTGATGGACTTCAGCCGGTCGGCCGAGACCCCCAACTGCTGCAGGAACTCCTTGGCGGAACTGGCGCGCCGGTCGCCCAGCCCGATGTTGTACTCCGCCGAGCCGCGCTCGTCGCAATTGCCCTCGAGTACGATCGTCGCGCTCGGGAAGTCCGCCAGGATGCTCTTCAGAGCGTCCGCATCCTTCGTCAAGGCATCGCGCGCATCGGAACGGATGTCGCTCTTGTCGTAGTCGAAGTACGCGTCCTGAATGTCCGACACCAGGCGCTGCTCCAGCGTGGGCTTGGGCGGCGGCGGTGGCGGGGGTGGCGGCGGCGGCGGAACGGTCACGGTGACGGTTGCCGAGCTCGTGACAGTGCCACCCGGTCCGGTGGCCGTCAGGGTGTAGGTGGTCGAATCGTCGGGTTGCACCCGCTGGCTGCCTGCCGCCTGCACCGTGCCGATACCCTGATTGATGGAGATGTTCGTCGTATCGCCCGTGACTTCCCACCGCAGCGTGGAAGACTGGCCGCGCTGAATGGAAGCCGGCTCGGCCGCGAATTGCGCAACCACAGGCGCCTTCGGTGGCGGCGGTATCTCCTTGACAACCGGTGGCGGTGCCGGCGGCGGTGGCGGTGGTGGCACCTTCTTCTTGCAGGCTGCTCCGAACATCGCCAAGCTAAGCGCCATACAGATGATCGTGATATTCCGTTTACTGAACATGAACATCGCCTCCTGAATCCTTAAATTACTTGCCCCATACCGGGGTCTCGTTACTGCCTTGCGTGGTAAGTTGTTGCACCTGCGTACCATCAGCCAGCATAGACCAGATTTGGTGTCCGCCGGCACGGGTCGACATGAATACGAGATGCCGGCCGTCCGGCGCCCAGCTCGGGTTCTCGTTGCGACCCTCCCCATGCGTCAACTGGTTGTACTTGCGCGATGCAACGTCCATGATGAATATGTTGAAGGCCCCCTGGGCGTACCCCCGCGTCCAAGCGTACGCGATCATCTGCCCATCGGGATGCCAGGACGGGTTGGAAGCCTCACCCTCACCGGGAGTGAGGCGTTCGATATCGCTCCCATCCATATTCATCCTGTAAATCTGCTGCGGGCCGGACCGGCCGGATACGAACACAATCTCGTTCCCGGTCTTGGGATTCACCTTCGGCTCGACGTCAATGAAGCTCGAGTTCGTGATCGGTCGCAATCCGCTCCCGTCTAAATTCGCGATGTAGATCCGGCAGCACCGGTCGTTCGGCGCCGACGAGGCGTAAACCATCTGCTTCCCATCGGGCGTGAACNNCGAAGTGGAGTTGAATCGCGTGAGCTGCCGCTGGTTCTTTCCGTCCGGGTCCATCACCCAAATCTCTTTGTGTCCGGTGCGGTTGGAAACAAAATAAACATGCGTGTCGAACAGCGTCTTGCCGCCGAACCGGGCGAGGATGTCGGCGGCGAACTCGTGGGCCACCTTGCGCGCGCCGGCTTCGTCCACCGATCCCAGGTACGTATTGCCCACCACCTGCGCGTTGGCCGCAGTGCCGCGGCTCAAATCGAACAGCCACCCGCGCAGCACGAATACGCCATTCTGCACGGCGGTGTACCCGAAAGCCAGGTAGTTGGCCGAAGCCGGCGGCCCGGACCAGTCCGACATCCACAATCCGCCACCGGTTAGTGGTTGGGCGAGCTGCTGGCGGCCTCGCGCCAGCGACCGTTCGGGTACTGGCGGAGGCTGGCGGAAGTCCGACGGTTGCTGCGGGACGGCAGTCGGGTACATGGTCTTGGCGACCATCTTGAAGAGCCCCGCGCCCTCCACGTCCGCCCACAGCGTCTGGTTGAGCGCGCCCATATAATTCTGGGCGTCTCCGCTCCCGCGGAGATCGGGAATGGCCATAGCCGGCCGCTCGCCCTGCTGCAGGGTAATGACGACGTCCTGGGCCATCAGCACCAGCCATGTTCCCATCAATGCCATTGCCAGCCAGACGAGTCTTCTCATTTCAACGCCTCAATTCAAACCGGAACTCGATTTCCACTTCGTTGCGTTGGAACTGCGGGGGAAGCGCCTGAAACGGCGCCGCGTCCAGAATCGCCCGCTGCGCCGAATAATCGAGCGCCTGATTTCCGCTCCGTTGAGTGATTCTCACCAATCCCGGCGCCACCGATCCGTCGCGCCGGATGGTGAATGTCACCCACACCTGCGGCGCCGTGCGAAGGCGCGGGTCCAGTTCGCCGGTCCTCCAGTTGCGCGCCACCTGGTCGCGCAGCAGGTTGACGTACCATCCAAACTGGGTCCCGAACGGCGAGCTGGTGCCGATTCCGACGCCGCCCCCGCCCGTCATCCCGTACATGGGCGAGACTACGGCCTGTCCCGAGGTGCTGTAAAGCTGGTTGGGAAGGTCCTGCTGCTGTTCGCGAAATTTGTTCAGCGCCGAGGCGGCCCGCGACGCCTTCTTTTCGGCATTGCGGCTCTTGATGGCAATGGCATTCGGTTCCGGCGCCTCGACCTTGGGCCGAGGCTTGGCTTTGGACGGCGGTGTCGGCACCACCGATTCCGTGTCGCTCGCCACCGGGTTGATCGGCCCACTACGGCCCGGCAGGGGGATGCGCGGCACCACGTTGACCGCCACCGATCCCATCCCGCCGCCGTTGAGGTCGCCCCACTGCACCCGCGGGCCGTGCCCCATCCAGGCGGACATCAGCAGCGCGGCCCCCACCGAAATATGCAGAGCCACCGAACCCGCCAGCGATTTCCCTAGCGGTTCCGGCTGGTCCAGAATATCGGTGTGCGGCGTCATCACTTGCGTCCCTTGGCCGCCGAATCCTCCGGCTGGGTCACCATGTTCACCTGGAAGCCCGCCTGGCCGAGCATGGCAGTTACCTGCGCGATGGGGTCCCAGATGGTCTCCTTATCGGCGCGCACGTAAATCGCTTTGGCCTTCCCGAAGCGTTGCTGGATGGTCGCCTGGAGGTCGTTGATGTTCACCGGCTTGTCGTTCAGGTAGGTGGTGCCGTCCTTGGTGATGGTCACCACGGGAAGTTCCTGCGCGGTATCCTT
>PLMF01000099.1 GCA_003142355.1 Bryobacterales bacterium
CCGCTTGTTCTCATCGGTGACGGTCATGGCGAAGCTGAAGGGTCCGGTGACCTGCCCTTTGACCCATTTCGGCCGCTGTCCGCCGAGGCGGGGGACGCTCTCGAGGAAGAGGTGCAATCCCAGCGCGTACTCGGGGGAAATCGCGAAGCGCTCGACATCCTCGTCGACCAGCGCCTGATAGAACGCCTCCAGTTCGCTGGCCAACGCCTCATCGCTACGGAAGTAGATGGTTTGTGCAGCGCCGTCGACCACCGCCCCCGGCAATCGTTCCGAGTACTGAACGTACATGCTCTCCAGCCAGTTCCGAACGGGCAGTTGGGGCCACGCGGGCATGTCCGGGAGAAGGCTCAATATCCGGTCCAGGAGGCGTAGCGGCTCGGTATGGGGAAAGCTCCCCACGACGGTCGGTATGGCAGCGAAAGCCGGGCACTTCATGGTGTATTTTGAGCCTTACAGTCTGAAATCAAAGTATAATCCTCAGCGGCCTTTCGCAGGTCTTGCGACGCACCTTCAATCGCTCAAATCGATGGGACCCCCGTCCGGAGGCGGGTATTGGATCAGTTGGCCCAGGGTGATCTTCTGTGCTTTCCGCGTGCCCTCCAGACCGAGATATGGCTTCGGGGATCCCTCCTGGAGCGCCATCGTCCCGTCGCCGGGGGCGATCCAGAGTAACTTGCCCTTCCCGGCCCACGGCCCCAGGCTGAAGTCCCAGGGATCGTTGGCAATCGTCCAGCCCAGGTCTTCCCCGCTGTCCGACGTGATCTGGAAGCCCCGCATCAGCCACTCCTGATGCGATTGGGCGCTCGCCAGGGGACTCCTCGAGAAATAAAGGATCAAATAGGCGGTATCGCCGGAGGGCAGCCCGCGGCTGCTCACCACTGCCTTCATTCCATCCATCCCCAGCAGCCGTCCGATCACGTAGGGCGTGCCGGGGCCGGGCTGCACCTCTGTCAGCGCCTCCGAAGGCGGGCGGCCGTGCAGATCCAGCGCACCCAACAAGAGCCGGAAATGCACGCAGCTCTTCATGGGCGCGGGGTCAAAGGGCCGATTGACCCACCACCAGGGGCCGTCCAGGCCGTGCTCGTCCATCGCGATCTCAATGACCCGTTTGCAGAACGGGCACCGGCTCACCGGCACGTTTGGCAAACCGGCCGCGTAGCGGCTGAGCAACTCATCTTCCTCGTCATCCAGCCGGAAGTCTTCTTCTTCGGAGAGTTCGTCTTCCGCCTGCCGGCGGTCGATCTCGCGAGTGCGGTCCAGAATTTGCCTGCGTTCCCCCACAGTCCAGCTCATTTTATACCTTAATACCTTTCCCTTTCCTTTTGGCGTTCTCGATCGCTTCTTTCCACTCCTTGGTCACCATCGTGCCGTTGCAGCGGTTGAAATTGTATAAGTCCGTTTTGGAGTTGAGAGCGTACATCTCCCCGTTCTTGTCGATCACCAGCACGGGCGGATCCGGCAGGGTCACCTTTCCGACGACGTCTTCCTCGTGTTCCAGGGCGTAATCGAGGTAATTGGCTTGCGGGCCGTGCTGGATCATGTCTTGGCCCATCGTTTTATTGGCTCCCCTAATGAAGTTGCGCTCCCCTGGTCCTCCGCTGTTGAGCCGCCCGCCCCTTGGCCCAATCAGGTCGTGCATGTCATAGTCGCCGGTGACGGCATTCGAGGGAATGTCGGCAACTGACCCGATCTCCGTCAGCTTCTTGGAGCCGCCGTCGATGGTCCTGACGCCCACCAGTTTCTTCCCCTTCGTCCCCTCCCATTCCCCGACCAACCCCATGACCCCTTTGTCCTCCAACTCCCCGATTCTTTTATCGCCCCAGTTCAGCTTTTCCAGCCGGCCCCTGCTGATGGTCTTGTCGAGTATCTCATGGGGCTTCGCCCACACCCCTTTCCCGACCCTCTTGATCCACGGTATGCAAGCCGTGTTGGTTTGGCGGAAAGTAGCGGTGACGCTCTGTTTTTTGCAGGTCTTTTGGATAGCCTTCTGGTGACGCTTGAGCATGCCGAATTTCTTTTCGGCCTCGTCCGCCGACACGGGCTTCTTGCCCTTCTTGAGAGCCTCGCAGGCGTCGTCCTTCGTTTTACAGTCGCCGACGGCGCTCAACTTATCAAGAGAGAATTTCCACTCCTTTTTGGGACCCCCTGCGTAAGGAGCCGCGCTCACCGCGCCTCCTCGCCCGGACGGGCTTTCCATCCGCCGGCCCGCGCCGGTCCACTGGCTTCCCGCCAGACCTCCTGCGGCAGGTCGCTGACCCGCTCCATGCGCCAGTCTGGGTCTTCGGTCTCGTCGTCGAAGAGTTCTTTCATCCCCGGAGTCAAGTCGAAGTCGGGTCCGACGACAAACATCATCATGATGAACGAGGCGAGCGAGGACTCCCGGCTCAGCCCGTGGCTGCGGGCGCGCGCGAGGCCTAGCCAGATGCGCTCATCGAGCACCTGGGCAGCCAGCCCCTCGACGAAGCGCGGAAACTCATCGCCCAGCATGCCGGCCATCTTGTGGACGAAATTCCGCTCCAGATCGACCTGCAATGCGTCTACCTGAGGCTGGCGGATTCTCCACAGGCCGGCTGGCGGCGGGGTGCCCTTGGGGCCCGGTGCCAGGCCGGCCCGCGGCGCGAGCAGATCGATCCCTCCGTCTTCGTTGGTCACCGCGAACGTCCGCACCGGGCCATGGAACCAGCTCAGCTCCGCCGGCGTGCAGGTGGGCAGGTACATGGCGAGCACGCGCGGGTCGTAGAAGCGGAAGTACCACTTTTCGGCGCCGTCGGGAGCAGTCACCCAGAGAAAGCGGCGGAAGTGCTTGCGCAGCGATTCCAGGTCGGTCGCGGCCGCCGCCAGGATGCCCCACGGCTCGTCCCACAGCGTCTCCTTGAGCCAGGCGAGCAGCGCCTCATCCACCAGGAAGAGGTACGGGGCGGTATCGGCCTCGCGCTCTTCGGCCTCTCCCTGAAACAGGCACAGCGCCCGCGCGGGGCCCAACTCGGCCGCCTTCTGGGGTACCGCCGGAGCGTCGGTGGCGTCCACCACCGCCCAGAGGTAGCCCGCGGCAATGAACTTGCGCAGGTCCGCATCGAGCAGCGGCCTGCGCTCAATCTGCGACTCCACGTTCATGTAGTTTTCAGAAACGGCGACCCCGTTTTCTTAGCGTTGCTCGCTCAAGTGTCGAAGGCCGTCCCGCAGGGGCTGGGAGCATCGCCGATCAGGACCGTCGGGCAGCCGGCCACAATCTTGCCGCCGTGCATCGTGGTGTCGAGCATGCGGGCGGCCGGCTTGCCGCCGATGAGCACGGTGAACGAGCCCAACGCGATCGTGTCCGGGGCGCTGGCGCAAGTGGCCATATCGCCCACGCGCGCCGCCGGCTGGCCGCCCACCAGCACGGTCGGGCAGCACGGCGGCAGCACCGGCCCGCCGACGTGGGGTTTAGGGCCGTCGGAAAGAGGGCAGGCATGCATATCGCCCAGCCGCGCTGCCGGTTGTCCCATGGCTTCCTCCTAAATACGAGACTTCGCGCGGGGCGCCCTGAAAGCCCGCCCCACAGAGTATAACGCAATATACTCCTAGTTGATCTGCACCAGCCCGCCTTTGATGACATACGTCGCCGAGGCTTTGCTATTGATGGTGGCGGACGCCTTCAGATCGATTTCCGTGCCCTCGATCGTGATGGTGCCGTCCTTCTTCATCACGATCTTCGACATGCCGGTGCAGAAGCTGATTTCGTCGCCCGCATGCACCTCGATGGTCTTACCGACATTCAACTTGTCGCTGCCGTCCACCTGGGTCGTGCGGGTGCCGCCGATACTGACATCCTGCTTCGCCCCGATGGTAACCATCTGATAGGCCCCGATGTTGACCTCCTGCGCCGCCCCGATGTCGATCGCCTCGTTGATACCGACGTTGTGCATGCGCGTCAGCGCCACCGTCACCATCTCGTTCTGCATCACCGTGCGGGTGCGGTCCTGGATCACTGTCAGGGTCTCGTTGGCGTGTACGGTTTCGGTGCGGTTATTCCCAATATCGATAGTCTCATCCACCCCCACATTCTCGGTTTTGCAGTGCTCCACGACGATGTTCTCATCCTTCTCGGCGTGGATGTTCAACTCCTCGCTGCCCTTCAGGTCTTCGAAGCGGATCTGATTGAAATTGGCGGCGCCGCCGCCCTTCGAGCTGCGGGAGATGATGCCACTCTGCGTCTTGTTGGCCGGCAGGCTGTAAGGCGGCATGTTGAGCGCGTTATACACGCTCCCCACGACAATCGGACAGTCGGGATCGCCTTCCAGGAAATCGACCACCACTTCCTGGCCGATTCTGGGGATATGGATGGCGCCCCATTGCTTCCCCGCCCAGAAACTGGCCACCCGAATCCAGCAGGAGCTGGCGGCGTCTTTCTTGCCTTCCCGGTCCCAATGAAACTGCACTTTCACCCGCCCTTTGTCGTCGGTGTAGATCTCCTCGCCCGCCGGGCCTACCACCTCGGCTGTCTGGCAGCCCCAAACATGGGCCTTCACCGTGGTGCGCGCCGGGTGGTAGCGCAACGCCACCGGGAAACAGGTGAAGGTGTTGCTGTAATGGCTCTCGACCGTCCTGTCGCCGGAGTGAAAGTCGCCTTCCACCGCGGAATGAGTAACCGAGCCGAGCACATAGGTCCCATCGGCGTTAGGGTGCCTGGTAACCGTAAAACGATAGCCTGGAATCAGGCAGTGCACGTTGCTTTGGCCGCGGATCGAAAACTGCGAGAGCTCCATTTCCTCCATGCCGGTCTTGGCTAAACCGGTGCCGGTAGACTTGTCTCCCATCGCCTGGTACCGGATGCCGTAATTGCCCGGGTAGTCATAAACCTCGAACTGATCGTTTCCGCCCACCTTCAGCTTGTGGGTGAGCCTGCCGACCTGTACGCTGTCCATAACCGGCTGAGACACCATCATGTCGAGCATGGGCTTGCCGTAGTTGTAGTCCTGCAGCGTGTTCTTGCCGGAGCCCAGCTCCTGGGTCTTCATCCACCCCGTGAGGCGCAATTCGTCGCGCGTGCCGCCGGCCACTTCGTCGTAGATCAAAGTCGCATCGCCGGGGATGTCCTGGTGCGATACGGCGTCGTCGGCAATCACCAGCTTGTGCCCGCTGGCGGTATGGCGGAAGAAATAGTAGATGCCTTCTTCCTCCATCAGGCGCGAGATGAAATTGAAATCCGTCTCGCGATACTGAACGCAGTACTCCCGCTTGGGATACGATTTGTGCAACTCCCACGCGACATCGAAGCCCCGCAAGACTTTCTTCAGGATATCGGGAACGTCTTTGTCCTGAAAGATCCGCAGGTTTTGCGTCCGTGTCAGCACCCAGATCTTAGGCGCCACCGTGGCGCGATAGCGGGCCAGGCGGAAGGTTCCGGGCAGTTGTGCGAAGGAGGTCACAATGCCGTTGATGTGCCTGGGTTCGCAGCCCGATGGCCCGATTACCCCGAAGGAGATCCCCTGTCCCAGGATGTCCTCGAATTTGATCGCCGCGTTTTCCGACCATAACTCGAGCTGGAACCAAAACAGGTGCGAGATGGCCTCCCCCCCTGTGAACGACTCGAGCAGCAGTTCATCCGCACCCAGGCTCGACTGGATGTACAGGAAACGATTCTCTTCCAGATACCGTTCAGCCATGTGCGGCCTCCTCCAGCTTCGATGTGGCGCAGACCTTTAGTCTGCCGTCTCCGCACTCTTGCGGAGACTCTTTGTCGCCCGCGAACCGAGCGTCCCCAGGAGTGGGGGGTGCCCTCCGGGCCCGGCAGACTGAGAGTCTGCGCCACGCCCTCACGAATACACGAAATTCCCGTCCGCCCCAATATCCACTCTTATCGATTCCAGCTTCTGCCCTTCCGCGATCCGGCTCAGCAACTGGCGCGAGATCTCGGGCAGCAACGTGTTGGTGAGAATGTTGTCCACGTTGCGCGCGCCGCTTTCCACCTCCGTGCAGCGCCGCGCGATTTCATCGATCAGCGCGCTGTCGCACACAAGCTGGATCTTATGGTTCTCATGGATGCGCTTCTGAATCTTGGCGAGTTTCAAGATGATGATCTTCTTGAGCGCCTCGTCGCGCACCGGGTAATAGGGGATCACCACCAGGCGCCCCAGGAACGCCGGTTTGAAAGTCTTGTTCAGCTCCGGCTTGATGGCCTTCACGATGCCCTCCGGAGTGGGCATGGTCTCGGGATCGGCGCAGAGCTTCATCATGGTATCGGTGGCGGCGTTGGAGGTGAGCAGGATGATGGTGTTCTTGAAATCGATCTCGCGGCCTTCGCCGTCTTCCATGCTGCCCTTGTCGAAGACCTGGAAGAAGAGTTCGAGGACGTCGGGATGGGCTTTCTCGACCTCGTCGAGCAGAACCACGGAGTACGGATGGCGCCGCACGGCTTCGGTGAGCACTCCGCCCTCGCCATAGCCCACGTATCCCGGGGGCGACCCCTTCAGAGTGGATACCGTGTGGGCCTCCTGGAACTCCGACATGTTGATGGTGATCAAGTTGCGCTCACCGCCGTACATCAGGTCCGCCAACGCCAGGGCCGTTTCGGTCTTGCCCACGCCGCTGGGGCCCACCAGCAGAAATACGCCGATGGGTTTCTTGGGATCTTCCAACCCGGCGCGCGAGGTCCGGATGCGCTGGGCGATGCCTTCCAGAGCATGGTTCTGTCCGATGACGCGGCCGCCCAGAAGGGATTCCAGCGTGAGCACGGTCTGAACCTCGTCCTTCACCATCTTGCCGGTAGGGATGCCGGTCCACGCGGAGATCACTTCGCCGACGATCTGGCCGTCCACGCAGACGCGCATCAACGGCGTCTCGCCTTGCAGCGCCGCCAGTTCGGCATTTAGCTTCTCCAGTTCCGCGCGCAGGGGTTCCCGCTCTCCGGCGCCCTCTTCCAGTTGGCCCCGGATCTCGCGCACCCGGCTCACCAGGGCGGACTCTTTCGCGAAGCGTTCCTTCAATGCGGCCAGCGTGGCGGCCACCTGCGCCCTCTTTTCCCGGATCTCCGCCAGCCGCTCGGCGTGGTCCGCGCCGGCCGCCGACTCGCGCGAAAGCACGCGCTCCTGCACGTCGTAGTCGTCGATCTGGCGGGAGGCGTCCTCGATGGCCGGAGGCGTGGCGTTCTGCCCCAACGCCAGGCGCGCGCAAGCCGTGTCGAGCACGCTGACGGCCTTATCGGGCAACTGCCGCCCCGCCAGAAAACGGTGGGAGAGCCGCACCGCCGCCGAGACGCCTTCGTCCAAAATGCGCACCTTGTGGTGCTTCTCGAGCGATGCCGCGATGCCCCGCAGCATGGTCATGCACTGCTTTTCCTCGGGCTCCTCGACCTTCACCACCTGGAAGCGCCGGGCCAGCGCCGGGTCTTTCTCGAAGTACTTCTTATACTCGGACCAGGTGGTGGCGGCGATGGTTCTCAGTTCTCCGCGCGCCAGCGCCGGTTTCAACAGGTTGGCCGCGTCACCCTGGCCGGCCTGTCCTCCGGCGCCGATCATGGTGTGGGCCTCGTCGATGAACAGGATGATGGGAGTGGGGGACGATTTCACCTCTTCGATGAGCCCCTTCAGCCGGTTCTCGAACTCGCCCTTGATGCCCGCCCCAGCCTGCAACAGCGCCAGGTCGAGCGTCCGCAAGGTGACGTTCTTCAGGGCCGGCGGGACGTCGCCCTGCGCGATGCGCAGCGCGAAACCCTCCACCACGGCGGTCTTCCCCACGCCCGCTTCGCCGGTGAGTATGGGGTTGTTCTGGCGGCGCCGCATCAGGATGTCGATCACCTGCCGGATTTCCGTGTCGCGCCCCAGCACCGGGTCGAGCTTGCCGCTCTTGGCGTTGGCCGTCAGGTTGACGGTGAACTGGTCGAGGTTCGCGGTCTTGCCGCCAGCCGGGCGCGGAGCACCTTCGCCTCCCGCCGCCTCGGGTGCTTCTTCCGTCACCTCGTCTTCCTGCGAGCCGTGAACCAGCGCGATAAAGTCCTTCTTCAACGCCTCCGGCTCGATCTTCTGGAGTTCCTTGCTGACTTCGCGCACGATCCTGGCGAGCTCTTCATCGGCCACCAGCGCCAGCAGCGTGAAGCCGGTGCGCACCTGCCAGGCGCCGTAATCGATCGACCCCGTGGTCCACGCTTGCGTCAGCATGCGGAGCACCGTGGGGCTGATGGCGGGCGTGCGGGCGTTGCCGGATTTCAGCTTATCCAGGCTGCGGGTCAACTCCGAAGAGAGCCTGGACTGGTTCACCTCGAAGTGACGGAAGATGCGGGCCGCATCGGTATCGCTGGCCTCCATCAGCTTCATGAGGTAATGCTCGATCTCGATGTTGTAGTGTGTGCGTGACAGGCACAGCCCGGCCGCCGCTTCCAGCGTGCTCCGCGTCGGGGCATTCAGTTTTCCGATCAGCGACTTCAGGTTTACGCTCATTCCAGGCTCCTCAACCTCTTCCTTTTCCCCGGCTGCCAAAGCCCCCGGGTCCCACTCCCCTCGGCTTCGTCTTCCTCCGCTTCCTCTTCTTCTTTTCCGCTCTGCGTTTTTCTCGGCGTCTCCGCGTCTCCGCGTCGAATGTCAGCCTTCAAATCCGCAATATCCCGTCATCCGGATTCTCCGCCATCGCAGCCGTCTTCGCCCACGTCAGCCACCCCAGACGAGGCCCGGCGGGGCCCTCTCGACCCAATTCGCAGGCCGGCGTCTCTTCCTTGCGCAGCACCAACTGCACCTCGAAATCCAATTCGTTTCCGGCGAAAAAGCGGACCAGCGCCCGCAACGGCGCGTGCGCGCTTCCGTCCGGGAGAAAATCCCGGTACTGCTCCAAGGTCAGCGGACCCAGGCGAATTCGCACCGTGGATTGCTGATCCCAAACCTCGTCTCCCACTACCGCGCCCATTCCCAGTTGCTCGGAGTACGACGCGGTATCGCTGAACCGGCACTGTGTGTCTTCCTCGAGCGAGTGCCACGCGCCGACGAACTGCTCGATCTCGACGGGGACTTCGAAGTAGTCCATCAGCAGCAGGCGCAGGGCCGCCGCGGAACGGGTCTGGGAGGCCAGAAGTCCGCAGCGGAAGACCAGCGCTTCGTCGGGGACCTGCTGGCGATCGGGCAAGCCGGCGGTGCCCAGGCCCAGCAAGTCCATCAGGTGAGGCGAGAGCCGGTCGTCGTCGCCCCGCTCGTAAGCCACCGTGAAACGGAACTTCTCCCATGCCTGGTAGAACAGCGAGACGATCCGGTGGTTAAAGATGTCCAGAAACTCGCGCAGGGCGGCGTCCCGCGCGCGCAGGCGCTCCCGCACCAGGGCCGAGTAGTAGAGCGGCAGCAAGCCGTTGGGCCCGGTGAGGCCCATGAAATTCACGCGCATCAGCGGCTGCGCGTTTCGAGGCCAGTCGAGCGCGGCGATCTGGCTGGGGGGAAACCCGAAATCGGCGCCCGTCCCGAAGCGCACCACTTCCGTGCGCGGACTGGAGAACTGCCCGACGGGCTGCCGGTCCGACAGAATCCGCCCCAGCAGGCGGACGGCCTGGAAGAAATCGAAACTGAACGGCTGCTCGTGAAGCACCCGCTCGAGTTCCGCGAATTGCGGCCGCGGGTTCTCTACAGGAGAATCCTGGAGCCGGCCCGGGGTGGCCACAGTTTCAGAACCTCCTTTCGCTGCCGCGTCGAAACGCTCAGTTGGCTGAAGCTCGCCAGCGTCACATACAGTCCCAGAAAATGTTCGATGACGCTGGCGAACAGGTACGCGCCGCCGCCCACAAAGTTTTCCTCGTCGAGTTCCAGGTCCACCCGCGTGCCGCGCGCGAAGGTGATGCCGTTTTCCGATATGATCCGCGCGAACTGCGGCCGGCTCTTCAGGTCCGTGATGCCTTCGATCTGCTTCACGGAATACGAAGAGTTGGTGAAGTTGTACAGCTTCAGGATTTCCTGNNAGCGCCATGATGGAGTGGACCGGCGCTCCGCTCTCCAATTCGAAATCGCCGGAATCCATCCCGAACGGCAGGCGCGAGGGAAGATCCCGGTTGGTGCACGTGAGCCGCACGGTGAGGCTGTCCACATCCGGCGTCACCGGCCGCTGCTCCAGATCGACCAGCGAGAGGAACACCTCCGTGCCTTCATCGTCGCGGCGGCCGGAAGCGCGGCGCGAAGCCATCCAAAAGACCTGCCCGCGGCCGCCCGAAAGGCCGTGGCGAAAGGAATAGAACGGCTCGAAGCGAACCGGTTCCTGCGAGTCCGGCCGGACACTGACCACCTCGTCCACGGAAAAAATCTCGGCGGCGTTGGGCCGGCGGATGTCGGGGACGATGGGGTAATCGAAGCGCCGCTGGGTGAGCAGGATGGGCTCCGCCGTTTGCTGAAACAGGTTCACCACGGGCGCGCAGGCGGTTTGAAAGGTCTTCTCGGTGACCCCCAGCTCGAGGGCCTGGCGGCGGTCCGCCAATTCAGACGGCGCGATCAGAAAGACCAGTTCGGCCCGGTCTTTGAACCCACCCGCCAGAGCCGCCTCGAGTCCCGTGAGGTCCAGAAAGAAGAACTTCTCCGGAAACGTGAAGTACTCGTGCAGCAGGCGGTAGCCGGTGAAGGAGCGGCGCGGGTACGGCAGCATGCCTTCATCCTCGGCGAACCCCACCGGGCGGAGCGCATCCCCTCGGAGCTCGACCGGCCGCAGGCGCGAGCCCGGAGTCGGGTCGCGCACCAGGATCCCGGTGCACCGGCTGCACAACAGTTCGTAGAGGGTGTGGATCAGGCCGCTCTCGCCGTTGAGGAAGAAACGCAAGGGGTTGGGGTGCAGTTTCTCGAAGGTAATATCGGGCCAGCACTTCAGTTCCACGCGCAACGCCGCCGCGGCTTCCGGAGCCTTGATGGCGGGCTGCAGCCGGTCCGGCGTCTTCCATTCCGCCGCCACCACGCTCAACGGCCAGATGTAGGTGTCGTAGCAGGTGCGGAATTTGCAGGGGACGCCGCCCACCGGCCGGGAGGACAGCATCGAACCGCGCGGAATCTTCAGCCCCCCGCCGATCTGCCCCTGCTCGGGGTTGACGCGAAAGTCGGCGATGGTCATGGAGGGCACCGGCCGGATGAAATGCGGGTAGATGATGCTGAGCAGGGCTTCGGTGATCTCGGGGAACTCGTCGTCGATCTTCAGGTGCACGCGCGCGGCCAGGAACGCGAAGGCTTCGAGCAGCCGCTCCACGTGCGGGTCTTCGCACTTGTCCGGCTCCAGGCTCAGGCGCGAGGCGATTTTCGGGTACTTATCCGCGAACTCGACGCCCATCTGCCGCAGGAACGTGAGTTCGCGTTCATAGTAGAGCAGCAATTCGTCTCGCACGCTATTCGCCCTTCACCTGGTACTCCCCGCTGTTCAGTTGCAGCAAGGTATCGAACAGGACGTGTTCCGGCGCGGGGTCCATTTTAAGCAGCGCCTCGATCTGAAACCGCACCACTCTCGGCCCCGAAGCGGTGCTGTCCACGGCGCGCACTCGCACGGCGGCGAGACGGGGCTCGAATATCGCGACAGTCTGCTCCACCAGGCGCAGCAGCCTCTGGCGGTCTCTGGGCGAGTTCAGACTCATCGACGTCACGTCGGGCAGGCCGAAGTTGTAGAGCGACCGGTGCAGTTCCCGGAATGTTTCGGGGGCTTCGTCGGGAATCCGCCGCGTGTTGAGCAGCCACTCGAGGTCGCGCCGGAGCGAAGCTTTCAACTGCCGCACCGATTGCGACCGGCTGGCCGGGGGATCCGCCGCAAGCTTCGGTTCCAGATCGATGAGCCGGTCGAGCAGCGCCGGAGTGACGGCCACGTCGGGGTCCGCTTTGGCCATCATTTACCTCCCGCAGGCCAGGGCCTGCAACGGATCCAACCGGCAGATGCGGTCGTAGACCTTCTGTTTCAGATCGGGCGCGGTGTCCAGTTTCTCCAGGCAGCGGTACAGCAGGGCCAGCGGCTGGGCCACGGCCGGCGCGGCTTCCCATCCTTCCAGTCCCCGGCTGTCGATTTCGGCGGAGAGCTGTTCCAGAATCGGGTGGGCGATCCGCTCGTAGCCCATGGTCATACAGAGTTGCGCCAGTTGCAGCCGGCGCTGAAACCTCCCGCGGCCCGATTGCTCGGCCGTGGCTTCTCTCGTCAGAATTTCGATGGCCTCCTGCGGTCTTCCGGACCGGGCGGCCTGGAGCGCCAGATCGTTGGCATCGATGGCTTTCGTGGCTTCCGACTGGCCATCGTCCTCCATCGCGGGCGGCGCGTAAGCGGCTTCGGCGGGCGGCGCGGGAGCGATCTCGTCCAGCCAGGCCTGGGTTTCGGGATTGGCGGCCGGCGTGTCGTCGAGCAGGCTCGCCTGCCGCAGCCCCGGATAATCCGCCAGCAATCCATTCACCTCCGCCCGGATGGCGGAAGCAATCTGGTAATACCCCAGTTCGTTGGCGGCGCGGAATACGTAGCGCTGCAGGTCCAACCAGCCACGCCCGCACGGGAGGCCCATGGCGGATTCGCCCAATTCCAGCACTTGCGGCAAGTCAGAATCGTTGGCGGCTTTCTTGAGCGCCTGGCGGGTGCCGGTGGGTGGGGCTTCCAGAAGGTTGGCATCCACATCCGTGCCGGCCGCGCGCAATTCGCCCCAGCGCAATCCGCGCAACAGCAGGTAGGGCAGGGGACTCGACGGATCGTTCCGGCGCAGGTAGGCCGCCACCGCCGTCACCCTCTGAAACGCGTCGTCTTGATCGACCGGTTCTGCCGCGATCGGCCTGCGTGGCGCAGGCGGTGCCGCCTGCGCTTCTTCCGCACTGGCCGGTGCTTCCGCCCCTTCGTCCGGTTCCACCTCCCGCTTCTTCTGCAGCAGGCCGTGAACCGTGTGCCGGATCTCCTCGATGGTGGTCCGCATGGGACCGAACGATGGCGCGACGTCGCCGAACTTCTCCTCGCCGATGATACTCAGAACTTCGATAACATCCAGAATGCCGTCGAGGGTCTCCTCCATCCCGGCGTAAAACGTCTTCGGCGTGGCGGCGACGGCCCCGTCCCACTCCTCGCCGCTCATCTTGCCTTCGGCCATGGCGGCCGTGCGCGCCTCCACCTTGGCGTCGGTGTCCGCGGCGGCTTCGTAACCCACGGCGCGCGATTCCTGGAACTGGAACCAGTTCGCGCCCTTGTTGGTAAGCGGGACGCTGCGCAGCGCCGGCTCCATGCGCGTGCCCAGCCACTCCAAAGGGGCCGCTCGCATCTCGGCATCGCCGTCGTCCAGCTCCGGGTAAAGAGTGTCCCAGAAGTTTTCGATCAGTCCCTTGATCAGCTCGAGGCCGGCCTTCAGCCCCTGGAAACCCTCCTTCCGGAGAATCGCCTCGGTCAGCCAGGCGGCCAGTTGCAGATCTTTGCTCTTGGTAGCCAGCGCTTCGCCGGCCAGTTTGATCACCAGGGGATAGTCGGAGGTCTTGCGCTCAAACTGCCACTCGCCTTGCGGCGCGTCGTCGTCCGCGCGGCGCGCTTCCTTGATCTTGTCGAAGACCGGGGCGTAACGCAGGCTCTCGCCGCTGGGGTTCTCGCCGGGAATAGGATTCAGCAGATCGTCGCGCAGGGGCATGCGGGGTTGGTTGCGGCCCTATTCCGCGGCCGCGGAAGATGCCGCGAACAACAGGTTCCGCACCTCCAGTATGGGGATCTCCTCTCCGTCCACCAGCAGCAGTTTCTGGCCGGCGGGCACGGTTTCACCGCCGGCTTCCTCCCAGACCGTCTCCCGGCCCAAACGCACGCTATTCCGGGGATGCTTCGACGCCAGCGGGGTGAGCACGGGCAGGAGCACTTCGCCCAGATCCAGCCCCTTGCATTTCGGTCCCGTTTGCAGGATGGCGGGAATCCAGATCAGGTCCCGCAGGCGCTTGGGAGGCTCCGTCCGGACCGACGCGATGTGCTCGAACGGCAGCCACAAGTACGCTCCCGCCGCGAACACCTCCAGGCGCGCGCCGATGCGCGGATCGGCATCTTCGATGCTTTCAAACGCCTGCCCGTTCAGAGTGCCGCGGGCAGGCGGCACCGCCTGCCCCACCGATTCCAGAGGGAATGTCTTCTTCTCGAACATATCCCGCCGGGTCCTGGCCGCCTGCAACGCGGAACGATACAGCAGCGTCCCCATGGCCGCTTCTTTGCCCGCGTCGGCGAGTATGTCGAGCTGCTTTTCGGCGCGATCGTACTCTCCCGTGAAGCACAGGAGTTCGAAGAGGAAGGTGCGGCGCTTGGTGTCCGTGGGATCGTTCCGCAATTCGGAACCCAGCGCCCGCACCGCCTCGTCGAGTTGCCCGGCCTGGTACAGTTCTCGTGAGTTCATGGTTGACTGTGCCCAGGCTCCCTAGGAGCCTGTCGTCTGTTTGACGTCGTACATAGCCTTGACGGCGCCGCCCAGGGTCCCGTCCGCCTTCTGCTCCTTGTATTCGTATTCGATCTTGGAGTAATTAAACGAAATTTGGTCCGTTGGCATGATCGACGCGCCGCCAGTCTGATAGGACGAAATCAGCAGATCCGAGAAGGTGATTTTCAGGTACTCCTGCTGCTCTTTCCCGGCCTTTCGGCAGACCAGGATCGCACTCTTGATGTGCTCCCCATTGGCGCACGCCAGCAACAGCTTCGGGGAAGCTTTGTTTACCCCCATCACGAAGTTAAAGTCGTGCATCTGCACCTTGCCGGCGCCCATTCCTCCGCCATGCGCAGCGGTGCCACTATTGGTTTCGCCCCAGGAAAAGCTTTCGATTTCGATCTCGTTCTTGTGCGTCTTGTCCTGGCTCTCGCCTTGAATACCATCAAGTTTCAGGAAATAATCAACTGCCGCCATCTCTTGTTCTCCTCTCTACGTCTACGGGTCAACTTCACTGGACCAGCGGGCGGCCCGCCCCGTGACCGGGCCGCCCCCAGTGTTCTACTTGCGTGCCGACATCGGCAAATCCGCGACCAGGCGGAGCGATACCGACAACTCATCCAACTGGAAGTGCGGCCGCAGGAACGCAACCGCCCGGTAGGCGCCCGGCTTGCCGGCCACTTCCACCACTTCGATCCTGGCATCGCGCAGCGGATACTGCGCCTTGGTGGCCGCCGACGCGCTGTCGTCCGGGGTCACGTAATTGGTGATCCATTTATTCAGCCAGCGCTCGCATTCCGAACGCGACGTGAAACTGCCGATCTTGTCGCGCATCATCGCCTTCAAGTAGTGCGCGAATCGTGAAATCGCCAGCATGTACGGCAACTGCGCGGACAGCCGCGCATTGGCGTTGGCCGCGTCGCTATCGTAGAGCTTCGGCTTGTTGCAGGATTGCACGCTGAAAAACGCCGCGTAATCGGTGCCCTTGCAGTGCACCAGCGGGGCGAAACCGAGGTCCGCCAGCTCTTTCTCGCGGCGGTCGGTGATGGGGGATTCGGTGGGGCACTTCATGGCCACGTCCCCCGCATCGGTGTAGAAGTTGTGCACCGGCAGGCCCTCCACCAGGCCGCCGCCCTCCACGCCGCGAATCGCCGCGCACCAGCCGTACAAAGCGAAGGCGTTGCTCATCCGCGCGGCCAGGGCGTAGGCCGAGTTGCCCCACAGATACTTGTTGTGATCCGAGCCGTCCACGTGCTCCTCGAATCCGAAGCCCTCCACCTGCTTGGTCTCCTTGCCGTAAGGCAGGCGCATCAGGATGCGCGGGCAGGTGAGCGCCACGTAGCGCGAGTCTTCCGACTGGCGGAACGATTTCCACTTGGCGTATTCCGTGGTGTCGAACACCTTCCCCATATCGCGCGGCGCATCCAGTTGCGTGTAGCTATCGAGATTGAACATGTCGGGCGAAGCCGCCGAGAGGAACGGCGCGTGCGCCGAGGCGGCCACGTTCGAGATCTTCTCGAGCAGCTCGATATCCTCCGGCCCGCGGCCAAACTCGTAATCGCCCACCAGCCCGGCGAAGGGCGCTCCGCCGAAGATCCCGAACTCCTCCTCGTACACCTTCTTGAAGAGCGCGCTCTGGTCGAACTCGGGCGCCCGCTGCAAGTCGCGCAACAGTTCCCTCTTGGAGGCGTTGATAATCTTGATCTTGAGGTGATCGCTGGTCTCGCTCTGGTCCACCAAGTACTTCAGCCCGCGCCAGGTCGCTTCCAGTTTCTGGAACGAGGGGTGGTGCAGAATCTCGTTGAGCTGGATCGAGAGCAGATGATCGATTTGCGCGATGCGGGCGTTGATCATGGCTTCCGCATCTTTGGACACCGTCATGGAGCCGTCCAGCACCTGGGCCACGAACTCCTTCACCAGGTCCTTGCCGCGCTCCCGGCCGGTGACGTCTTTGGCCAGCCGGCCATCCTCGACGATCTGGTCCAGCAGCCCCTTCTCGAGTACCTGTTCCACGGGGGCTGGCTGCGCCGCCTTTTGCGGTTCGCTCATTTGGAGCCTCCTTCGCCCTTGGCCATCTCAGCCTTCAGCTTGTCCAGTTTTTCGGTATTGCCCACCGCGTCGAGCAGCAATTCTTCCAGCTTGTCGTTGCCTTGCAGAGACCCGCGCAAGTCCGACAGTTTGGTGCGGAGATCCAGCATCTCCTTCAGCGGCTTCACCTGGCGGGCCACCTGTTCGGGCTCGAAATCCTCCAGGCTCTTGAAGTGAAGGTCTACCTTCAACTGGCCGGCCTCGGGATCTTCGCTGAGCTTGTTCTCGACGGAAAACGCCACGTGAGGCTTCATGCCTTCGAGGACGCTGTCGAAGTTGTCCGGATTCACTTCCACGAATTTCCGGTCTTTCAGCTTGGACACCGGACCTTCGGGCTGACCCGTGAAATCACCGAGAACCCCCATCACGAATGGGAGTTCCTTGAGCTCGATCGCGTCGCCCACTTCCACGTCGTAGGTGACGTGCACGCGAGGCGGCCGTACCCGGTCGAGTTTATGTTGTGTGCTTTGTTTTGCCATTGCCATCCTCTTTCAGGTAACCAGACTCGCCACGACTCCGGCGCGGTTCGCGCGAGTGAGTCCGCTTGTCTATGCCAAAATCGGTTGTTGCGGGAATTAGCCGGGAAGTCGGATTCCAATGCGGTGCGCAGGCAGCGGCACTTTCGGCCACCGACAATAACAAGCCTCCGCGCTCGCCGTTGCCCATCTTCGATGCGTTTGGACGACCGGCTCGAACCACCCCGATTCGTCCGAACCCTCCGCGCAATACGAGTCTGAGTATACCCGCGACCGTGAGGGGAGTCAAGCCAGGTGCGGGGAATACCAGGGGAACCGGTACTAAAGAAAGCCACCTTTGCCAATCCCGCTCCGTTCTGCTAACTTGATATCCGATGAAGCGACTCCAGCCCGTAATCTGGATGAAGGGGACCTTCCTGAGTCCGCAGCACCTCCAGGCTCAGGATCGTTTCATCGAGAGCTCTCTCGAGTTCCGCATGGAGTCCCTCACCGGCAATCCCTGGGGCTTCGTCACCCTCCAGATCAGCCGGGAAGCCCTCGCGGCCGGTGAGTTCCGGATTTCGGAAGCCTCCGGTATCTTCCCGGATGGGCTGTTGTTCGACTTCCCGGCTTCCGAGCCGGCGCCGCCTTCGATACCCTTGGCCGGCTGTTTTGCGCCCGACCAGAATTCGCTCGATGTCTACCTGACGATTCCCAATTACCGCCAGTCGGGGCTCAACGTCTCCATTCCGAACCAGCGTGCCGACACCCGTTACCTGGCCGAAGTGGTGACGGTGCGCGACGAAAACTCCGGCCTGGCCGAAAAACCCGTGCAGGTTGCCCGCAAGAACTACCGCCTCCTCACGGAAGGCGATTCGCGGCAGGAATGCTCCTCTTTGCCGGTGGCCCGCGTCCGGCGAACCGGGTCCGGGGCTCTCGACCTGGACCCCCATTTTGTGCCGCCGCTGCTCGACTTCGCCGCCAGCGATTACCTGGCCGCTATCGCCCGCCGCCTGGTTGAGATCCTGGCCGCTAAGAGCAGCATGCTGGCCGGCGTTCGCCGTCAGAAGAACCTCAGCCTGGCCGAGTTCGGGACGGCGGACATTGCCAATTTCTGGCTGCTCTACACCATCAACTTCCATTTCCCGGAATTCCGGCACCTCTTTGAGACCCGCCACGGGCATCCCGAACGGCTGTTCGAAGCCATGCTCTCGCTGGCCGGCTGCCTGACCACGTTTTCAACCAAGGTCCATCCGCGGGACCTTCCGGTATATCGCCACGACGATCTCACAAGCTGTTTCGAGACGCTGGACGAAATAGTCCGGACGCTGCTCGAAACCGTGGTGCCGGCCAATTTCGTTTCCCTCCCGCTCAAGCTGGTGCAGCCCTCCATCTACGCCACGGCGCTGGCGGATGACAAGTATCTCACCGGAACCCGGCTGTACCTCGCCGTTGGGGCGGACATGAACCAGGCCGACCTGATCTCCAGGGCGCCCTACCTGCTGAAGGTTTGTTCCGCCAACCACATCGAGCACCTGGTGCGGCAGGCATTGCCCGGTGTTGGGTTGACGCACGTGGCCAAGCCGCCCGGTTCGATCCCGGTGAAGCTGAACTACCAGTATTTCAGCCTGAGCCAGTCGGGCGTCGCGTGGGAGGCCATCGGAAGGGCGCGCAACCTGGCGGTTTATGTGCCCGGCGATTTCGCGTCTCCGCAACTGGAGTTGATCATCCTCCTGCCCGAGGCGGCCTGAACCCTTCCACTTCAATGAACCCGCCGGAAACCAGGCCGGCCGCCGCGCGGGCGAACTCCTCTTCCGGAATGCCCCGAGGCAGCACGTCGTTCTCCACCAGTACGCGAAGCTGATCGCGTCCGGTAGCGCGCCCGTCGCAGAGCGAGATCAGGTTGGCCATCCAGGGGTGAGCGTCGCATTCCATACTGAACGGCCACTCCGTTCGCAGCGTGTACCGTCGAGGTATCCAGGCATTGCCCTGGAGCCGGTGCCGCACCTGAAACTCGGCGTCGCGGCCCCGGTGGAGCGGTCTCTCGAGGATCAGCCGCGGCAGATCTTCCGTGGCCGCGCTCTCCCAGGCAAGCAGCCACTCCCACGGCGCGCGGCGGGAGCCGGGGCTGGCCTGCCGCCGCACGGTAAACGTCTGGCGGGCGCCGCTTCTCCGCTGGATCACGATGAAGCCGTAGACCAGCGATTGCACGCCGAGCCGCGCAAAAAGCTTCGACCAGGCCCCGGATTCCTCGCGGTTGCGCGCGGCGAACTCGTGGGGTTCGAGGACCTTTCTCACGATCAGCGCGATGTCGAAGTCCCGGCCGCCCTCCCCCAGCCATTCGCGGATGCGGGATTCGAACGGGGCGTCCGACCGGTCGCTACCCATGGTCAATGCCAGAAACACACCGCGATCATTAAGGTGCGCGGGGAGGCCTTCGACAATCCGGCGCGTAATTTCCTCGCCGTCTTCGCCGCCGCTGAAGAAGATCCACTTCGGCTGGAGCGCCGGAACGTAGGGCGGATGCGCGACGATCCGGTCGAAGGTCGGCTGGCTCAAGCCTGCATACAGGTCGCTGGTCACGGGGTGAAAGTTAGCGATGCCGTTCAGTCTTCCATTGAATTCGGCAAAGCGGGTGCATCGTTCGGCGATGTCGCCCGCCCAGGCCTCGCGGGCGCCCTGCCTGGCCGCCATGATCGCGGCGATTCCCGTGCCGGCGCAGAGATCCAGGAAACTGCCGCACTCGCCCAGCGGGACATGCGCCAGAAACAGGCGCGTGTTGGGGATAAACGCCGGGTAGACCGTGTCGCTGGGAGCCTCGAAGGGGGCGTCGTCGGGGTTGCTCCAGCGGTCCGAAGCGATGTGAAGATCCGCCAGCGGGTACAGCGCCACAGTTCCGTGGCACCGGCCGCCGGCGGCGTCATTCGCCAGCAGGCCCATGCCGCTCAGCAAGCCTGCGCCATCGCGGCCCACCAGGCGCTCGGCCTGTTCCAGGGAGACAAACTCTCCGGCCAGGTAGAGGGCCGTCAGAATGTCCGCCGCGGACGCCGGTTCAGGCAGGGGCGCGCGCTTGGTGCGATCGAGTTCGAACTGCTCGGCGCGCTCGAGCCCGAAACGTGCGCGGAGGAACTCCTCGGTGTAACCCGCTGACCGGAGAAAATCGCGCAATTCGTCGAACTTCCCGCTTTGTCCCAAGCTGTCGATCGGCATCTCACTTTCTCAGAGCGAAGGCCATGATCACGACCACCGCAAGCAGCACGACCACCGCCACGATGAGCGTGAACGTGAGCCAGGGCACCTTCCTGGCGGCAGTGGGCGCGGGCGCCGGAGCAGGCGCCTGCGGCTGCGGTTCGAGGACCGGTTGAGCCGAGAACATCCGCGTGTATTCCCCCGGTCCGGCGGAGGGCGCCGGTGTGGCTGGGGGTGTGAATTCGGGCCGCGCGCGAAAACTCTGCGTGGCGCTTGCTGCCGCGGAAGGAGCCGCTGGAGCAGCGGGCATGCTCCCCTTTCCGAATATGCGCGTGAATTCTCCCGGAGCGGAGGATACCGGCGGCGGCGCCGGCCTCTGCGGCGCGCTTGCTGGAGGTGGCGGGAAAACCGGTCCAGGTGCCGGCGCCTGCGCCTGCGAGAGCGGAGACTGGAAGAACCGCGTGAACTCGCCGGGAGCGGGCGGCGCAGGTGGTGCCGGCGGTGCCGCCGGCGGGGCGGCCTCGCCGATGGGCTGAGGCGGCGCGGCGGCCTGGAACAGCCGCGTGAACTCGCCGGGAGCGGGCGGCGCAGGTGGCGCCGGCGGTCTTGCCGCCGGTGGAGCGGCTGCGGGTGGCACGGCAGAGACCGCCAGCGGAGCCTGAGTTGGTGGCGGTGGTGGAGCGGCCTCACGCATGGGTTGTGGCGGCGCGGAAGTCTGGAACAGCCGCGTGAACTCGCCGGGCGCAGCCTGCGCAGGCGGCGGCGGTTGCGGAGCGGCCTCACCCATGGGTTGAGGTGGCGCGGATGCCTGGAACATCCCCGTGAGCTCGCCTGGCGCCGGCCGCGCTGGTGGCGCAGCCGCGGCGGGTGGCAGCGGCGTAACAGGCGTGGCCCCCCGCGCGCCGGATGGGGGTGGGGCTGGTATGTGCCATACGCCTACCCTGGTGAACGCGTCCGGCGGCTTTCCGGTCCTGGGCGCTGTCGGCGCTGGCGGAGCCGCAACTTTCCGTTTCAGGTCCGCCAATCCGCCGAGCGGCTCGATGGCCACGTACGGAGTCCCCTGGTTATCTCCAACTTCGAGCAGATCGGTGCGGCCGGGCCGGTGCAACGCGCGAAGTTGCTCCAAAAGACCCGCCTGGAGCCGGGCCTGCTCGCCCACGAACAAAAATATCGTGATCTGCCGCCCCGTGGCGATCTCGCGGGCGTTGAACACCTTGACGCCTTCATCCTTCAACAGATCCAGCAATTCGTACTTCTGATAGAAGTCCATGCTCGCCCCGCTCACTAATCATGGCACCAGCGCGCCGACGGTTCAATCCAGTTTCGTAGCCTCTTCCGATAATCTCCTCGCGACGGCAGCTATTTTCGTCGTGTGTCGTGAGCCGCCGCGGCTCGAGGGCGTTGCCGAAGGAAGGGTATGTTCAGTCTTGCCAGGAATCGCCCGCGGTGCCATACTGTTTGCTGGCCGGCTCAGATCCGCCCGAAAGACATGTTTCCGCCCGCCTGCCGCCGCCGGCCAGAAAGGAGAGAACCCGGCTTATGGAGGAGGCCCTCCCCATTGATTCCTCCGAGTTCTTCGCGAAAAACGAGAACCAGACCGGTTCTCTGCGGCGTATCGTCCTCGGCTTGTACGGCGACGCGGTCCAGACGCCACGCGGTGATGCAACCATCGTTGCCCCCAGCCCCCAGTTTCTACTACACAAGCAACAATCGGACAGCGACAGCGGACAGATCACCATCAATAGCACCACCTATAGCAATGTGCACCTGAAAGTGGAGATCGATCAAGACCTCAACGACTATGCCACTAGCCTGGCCAAACAGGTCGCCCCGCAGAAAGTGCAAGCAGAGGAAGAGCGTCAGCGTGAGTTTCTCACCAGTCTCGCGATCGACGTTGTCCTGGTGGTTCTTCCCGAGATCGGCGTTTGCAAGTGGGCCGTGGACGCCGCCAACGCGATGGATGCGCTGAGTACCATGTTCACCAGCGGTGTAGCCGAGTGGGTGACCGAAGAGGCCATCGAGGAAGTGTCCGCATTCGGATTCAAGAAACTGATGCAGAAGGCAAGTAAGATGGCCATCGGCTTCGAATCCAAGGCCGTTGTCAACGTCTACAAAGCCCAGGACCTATTCAACGATAACTCACTGGTGCCCGCCGAACAGACACTGCTCGCCATCCATCGATTCAAGTGCCTGGTGGACCCGGCCTATCGGACGATGGTTGAGAAGGTGGAGAAGCTAAGGGCGGAATGGGCGATAGAGCAGAAGATGCGGCAGCAGCAACTGGACTTGTGGAGACACTGATGCCCGCGCCGCAGTCAGTGAGAGCCTCGCCCACAGAAAACCCCGCTCCCGCGCCGGCCCCTCCCGCCTCGGCCCCCGGCCCCTGGCCCCCAACCCCCGGCACTAGCTTTGCGATACCCGTGTGGAGTAACCTCTACCATGAAGGGATAGGGCGCCGTGAAGCAACTTTCCAGCGTGGTTTGGTCCGAAGGCATGTACCTGGGGCCGCACCATTTCCAGGTCCAGAGCCGCTATTTCGAAGACTCCATCCAATTCGCCGCCTCGGCGCTGCGGTTTGAGGCCTACGGATTCGTGGGCTTGGGATGGGACGCCGAAGCCCTGCGCAACGGCACCCTGTCGCTGCTTCATGCCCGCGGCATCCTGCCCGACGGGCTGGCGTTCCACATGCCCGAATGCGACCCGCTTCCGCCGGCNNAAAGCCAACGGGGTCAACTGCGTGGCCGCCGGTTCGCTCGACAGCTCGCGCACCCGCTACGTGGCCGAAGCGCAGCCGCTCTCCGACGAAACCACCGGGCGCGACGAGAAGCCCGTCCAGTTGGGACGGAAGAATTTCTCGTTGCTCCTCGATACCGAGGCGCAGGACGGAGTCCTCGGCATGCCCGTGGCGCGCGTAATGCGCGACGGTTCGGGCCATTTCATTTTCGATCCCGACTTCATCCCGCCCTCGACCGTCATCTCGGCCAGCGAACGTCTGATGCAGATTCTCCAGCGGCTGATCGAGATCCTGGACGAGAAGAGCGCCGCGCTTTCCGCCCCGGTGGGGTCGGCGGCGCGCTCCTGGTCGGAGTACTCCACGCGCGATATCGCCCAGTTCTGGCTCCTCCACACGGTCAACTCCGCCCTCGCTCCGCTGCGCCAAATGTACGCGGCGCGGCACATCCACCCGGAGGAGCTCTTCGTGCAGTTGCTGAGCCTGGGTGGCGCTCTATGCACCTTCGCCATCGAGTCCCATCCCCGCGAACTGCCGCTCTACGACCACCGCAATCTGGATCTCTCGTTCGGGGCGTTGGACCATCACATCCGCACGCATCTCGAGACCGTGGTCCCCACCAACGTGGTTTCCGTGCCGTTGCGCAAGATGGCCGACTACCTCTATGAGGGTGAAATCACCGACCAGCGATGCCTCGACCGCGCGCGCTGGGTGTTCTCCATTCGCGCCCCCCTGGGAGAGGTCGACCTCATCGCCAAAACCCCGCAACTGGTCAAGGTCTGCTCCAAGGCTTTCGTGCCCAAACTGGTGGAACGCGCGCTGCCCGGCATGGCGCTCACCCACCTCCCCACGCCTCCCGCGTCCATCTCCGCCCGGGTGGACGCGCAGTACTTCAGCGTCAGCCGGTCCGGCCCCTGCTGGGACCACATCGTGCAGAGCCGCCAGGTGGGCGTGTACGTTCCGGGCGAGTTGCCGGAACCCGAACTGGAGCTGTCGATCATTCTCGAATCGTAATCGGAGGAGTTGCCTTCATGACACCCCAACCAGGTTCTCCCACGCCCGCACGGCGCAATGAGAATCTCGCGCTCGCGTTCCAGGAGATCCTTACCGCCGCCGAGCGCCTGCGGACCGGCCGCCAGTCGATTGCCGACGCCGCCGCTTTCCGGTACCAGATCCTGGAAGGTCTGAAGGCGGCCGACCAACGGGCCCGCACCCACGGCTACCACGCCGACGACATCAAACTCGCCATTTTCGCCGTGGTCGCGTTCGTGGACGAATCCGTGCTCAACCTGCGCAGCCCGGCTTTTGCGGATTGGCCCCGCCGCCCCTTGCAGGAAGAACTCTTTGGTCATCATGTAGCGGGTGAGGTTTTCTTTCGGAACCTCCAGGATCTACTGGGGAAAACCGACTCGCCCGATCTCGCCGATCTGCTCGAGGTCTACCAGTTGTGTCTGCTGCTGGGTTTCGCCGGCCGCTACAGCCTGGGCGGCGGCGGCGAACTGCGGGCGGTCGGGGAGGCGGTCGCCGAAAAGATCCGGCGCATTCGCGGCATCGCCGGAGAAATCTCTCCGGCCTGGGCCCTGCCGCCAGAAGCGGTCCGCCGGGCCGGGACCGACCCCCTGGTCAGGACTTTCGGCATCGCCGCCGCCGCGTGCGGCGCTCTGGCGTTGATCCTGTTCGTGGTCTACAGCCTGATTCTAGGCTCCGGCGTCTCCAGCCTCGGGGCCCTGGCAGGCAGGTTATGACTGAGTTCACCTTGTCTGCCTGCCCGTGTGGCGCAGGCACTCGTGCCTNNCGACTCATCGGGACGCGCTTTGGCGCACGTCCGGCAAGCGTCCCGACGAGTCGGGGCCCGGCAGACTGAGAGTCTGCGCCACGGAGGAGCGATCATGAAACTCTATTTGGGAACGGGCGCAGCTTTGCTAGGCTATCTAGCCCTGGCTTGGCTGGCCGGCAGCGCCCTGCACCTGGATACCAGCCGTTTCTACCTTCTTTTCGGAATCCTCGCCGCGTTGGGCATCGGCGGCGCGGTGGTCTTCATCTGGTTCTGGTCGAAGATTCGGCCCCAGTCCGGTGGCGGCGCCGGCGCACCCGGCGCGGCAGGCCGAGATGACGAAATCGACTCGCTGGTGCGCGACGCCGAAGCGCGCCTGGCTGCATCCAACCGGGCGCAGGGCGCCAAGTTGAGCAACCTGCCGGTGGTGTTCGTCATCGGCGAGCCGGGCTCCACCAAGACCAGCACGCTTCTCAACTCCGGTCTCGACCCCGAGTTGCTGGCCGGCAACGTCTACCAGGACAATGTCGTGGCCCCCACCCGCGCGGCCAACTTCTGGTTCGCACGCGGCATGGTGTTTGTGGAAGCCGGCGGCACGCTGCTCTCCGATCCAAAACGCTGGGCGCGCCTGCTCCACCATCTGCAACCCGGCCGGAAGGCCCCGCGCGCCGCACTGCTCTGCTTCGATGCCGAAACCTTCACGCGCGCCGGTTCCGCGGACGCCCTCACCGCGGCCGCGCGGACTCTGCAGGCCCGCTTGGGCGAGGTTTCCCAACGCTTCGGAATCAGTTTTCCGGTATATGTTCTCTTCACCAAAATGAACCGGGTGGCGTTCTTCGAGGACTTTGTCCGCAATCTCAGCAACCAGGAAGCCGGCCAGGTTCTCGGCGCCACTTTGCCCATGGCCCAGCCCGGCGCTGCCGGCATCTATGCCGAGGTTGAGACGCGCCGGCTGAGCGCGGCCTTCGACGGCCTCTTCTATGCTCTGGCCGATCGCCGCATCGTTTTTCTGCCGCGCGAAAACGACCCGCAAAAAGTCTCCGGGGCCTATGAGTTTCCGCGCGAATTCCGCAAGCTCCGCAACGGCCTGGTGCAATTCCTGGTGGATGTCTGCCGCCCCAGCCAGTTGCGCGCCAGCCCTTTCCTGCGCGGATTCTATTTCTCCGGCGTGCGGCCGGTGGTGGTGCACGACACCCCGGTGGAGGCTCCCCGGCCATCGGCGCAGCGGTCGCCCTTCGAGGCCGCCGGCGGCGCCACCGGCATCTTCCGCACCGGCTTTCCCGCGCCGGCCGCCGGCGCACCGCTGGCGCAAGCCGGGGTGCCCTCTGGGCCCGGCGGCCGCAAGGTGCCGCAATGGGTTTTTCTGGGCCACCTGTTCAGCGACCTCATCCTGCGCGATGAAAACGCGCTGGGCGCCAGCGGCAGCAGCACCAGGACCAGCATGCTCCGCCGCGTCCTGCTGATTTCCGCGGCGGCGCTGTGCCTGGTCTTCGCGATTGGATTGACGGTCTCGTTCTTTGGCAACCGCGCGCTCGAAAACCAGGTGCTGGATGCCGCCCGCGCCATCCCCCCGGGGGAAGCCAGCGGCTTGAACCTGCCCACTCCCGAGGCCCTGCAGAAGCTCGACAATTTGCGGGAAGCCCTGGTTCAGCTCACCCAATACGAAGAGCAGGGCGCTCCATTTCGCCTGCGCTGGTTTCTATATAGCGGGAGCGCCCTGTACCCCGAAGCGCGGCGCCTCTACTACTCGCGCTTTCACCAGTTGCTCTTCGCCCAGACGCAGGGGGCCATGCTGGCCTCGCTGCAGCTCGTGGCCCTGCCGCCCGCTCCCACGGACGATTACGGCACCACCTACGACACCTTGAAGGCCTATATAATGACCACCTCCGAATGGAAGCGAAGCACCAACTGGCTTTCTCCGGTTCTGGTCGCCCGTTGGTCCGCGGGACGGCTGGTGGATAATCTGTTGCCGCTGGCGCGCAAGCAATTCGATTTCTACAGCGAGGATCTGGCCCGCGGCAATCCCTTCAGCGAACAGAACGACGCCGCGGCCATTGACCGCGCGCGCCTGCATCTGTCGAAGTTTTCCGGCACCGAGCAGATCTATCAATTCATGCTCGCCGACGCCAGCCGCCGCGCGAAAAAGATCAACTTCAACGAGCAGTTCCCCGGCTCGGCCGAGGTGGTGGTCAACAACCGCGACGTCCTGGGCGCGTTCACCAAGCCGGGTTGGGC
>PLMF01000142.1 GCA_003142355.1 Bryobacterales bacterium
ACGAACGCCAGGATGCGCAAAGCGATTCGCAACTTGGGCGCCTGAAGCACGTCGAAGAGCTCGGTGATTTCCGGGTGCCAGGCAACGGCCACCCCCGCCAGAAACAGCACGCTCGCGAAAATGCTCAGGACCACCGCGTTGGTGGATGGAAACGGGCGGGCGAGCCAATTCATCATGGCCACAATCACTTCTCTCATGGGTTGCGCCACTGTTGCGCCGCGGGATCGTAGGTTACCCTTTGAGCGAGGTTCGTCGGGTTGACTTGATAGTAATAGTGGCCCTTGGCCGCGAGGTTGCTCTGCAGCTCCAGGATGCGGCCCAGCGTGTCGGTAGCGGTTTCCTGCAGACCCTCCATGTCAGCCAGTTGTTGCATCCGCAGGACGGCTGCCAGGGCGTCGTCCTGGGCCACACCGTTTGCTTCGTCCCTGAGGCCGGCCACTTTCCAAGCGCCAATCGCAGCGAGGATAAAGACGACCGTCAATATCAGGACCATTTCAACCAGGGTGAAACCTTTACGTTTCATTTGCTTTGGCTTGTTTGCGCTCCCGGTAATCCTTGAGGGCGCTCCTGGCGGCAAAGACGGCCAGCCCCGGCGCTCCTCCGATCGCGCCCCACAGCGCCGCTTTCCCGGCGGATTTTCGGTCGGTTACCCCAAAAACCCTTCCAACGCTCCGGGCGGNNCGCGTTCCTTGGGGCCGGATGGAACAGCGCCTCCACCGGCAATCACAGGCGGTGCGCCGCCGGATCCCCCTCCCGCCGCTCCGCCGGCTGCCGACGCGGCCGCCCCGGCTCCTTTGGCAGCAGCGCCCGCCGCGGCTGCTCCGCCCAGCCCGACGGCGGCGATGCCGCCCGTAGCTGCGGCTGCCGCCAGCATGGCGACTCCCTTGGCGACATTCATTTGGGCCATGAAAATGTTGCCCCCGCCAAGCATGACCTTGACGATCTTGGGCAGGGCAATGATGGTCACCAACCCGAAGAGCAGCGGGAGCTGGCTTAGAATCAGCGCCATCCCGCCGGTCAGGCCGGCGATGGTCCCGATCCACGAAGTCAGCGCGCCCAGCATCTGCATGATGACGATCAGCATCGCCGGGTAGATGGACGGGTAGATCATGGTCTTGACGGCGCTCCAGAAGATTTTCGACGTGCTGGGCAGCAGGATGAAGGGGCTGGTCATGACCACCAGAATCACGCCCAGCTTGCACAGCGCAATGCCCAGCATCATCCAGATCAACATGCCGCCCAGGAGCAAGGCTTGCAGCGCGCCTTGGGTGAGAAAAGTGGCCACTTTGGCCGGGAGCCAGGACACGACGTTGTAAACCGCGGCGCCGGCTTTGCCGATCCAGCTCGTGATGGTGGACCAAAGCGAACTGCCCGTTCCGGTTGGGCTGCGGCCGCCGGCCACCTGCGCCACCGTTGCCAGTTGCAGCACGGCCGGTTGTTGGTACCAGGAGCTCCATTGCGCGGCCTGCGGATCCAGGTTGTTATTGGCAAGGTAAGCCCAGGTGGTTGTCCCTCCGGGGATGATTAAGGTGTCACCCGCCGCGTCAATCAGGGATTGGTCTCCGGCGGTGAGCCCATCGTTATTGTAATAGATCTGGGCGATCGCCAGCTTGAAAGCGGCTTCGTCGGTGTCCACGTTGTCCATGCCCATGTTGCGATGGGCCTCCAGGTTTTGCATCCCCACGTTGTAAACGGTCATCAGGCAATACATGGAGGCGGCCTCTTTCAGGGAGGTGCCGTTGATTTGCGGGTCCGTCCCTCCCGCGGCGGAGTTGTAACCTTGGGAACCGCCCAGATACTTGGCCAGCGTGGTGGCGGTTTGGCTGCCGTTTTCAAACAGGATGTAGCGGGAAATGTTATACATGTCCCGCTGCTCAGCGAAGGCGGTGGCCAGCGCCGCTTTCTCAGGCCCGGTGATAATGGCGTAACAGTTGCGCGTCAGTTGGGGGCCATAGACTCTCAGGTACCAATCGTTCAAGCCGTCCTGGCTGACCATCCCATTGACGATGGCCCCGTTGATGCAGGCGGCGATGCCGATCGCGGCTGCCAGCACGTAGTTGCACAGCACATTGGCTTTGAGCATGCAAAGGACGGCAAAGACGACTTTGCCGAGCCAGGACACGTAATCCAGCCGCCCCTCGTGCAGTTGGCGGATAAGGGCCGCCCCCATCATGATGATGAGCAGCAGAAACAGGACATAGTACATGGCCCCGCCAAAAAAGTTGGTGATGTAGATGTCCATGGTGGCAAACACCCGGACCAGGACCGGAACGATGACATACCCGGACAAGAGTCCGACTTTGGGGTTGGTGTTGTTGATATCGATGTCCTTGAGCAGGGGCACGCCGCTGAACATGTTTTTCACCGAAGACAACGTGGCATTGTCCATGGAAGCGCCGAAGGCGAACAAGGAACGCACCATCAGCCGCTGGGACGAGCCGAACTCGTTGTTGGGGTCGCTCCCCAGCATGCCCTCCAGTGTCGTGTAGNNTTGGCCAGCTCGGGCGTGATGCCCTTGTCGTTGGCCTGCAAGGTGGAGGCGAACGCCGGTGTGCCACACAGGACCGCCGCAAACAAGATGGCTGCAAACCGTTTCACGGGCTACTGCTGAGGTATGTTGTTGCGAGCCTGGTCGATTTTTTCCTGATCGTATTGCTTCCGGGCGGCTTCGTTCCGCTGCGCGGCCCGCAGCGTCTGGC
>PLMF01000396.1 GCA_003142355.1 Bryobacterales bacterium
AGCTTTTTCGGCCGCGAAACTGATGAAACCTTTATCATTCACTCAAACATTATCAAAATAATCGGCTTGTTTTGAACCACTTGCGAATTTGAGGGGCCAAAAGGCCGCGGTGTGTTTCCTAGTCTGGAGATAGGAGACTCTTGATGAGCACCGATATTGCAGCAACCACGCTTCAAACCCAGGTGAGCGATTGGAACGAAGCACTTCAGACGGATTACCTGGCGGTATTCAACTACTGGGCGCAAGGCGTGCTGGCGGAACGCGCCGGCGCCCGCAACCTGCCGAAACCGCCCAACGCTTTCGTGGCGGGATTCTTTACGGATTCGACGAATCCGCTGGCGCCATCGGCATATCCGGAGACGGGCGCCGAACCGGGGTGGGCCATTCCGGCGGTTCGGCCGGCGATCAGGCCGACGCCGTTATACATCGAGTATTCCTACGCGAGGGTCTCATGAAGAGCTTCGCGTTGTGGATGAAAGGGCTGGCCGCGGCCCTAGTCGGCGGCGCGGTATCGAGCGCCGCCCAAGCTGCCGCCTCGGGCAGCGTCACGCCGGCGAACTTGAAGACGGCCGCCATCACCGGGGCGGCCCTCACGCTGACCGCGTATCTGACACAATCTCCGGTAAGCGCCAAGTAGAGTGCGCTGGCTGGGGCGATTGAGTTTCGCCCGATCGCCGCACTTGACACCCTCGAAAATCCCCCTGAACCCCTGGCCAGGTGGCGCCGTTGGTGGGGCAGAAAGCGCCTGCCCCACCACGGAAATTTTACCTCCTCTGCATTTTTCGCTTGACACCACGGCGATTTAGTACTAATTAATTAGTATGCGACGGCGGAGCACCACCTTAACCGAGCAGGAACTGGAGATCATGAAGATCGTCTGGGAACGCGACCACTCCACCGTTCGCGATGTGTACGAAGCGTTGCTGGAACGGCGCAAGGTGGCCTACACCACGGTCATGACCATGATGAAGATCCTGGAACAGAAGAAATACCTGAAAAAGAGCCAGGCGGACCGCGCCTACGTTTACCGGCCGGCGCAGCCCAAGCGGCAGGTGATCGGCGCCATGGTCCGGGAGTTCGTCAACCGGGTGTTCAACGGCTCGGCCGAGCCGCTGCTGGTTCATCTGGTCGAGGAGCATGACCTCTCCCCCGAAGAATGGGAAGAGATCGCGCGGCTGCGGAGGAAGTCATGAGCGCCAACCTGATCTGGGCCAACCTGGTGGCATACAGCCTGCAAATCGGGTTGCTGGTGGGGCTGGCGGCGTTCGTTCCGGCGGCGTTGCGGCTGCGCCTGCCGGGCGCCCGGCTGGTCTACTGGCACGTTCTGCTGGCGGCCTGCCTGCTGCTTCCCATGGTGCGGCCGTGGAAGCAGGAGGCGGCCGGCACGGTGCAGGTTTCCACCTCCGTGGCGGTGGTTGTGCCGTCTCAGCCGGCGCCGAGGCGAAGCCTGCCACCGAGCGAGATCGCTTTGCTGCTGCTGGCGGCGGGCGCGCTGGCTCGCCTGGGGTGGCTGGCGGCGGGATTCTGGAAGCTGCGGCAATACCGGCGCCATTCCCACCCGCTCGAACCGGCGTCTTCGTGGAGCGTCGAGGCCGACCTGCGGATTTCCGGCGACGTGGCCAGCCCCGTGACGTTTGGCGTGCGAAAGCCCGTGGTTCTTCTGCCCGCGCGCTTTCCGGAGTTCGGCGCGCCCATGCGGGAAGCTATCCTCTGCCACGAGATTCTGCACGTGCGGCGCCGCGACTGGCTNNGTCGAGATGACCAAGTCGCGCGACCAATATGTGGATGCGCTGCTGGCAATAGCCGGCGCCCGGCCGCGGCTCGACCTGGCCCCGGCGCCGCTGTTCCTGCGCAAGCGGCACTTGAAGCAGAGAGTCATTTCAGTCTTGAAGGAGGTTCGTATGTCGAGAACGCGTTTGATATCCGCGCTCGCCGCGGGGCTGGTAATTCTGGTAGCGGCGTGCTGGTTCGTGACGGACACTTTCCCACTGGCGGCGGCTCCGCAAGTGGTCTATGACGCGCCCGGCGTGACGGTCGATCTGGGCGGCGCCGGGGTCATGCACCGGACAGGTGTGCCCTATCCGGCGGCGGCGCGCAACAAGGGCGTGCAGGGAACCGTGGTGGTGGAAGTGAAGTTGGACGCCAGTGGCAACGTCGGCGACGCCCATGTCGTGAGCGGACCCGACGAACTGCGCCACGCCGCGCTCGAATCCGTGTTGCAGTGGCACTTGATGAAAACCCAGGCGATGAGTTCGCGCCAGGTGAGCATCTCGTTCCGCTTGCCGGATTCCGCCCCCAGCGAGGCCCCCGCCACTGCGGCGGCCGCCCCCACCGAATCCCCTGCCATGGCCGCCGCCCGCCGGGTAGCGCCTCAGCTCCCCTGGGTGGGACGCAAGGTCAAGGCCATCAACGTGTTCGGTCTCTCGGACGAGTTGCGGGCCGATCTGCTCTCGCAAATTCCGGTACACGAAGGCGACACGCTCTCGTTCGACTCGCTCCAGAACGTCGCTCGGGTGGCCAAGGGATTCGACGAGCATTTGTCGATCTCGACGCCTTCCGCCGGCAGCAATGAAGTGATGCTGGAGATCATGGCCCCCGGCGGAGTAAGGACATCGGCTGGAACCATACCGGCGGCTTCCGCCGACACCAAGAGGCTCACCATCGGCGGCAACGTGCAGCAGACCAAGCTGGTTTCCCAGCCGCGCCCGACGTATCCTCCAGAAGCCAAAGTGGCGCATATCCAGGGAGTGGTGAAGCTGCGCGCCCTCATCGGGAAAGACGGCACCATCCAGAATCTCGAGGTGATCAGCGGAGAGCCAGTTCTGGTCCAGTCCGCTCTGGACGCCGTGAGACAGTGGGTTTACCAGCCGACGCTCCTGAACGGCGAGCCGGTCGAGGTAATCACTCAGATCGACGTGAACTATACGCTGAGTCAGTAGGGGCCGGGCATGCCCGGCCCCTACTGACCGCCGAGCACGTTCTGGACGAAAGCCCGCTCGATGGGCCAGTAACCGAGTACGCGCTGCCCTTCGTTGCGGAAGGTGCCGGCAGCCAGGACGCCGCTCAGATCGGCGGGGTCGGGTTTCCGATGCTCCCGCTCCATCATCTCCCGCAACAGGCTGGTAGTGCGGGTGAGTTGGGACGCCATGTCCGCCGCATCCTGCTGGTTGCGGCAGCGGACCTCCAGCCGGACCGCGAGACCCTGGCCTTCGGGGGCGAATGCCAGGGTTGCGGTCTCGGCCCGCTCCATGCCGCGCGCGAACATGCGCGTGCCGTCGGGGAGGCTATCGCTGGATTTCAGCACGGAAGTGGGAATGGAGAGCCAGACCGGCGTGGCGGGAACCTGAGGTTCCGGGCCTGCGGCCGCGCTGTTGAGGCGCAAGGCCGCCCAGTCGTCGGGGCTCACCGCCAGCGCCATCAGGTTCGAGCGCACGGGGAAGAACGAGATGCGCCGCTCGGGAGCGCTGCCGATCATGCGGCAAAACGCGTTGACGCACTTGCCGTCCTGGCTTTCGACGTAAGCGCGCAGGCTCTTCCAATCGAAGCGCCCTTTGAGAAACAGGAACCTGCCGGTGGGGCCGAACGCGACGAGGGCCGCATCCAGATCCCGCTTGTAATCGAATTGGGTATGGCGAACGAAACTCCGGTACTCGGGATCCTCGCCGGCTTTGGAACCGTCCAGCAGTTGCAGAATTCCGCCGCGGCGCAATTGGCTGAAATCGATATACGCCACCAGCGCATTCTCCGCCGGCATCCGNNTCGGCGGCGCGCGCTTCCTTCCACAACCGTATGTACGGGTCCAGGCTGCGCATCAATCCGCGGAAGTCTTCGAGCGCCAGGGACTGCGCGCCGTCGCTGACGGCCTTCTCGGGGCAGGGATGCACTTCGACCATCAACCCGTCCGCCCCCGCCGCCACGCCGGCGCGCGCCAGGGCCGGAACCAGGCTGCGCTTGCCGGCGGCATGGCTCGGGTCGAGAATCACCGGCAGGTGCGTCATTTCGTTGAGCACCGGGATGGCGGAGATGTCGCAGGTGTTTCGGGTGGCGGTCTCGAAGGTCCGGATTCCGCGCTCGCACAGAATCACGTTGGGGTTGCCGTGGGCCACTATGTATTCGGCGGACATCAGCAGTTCCTTGATGGTGGAACTCATGCCGCGCTTCAGCAGCACCGTACGGCCGCAGGAACCGAGCGACTTGAGCAGCGCAAAGTTCTGCATATTGCGCGCGCCCACCTGCATGCAATCGGCATACTCGGCCACCAGGNNCTCATGATTTCGGTGACAATGCCCAGTCCGGTGGCCTGCCTGGCCTTGCGCAAGAGCTTGAGCCCCTCCAGCTCGAGGCCCTGAAAATCATAGGGCGAGGTGCGCGGTTTGAAGGCCCCGCCGCGCAACACGCGAGCCCCCGCCGCCGCCACGCTTTCGGCGGTGCGCATGATCTGCTCTTCGCTTTCCACCGAGCAGGGTCCGGCCATCACGATGAACTCGCCGCCGCCGATCTCCACGCCGTTCACCTTGATCAGCGAGCGGCCCTTCTTGAATTCCCGGCTGACGAACTTGTACGGCGCCGAGATGCGCATGGCGCGCTCCACCCCGGGCGTGGCTTCGAGGGATTCGAGGCAGGCGGTGACGTCCCCCATGCCCACCGCCCCGATCACCACGCGTTCCTCGCCTTCGATGGAGTGGACCTTATAGCCGAACTCGCGAATGCGTTCGCAGACGTGGTCGATTTCCTGCCTGGTGGCGTGTGGCCGCATCGATATGATCATGGTTCCCCCAAAAACAAAAAACCCACTCTCACGAGTGGGCTGGTTCCGAATGTTGTCTCCGCCAACGCCACTCTACCGGCTGAGCCGGTAGGTAAACGAGCTGGCGAAGGGATACGACATCGAAATACGAGTATACACCAAAACGTGGGGCAGACCCCCCTGGTCTGTCGCGGGTCCCCCTGGACCCGCTCTTCCGCGCAAAGTCAGGCCGGCCGACGAGGGCGTCGGCCGCGGAGTGTGCCCAGCATGGGC
>PLMF01000097.1 GCA_003142355.1 Bryobacterales bacterium
ACGTCGATGCCCATGCGGTCGCACATCAGCGCCATCTCATTCACCAGCCCGATATTGATCATGCGGAAGGTGTTCTCCAGCAGCTTGACCATTTCGGCCACTTGAGTGGAGCTCACCGGCACGACGCGCTCGAGCGCCTGCGAGTAGAACAGCCGGCCCATCGCGGTACACGCCGGCGTGCAGCCGCCCACCACTTTGGGAATGTTGACGGTCTGGAAGTTGGGATTACCTGGGTCCACGCGCTCCGGGGAGAAGCACAGGAAGAAATCGCGGCCCACTTCCAGGCCCGATTTCGACAGCATGGGGAGCACCAGCTCATCCGTGGTCCCGGGGTAGGTGGTGGATTCCAGAATGATGAGCATCCCCGCGTGGAAGTGCCTGGCGATTTCCTGGCAGGCGGAGACGATATAGCTCATATCCGGGTCTTTGGTTTTGCGCAGCGGTGTGGGCACGCAGATGTTGACGGTGTCCAGTTCCAGCACGGCCGAAAAATCGGCGGTGGCCCGAAGCTTTCCGGATTCCACCAGGGGGCCGAGCGTCGAGCTGGGAACGTCGCCGACATAGGAGTCTCCGGCGTTCACGCGGCGGGCCTTCTCCTGGCTGAGGTCGATGCCGGTAACGGAGAATCCCGCTTTGGCGAACTCCACCGCCAGCGGCAGGCCAACGTATCCGAGGCCCACGACTCCCACGCGCGCCGCGCGCGTGCGGATCTTTTCTTGCAGAATTTCGGCGGTGGCAGGCGTTTCGAGCGCTTCAGGCATCAAATTGGTATTCTCCCACACTTCCGCCGAAAGGCCGTGGATAGCTTGGCGGGCGGCACCGCCTGCCCCACCTTCGGGGTGCTGTAAAATCATGGTTCAGGGATCGGGGGCCTATTGACTCAGAACTCTCCAGGCGCCAAAGTGGCCAGGCGTGCGTTTGTGCTACAGGGGCGCTTCCGCAGGTTTTTTTCGAATCTTGGCCCCGGATTGATTACCGGCGCCGCGGATGACGACCCATCCGGCATCTCGACGTATTCGGTCACCGGCGCCGCGTTCGGCTACACGCCTTTGTGGACCGCGATCTTCTCTTTCCCGCTGATGGCGGCCGTACAAATGATGTGTGCCCGCCTGGGCATGGTCACCGGACTCGGCCTCGCGGGCGTGATCCGGGTGCGCTATCCACGGTGGATTCTATGGAGCGCGTGTACGCTGTTGGTCATCGCCAATGTCGTCAACATTGCCGCGGATCTGGGTGGCATGGCTGACGTCACGTCGCTGCTGACTGGTGTAAGGTCGCTCTATTGGACCCCCCTGTACGCGCTCCTCCTTGTCAGCCTGTTGTTCTGGACGAGTTATCGCCTCATCGCCCGGATCTTCAAGTGGCTCACTCTCGCCTTGTTCGCTTACATCGCCGCGGCATTTCTGGCGCACCCGGACTGGCCCGCCGTTTTGCGGGCGACCCTGATTCCACGGGTGGAGTGGTCCGGCGCGTATTGGGCCACGCTGGTCGGCATCCTGGGAACTACCATCTCGCCATACCTCTTCTTTTGGCAGGCGGCGCAGGAGGTAGAGGAGGACATCGCTCTGGGCAAGGCGACCGTCGAACAGCGTGAAGGCGCGACCCAGCGGGAACTACGGCGTTCGCGGAACGACGTCCTCACCGGCATGTTCTTTTCGAACCTGGTGATGTACTTTATCATTCTCACGGCCGCGGCCACGCTCCACGCGCACGGCAAGACTACCATCTCGACCGCGCGCGATGCCGCCGAAGCGCTGCGTCCTCTGGCCGGTAATGGGGCGTACTGGCTTTTCAGCGTGGGTTTGATCGGAGCCGGCATGCTCGGAGTCCCGGTATTGGCCGGATCTTGCGCTTATGCCATCGCGGAAGCGGCCGACTGGGTTGGCTCGCTCGAGGTACACCCTCCACTCGCGCACGGCTTCTATTCCGTGATCGCCATCGCGATGGCGCTGGGCCTCGGCCTGGACTACGCAGGTCTGAACGCCGTCAAGATGCTCTTCTGGTCGGCGGTGCTCAACGGAGCGCTGGCGCCACCGCTGCTCATCCTGGTGGTGCTGCTGACCAGCAGGGCCGACGTAATGGGCGAGCACCGGAACGGGGCACTGCTCCGCTGGCTGGGGTGGACGTGTGCCGTGGTCATGCTGATTGCGACCGTCATCATGTTCGTGACTGCCTATGCAGCATGATGCAACGAAGATTGGCCCGATTCGTGCTCTAAGCACGCCCTGAACGTACAAAGGAGATTTCCATGTTTCTAGCGCTGTTCGTGATTCTGCTGGTATTGTGGCTACTGGGATTTTTGGCGTTCCACGTTGCCGGCGGGCTCATCCACCTTCTGTTAGTAATCGCCGTGATTTCTTTGGTGGTGCACTTCCTCAGGAGGTCGTAGCAAGGAAGCTCACCAGTTCGCGGTTCACCTCGTCCGCATGGGTCCAGGTGATGCAGTGCGGCCCGCCCTTCACCACCAGCAGGCGGGCCCCCGCGATCAGTTTGGCGGTCCGGAGCCCCGAGGCGCCGATCGGCAGAACCCGGTCCGCATCCCCGTGCATCACCAACGTGGGCACGTCGACGCGGGTCAGATCCTTGCGGAAGTCCTCATGCCATGCCGCCACCGAAGCCAGACTGGCCGTGGCGGAGCAGCCGGCTGCGACGTTCCAGTTGGACTGAACGGTCTGTTCGCTGACGCGCTTTCCCAGCAGGAGATCCGTGTTGTAGAAATTCTTAAAGAACTCGGTAAAGAACGCGTAACGGTCGGCGGCGACGGCTTTTTCGATTCCTTCAAAGACGCTGCCGTCCACGCCCTCAGGGTTGTCCGGCGTTTTCAGAAGGAAGGGCGGGACCGACGAGATGAATACCGCTTTGCTCACACCCTTCGATCCGTACTTCCCGAAGTAGCGCGCCACTTCGCCGCCGCCCATCGAGAAACCGGCCAGCGCGAAGCCCCGCAGTTCGAGTTGCGCCACGAGTTTGTGCAGGTCCTCGGCGAAGGTGTCGTAGTTGTAGCCGACGGTTGGCTGGCTGGACTTGCCGAATCCTCTCCGGTCATAGGTGATNNTTGCCGGAGTTTTCCTTCCCGACAGTAATGTATGGCATTGAGATTCTCCTTAAGCAAAAAATGCACTTTCTGTAACCAGCCTTGCATCTTCACTTCGCACCGGAAGTGAACCGCGCGGCCACCATGGCGCCAGGGTCGGTCTGGAAGGCGAGGATTTCCTTGCCGCCGTCGACCAGAAAACCACGCATGGCCATTAGCGAAGGTTCGTCGACCTGGCCGGCCCGAGCCGGGAGCGTCCATCCGAACCGCACCGAGCAGTCGGTGTCGACCTGAAAGCTGCCGTTCTCGGCTATATCGAGCGTTCCTTTGGCGGATACCGCGTGCGGGACATCGCCGGCTTGCATCGCTATGGTGCTGCCGGAGACCGTAAAGTCATATTTCTTCAGAAGATCCGCCGACGAGCAGGTGTCGGATGTCTTCTGCATGATGCCGCGCTGGGCGCCGCCTGGGTCGGTCTGAGTGAATTGCACGCGAGTTCCATCGGTGGAAAGCGTTCCGCTGAAATTCTGGAAGCCGCCGGAATCGTCCTGCAGTTTCCAGATGACCGAACAATCCGATTTCGACTCGTAGCTTCCTGTCACCGGGTTGCCCAGAAGCAGTCCGCGAAAGGTGGCGGACGCCGTCCCGCTCAGGCTGCCGTGCCCATCGAAGGCGATGCGGCCCAGGCTGGCAGTCGGTTTCGGCGTCCCGGAAATGTCCGTTGAGCCGGTCAACTGAAACGCGTACGGCCCAACCAGGTCCGCGGGATTACAGACGGCGGCCTGCGCAGCCAAACCCGAAGGCAGAACCAGGAGGAACAGCCAATTCATCCGCATGATGTGCTTCAACGGGCACATAGGGGGCCAAACGGGTTTGGTCCCAAATCTGCTCAGACCATGCCTGATACACGGAAAGGACGTTGAACTTGAAGACTCTCCATATATGCGCCGCATCGCTGGCGTTGCTGGCCGCCGGAATCCTTGCAGGATGCTCACAGACGTCCATGAAATCACCCGACGTTACCGCCAGCATTCGCACGTCGCTCGATCAGGCCGGCCTGAAGAATGTTTCCGTCAATCAGGATCGCGACAAGGGCGTGGTGACCCTGAACGGACACGTCGAGTCGGACGGTGACAAGGCACAAGCGCAATCCATTGCGATGTCCATGGCGGGCGGGCAAGTGGTCTCGAACCAGATTGCAGTGCTTCCGCGGGGCGCCGAAAGGGCCGCCAGGGCCATCAATTCCGATCTGGACGAAGGCATCGGCAAGAACCTGGATGCCGCTCTCATCGCGAACAAGCTGCACAAGAGCGTAAAGTACGATGTCAAGAATGGCGTCGTCACGCTGACGGGCGAGGTCGACTCTCAATCCGCGCGCCGGCAGGCCGCAAGCGTCGCGTCTTCAGTTCCAAATGTTGGGCAGGTCGTAAACGAGCTGCAGGTCAAGAATCAAAAGGCCACTTCGTCGCAGTAAGCGAGTTAACGTTCAATCGAAAAGGAGATTCACAATGCTGCTGTTGATTATCGTTTTGATACTGGTTTTTGGGTTTGGTGGCGGATACTACGGCCACAGCCGCTGGGGTTACGGCGGGGGTCTGGGCTCGGGGTTAGGCACCGTATTGGTGATTCTCCTGATAGCCTACCTGCTTGGGGCTTTCCGCTAGAGTGCCGCGAGGCGAGGCATGCCTCGCCCCTACAGGAAGAACTCGCCTTCCGCGACGATCTCCGCGGGACCGGTGAGATAGACGTCTTCTTCGATCCGAAGATCCAACGGGCCGGCGGGCGTGAGCACGCGCACGGGAGATGTCACCAACCAGCGCGCCATGGCCGCGGCGGCCGCGCCGGTGGACCCCGTCCCCGAACTCATGGTTTCGCCCGCGCCGCGCTCGTAGAAGCGCGCGTCGATGACGTGCTCGTCCATGGGTTTGAAAAAGGAGACGTTGGTGCGCTCGGGAAAGAGCGGATGCGACTCGATCTCCGCTCCCATGGCACGCCAGTCGAAATCGAAATCCTCCACCGGCACGGCGCACTGCGGGTTTCCCACCCACAACAGCGTTACGTCGCGCGGCCCGGTGGAAAGCGGCAATTGAAAAAGCTCGGCGGCGATCTCCGGGCGGCCCATGTTCATTTCGAACTCGAAACGCAAGCCGCCACGCTCGACGAGGCGCAGCGTCTTGACGCCAGCGCCGGTGCGCACCCGCACCGGCGCGGCCACGCAACCATGCTGCACGAGTAACGCCGCCGCGCAGCGCGTGCCGTTGCCGGAGATTTCGGCCATGCTGCCATCCGAGTTGTAGAGCTGGATGGAGCCGTCCACTTCCGGGTCCGGCGCCACCAGCATCCAGCCGTCCGCGCCCACGCCGGTGTGGCGGTCGCAGATGGCGCGGGCGATGCCGGCGTGATCGTCCGGGGGCGCGTCGCGCCGCCAGGTCAGCAAAAAGTCGTTCTTGGCGCCGTGCGCCTTGGTGAACGGGATCTTCATCGATTGCCTCCCGTGCGCCGGTAAATCTCGATCGCCGGCGCGCCTTCGACCATGATGCTCTTTTCCAAACTGTAACGGCCGTCGCGAACCACAGCCGCCGCGACGGCGTCGCCGCGTATCGCCACGGCCCACTCCTGCCACAAGAGAAGTTCGGGCCGCCTCACCGCAGCCAGCCATGGCAGGCCGTTGTCTCCGGTAAATGTCTCGCGCAAGGGGATTCCCATCTGGCGGTAGATGCCGGTCAAATCGCCGAACGATGTCACAATGCCGGAACCACGCACGTAGCGGGGCGCCAGGTACCCGGCAGCCTCGCTAGTCCAGGCGCGGCGCGCCTCCGAATTGACGCGCGATTCTTCCCAAGTGATCCAGTTCCGGGGCTGCGGATCGACCATCCAGTGAACCGTTCCGGCCGCGATGACCAGCGCCGCGGTGATGGCGCGCCAGCGGGAAGGCACGATGGCGACCAGTCCGGCGGAAGCCACGGCTAGCAGAGGCAGCGCCGCCAGTCCATAGCGGGTGTTGTAGTACGAGTGGGGCCAGAGCGAGGGCACGAAGATGGGGGTGGCGGAGGAGTGGATGCTCCAGATGTAGAACACGCCCGGCAGCGCCAGCAGCGCCAGCGGCCAAAAGGCGCGCCTGGCGAGCGACGCCGCGGCCCCGGCAATCGCCATGAGCGCCAGGCCCGGCCCGGCGCACAGTTGGGCCGCGGTGCGAAAGTAGAGCCAGGCCGTGGGCCAATCGCCCTTACCTGGATACGGCTGGTTGCCTTGGATGGCCCACGCCGAATACGGCCCCCGACAGAACTCCAGCGGATCGGAGGTCAACCACCAGTTGTGAGCCAGCCAGTAGAGCGGGCCAAGCGCGCCCAGAGCACAAAAGACCAAAACCACGCGGATGCGCCGCCGCCGGGCCGCGCACAGGAAGTACAGGGCAGCAAAGGGAATGAGAAACCATCCTTCGTATCGCGCCAGTGTTCCGGCGCAAGCGGCTATGCCGGCGCCGGCCACGGCCCCCCATCCCTCCGTTTCGCGGAACCGCACGCTGAAGTACAACAGCGCCATGAGCGCCGCAAGGAAGACCGCTTCGGTCATGGCGATGGACTGCATATAAAGGAAGTTAGGGTTCAGCGCCAAGAGCGCCGTGGCGGCTACGGCGGCGGACGCGGATGCGAACACCCGCCGCACGGCTGCAAAAAGGAACGCGCCCGCCACCACGAAACACGCCGCCGCGGAGACGGACCCGGCGATACCGCTTCGCCACCACTCATCGAAGCGGACGAAGGGCAGCATCAGCCAGTGCGGAAGCGGCAGCCACACCGTCCCGATCTGGTCGTATCCCGGAGTCTGCGAATCGAAAATGCGGCGCGCGATGTTGAGGTGCGCTTCGGCGTCGCCGTAGTAGAGCAGCCAGCCGCGGCTA
>PLMF01000421.1 GCA_003142355.1 Bryobacterales bacterium
GGTAATAGCGGGCTACGCCGCCGTTCGGTTGCTGAATGCCGGAGCGCAGAAACCACTCTCCGGCGCGGGACAAATGCGTGGACAACTTGCCAGTTTAACAGACCAAGGTGGGGCACGCTTTAGCCTGCCCAGACTACCACCCACACCGCCCCGTACGCCAGCGCCGTCCCGATCGCAGCGCCCGCCAGCACGTCGCTCAGGAAATGCATGCCCAATAGAACGCGCGACGCCGCCACGCTGAGAGCGCAAAAGAACAGGCCGGCCGCCAGCTCCGGATAGAAAGGGCTGAGCGACACAGCCGCTGCGAAAACCGTGATGGTGTGGCCCGATGGAAACGAGAATTGATCGGGCGGCCAGCGTCATATACTCCAACGTGTACCCCGCCGACGGCTACAGTTCGGTGACATCCGCAAAAAATATGTGTGAATCGATCTGTTTTTTGCCACGGCACTTGTGCCTCGTGGCACAATCGGACTGATGAAGAAACTCGACTTCATCTTTTTCGACGCTGGCGGCGGACATCGCGCGGCGGCCAACGCCCTGTGCCAGGTGATGGTCGAGCAGCGGCGCCCTTTCGAGATCCGCATGGTGAATTTGCAGGAGCTGCTCGATTCGCTCGACATCTTCCGCAAAGTCACCGGCTTGCGGCTCGAGGACGTTTACAACCTCATGCTGAAGAGGGGCTGGACGCTCGGGTCCGGGCAGCTCACGGCCGGCATGCACCTGCTGATCCGCATGTTTCACGGGCCGCAGGTGCGGATGCTCGAACACTTCTGGCGGGAAAGCCGGCCGGACATGGTGGTGTCGCTGGTCCCCAATTTCGACCGCGCGCTGGGGGAAAGCCTGAAACGCGCGCTGCCCGGTGCGCCTCTGGTGACCATCCTCACCGATATCGCGGATTATCCGCCGCACTTCTGGATCGAGCGCCAGGATCAGCATTTCATCTGCGGGTCGGACCAGGCCGTGGAACAGGCGCTCGCCCTGGGCCACCCGGAAACCAAGGTGCACCGCGTTTCGGGCATGATCCTGAACCCGCGGTTCTACGAGATTGAGCCGCTCAAGCCCGCAGCGCGTGCGCAGGCACGCGCCAGTTTGGGATTCGATCCGGAGCTGCCGATTGGGCTGGTTCTGTTCGGCGGCCAGGGCGCGGCGGAAATGCTCGAAATCGCCCGCAGCTTGCCGGACCGGCAACTTCTCTTGATCTGCGGTCACAACCGGAAGCTGGCGTCGCGGCTGGGCGCCCTTCCGCGCCAGGCGGCGGTTTTCATCGAAGGCTTCACCAGGGAAGTGCCGCGCTACATGCAACTCGCCGATTACTTCATCGGCAAACCGGGGCCGGGCAGCATCAGCGAGGCGGTGGCCATGCGGCTGCCGGTGATTGTGGAGCGCAATGCCTGGACGCTCCCGCAGGAACGTTACAACGCCGAGTGGGTTCGCGAGCAGGGCGTCGGCGTCGTGTTGCCGAACTTCCGGCGGATTGCGCGTGTAGTGGACGAGCTGCTCGAGCCCGCCGCCTACGCGCGGTTCCGCGCCGCCACCGAGCAGCTTCACAACCGCGCGGTGTTCGAGATCCCCGACATTCTGGAGAGCATCCTCAAGGATTGCGCCACGCCGGCAGGCCCAGGCCAACCGCCGCCACCAGCGTGATCGCCACGCCGGCGGATGCCGTGGCGGCCGGGTCCTGCCGGACACGAGCGGTTCGGCAACTTGCCTACCCCTCTATGCGCCTGGCGCGCCTGCGTTTCCTGCGCTTCCTTTGGCGGGAAGGTCGCCCCATCCGCATGCATGCGACCAAGAGTGCCCCGGAAACGAGCGAGATCGCGAGGCCGGAGCCGAAGTGGTTCGAATGGAAGTTGACAGCGACCTCATTATCTCCCGCGGGCACTATCACACCCATCAACGCGTGATCCACCCGCACGATCGGCAGCGGCTCGCCCTCTACCTCGGCACGCCACCCCGGGTACCAGGCAACGCTGAGTTTCAGGAGGCTCGGCGAAACGGCGTGATAGTGGATGCGGTACCACTGCTCGCCATAGGAAACCACCAGACCAGCCGCCTCCGGGTCCTGCTGTATGGGTGGGTGCGGCCACAGCACTATGGACTTGACCGCCGGGTCGAGCGTCTCCAATGCCCGGCGGGACTCCTCCATGCTCTTCACGTCGTCCACCGCCTTCGGAAAATAGGCGCGCGGCAGCACCGAGGGATTCTCGTCGTAACTGCCGGTGGCAACGTTCAGAAAACGGCTGACATTCAAACCGTCGCGCAGCTTGAGATTGTGCCGCATGGCGTCGAGGTAGTCCTGATACGGGCCGGGATTGAGAAACGAACCGTAGGTGACCTCGAAGCTCAAATCCAGCGGATGAAGCATGGGACCCATGAAGGCGCGGTTGCCCGGGGCGTCGAAGCGAGTGAGCGGGGGCTGGTTCAAGGCCAGACGGAGGCGGCCGGTCTCTTCGCTCGACCCGTAGAGTTCATCAAAGCTGGCGCGGGCGTAAGCCAGCGGGTTTCTGACCGAGTTCCAATACCAGACATCTGCCAAGAGAAGGCCGGCCACAACCACTGGCAGGTAAGGAGTGCGCCAGCGCGTAAAGATCCAATCGCCACCCGCGGCCGCCAGCATCGCAAGCCCCAGCGCCACCAGGAACCAGCCCTCCACCGGCGCACGTAACCTGCGCAGGCTGGGTTCCAGCGCTCCCAGGTAGTAGAGACCGCCGGCCGGTCCGAGCATGTACCAAACGGGTGGCACGATGAGCAGCAACCCCGGCAGCCGCATTCTGGATTTGACGGCGCCGATCGCCGCCAGAGGCAGAACCAACAGGCCGGCGTAGAAGTAATACTGCGCCCTATCCGATGGTCTGAAGGGGCCCGAAATGGCGCCCAGCCAGTCCGGGAAGACCAGCGTCATGAGGGACTCCGGATGCAGTACTCCCTCGATGACGGTGGAAGATCCCGCCGCGCGCGTGGAGTGGTCGGCGAGTTCCATGGCGGGCAACAACTGAATGGCCGCGCAAGCCAGCGCCCCCGCCAGCATGAATACGGCGATCGCCACCGCGTCCAGCCAGCGCTGCCGTTCGCGCCACCAGTCGGCGAGGGCGTACAGGCCCAGTCCCAGGAAGCTCGCCACCGCGGCTTGTCCGGAGCCGGCCAGGATCAGGGCGGCGCCCACCAGGCCGCCCAATGCCGTGTAGCGGACGGGAGAAAAATCGATCGCCCGCCGGTAGGCCAGCAGCAGCCACGGGAACATCGCCGCCCCCGCAAACAGGCTCACGTGCGAGGCGTGGCCCGCGAAAAACCCGGAAAGCCCGTAGGCGAACGCGCCCAGAATCGAGGCCATACGGCTCTCGATGTGCCCCGAAATCAGGAGATAGGCGCCCCAGCAGGCGAGAAATGCATTCACAGCCAGCTCCAGTTGGATCAATCGGGGAGTGACGCCAGCCAGAATGAAAGGCCAGTTAGGCGGGTACCACGCGCCCACCTCTGGATTGGCGAGTATCGGGTAGCCGGACAACACATAGGGAGTCCANNACCCAGTAGAAAGCCATCACGCACGCCGCGATCGCCGCGGGCGCCGCCAGCCGATGCATCCCGCGCGTAGCCGCGGCTCCCGGTGCTGGCGCGGCCGACTCCACCATTTCCTTCTCCCTCGGAGTAACGATGGTAGCACGCGCAGTTCTGGGGCGCAGTGACGATCCACTACTTCATGTTAGGTTCTCAGGCTACGACCAGTTAGAGAGTTCCCCAGCCAGTTGGTTCCCGATCGGCTCGAGCTCGAAGACGAGCTGATTCCTGCGTTCCACTCGGTGTTCCTCGGAGCTCAGCTCGTATGTAAAGCCCGATGGACTGTGCCCCCTCAGGAACGTGTTCGGATGTTTGAGGTGCTTGAATAGCTCGGCATGGATGTTGGAGGTCTCCCCCACATAGATCCACTGGCTGGCATTCGCAAGGCCGTAGACGCCCGATGCCGCGGGCACATTCTTGTCAACCGAGATCATCGTGAAAGAGCGGTTTCCATGATTGGCAAAAGGCACTATTTCGTTTCTCCCGTCCGGAAACCCGCCGGTCCAGCCGGCGTGGGACTGGTCGTCTTCGCACCATCGATCCCCGATTCTTGTTCAGCCATCCACTGAGCGCCGCCCCATCCTCGGCCCGGGTAGAACCAGGACAGCATTCGATCAGGCCATGATTGTTCCACGAGGGGGTGCGGACGATCTAACTTCAACGTGGCACTCGCGCTCATAAGAAATCCTCAGTCGTGGCTAGCCTAAGAGAAGGAACCCAGATGACCCGACTTAGTCCGGATCAACTGTAGATTGGGCGAGAATGCTCAGTCAATTATTAATATAGCTTAATTCCATCCACTTGTCAAGCGGAATGAGCCGCAGCTCCGTAAGTCGTTCATTCAGGCCGGGCTCAGTTGACACCGGGCAGGATTCGATTTCCCTTGGACAGGGGCCATTGTGCTATGATTTCCGTGAACTGCCACCACAGCACTCGGGGGCCAGCGCTTACAAATAATAGTGACGCAATCGATGAAGATACTCCTTTATTGCCCCGACAACGGCGTGACCCGAAATTTCATGCCGCACCTGTGGATGTTTCTGCTGCAATCGCTCACACCGCCGGATCACGAGGTGCTGCTGATCGACGGCAATACCCAGCCCATGAGCGATGCCGGCTTGGTCGACTATGTGCTCCAGCACAAAATCACACTCGTCGGGATCGGCGCCATGACCCGCATGATCGCCAAGGCGTACCGCGTCGCTGACGCAATTCGAGCCGCGGGCGTGCCGGTCGTCATGGGCGGCCCCCACGTAACTGAGGTTCCCGGCGAAGCGCTCGGCCGGGATGGCGGCCCGCGTCACGCCGATGCCGTAGCTCTGGGCGAGGCCGATGAGACTTGGCCGCTGATTGTGGAAGACGCGGCGCGAGGCGTATTGAAAGAAATCTATGCGCCCGTGGATGCACTCGGGCGGGAGCGCAAGCCCAGTCTCGGAGATTATCCCAACATACCCTGGGAGTCGCTCGATCTGGACCAGTTCAACCGGATTCCCAACGCTCTTCGGGCGGTCATGCGGCATTTTGAATGTGGCTGGGAGACGTTCCACATCATTCCCATCGAGTCCGGGCGTGGATGCCCCTATGGCTGCGAATTCTGCACCGTGACCGGGTTTTTCGGCGACTCGGTCCGCTTCCGATCGAACCAGAGCATCGTGGACGAAATGCTGCGGCTGAAGGCGCGTGCCGGGCGTACCCAAGGCGAGATCGCCGTTTTCTTCGTCGATGACAATTTCGCCATCAATGTGAAGCGTACCAAGGCGTTGCTGCGCGACATCATCTCCGCCGGGGCGCAACTCTCCTGGGTGGGCCAGATCAGCGCCAACCTGCTGCGCGACGAAGAGCTGGTGGACCTGATCGCGGATTCGGGCGGGAAATGGATCTTCATCGGCATGGAGTCGCTCGACCCGGCCAATCTCGCCAGCGTCAACAAGAACTTTAACAAGCCCAGCGAGTATGCCGGGGTGCTGGAGCGGCTCGCGCGCAGACACGTCTACGCCATCACATCGTTCATCTTCGGGCTCGACAACGACTCACCCGGCGTTGCCGATCGCACTCTGGCCGAGATCCGCGACTGGCCTCCGGGGCTGCCCGTCTTTGGGCAGATCACTCCCTTCCCGGCAACTCCTTTGTATGAACGTTTGGAGAGGGAAGGGCGCCTGACCCGGCCCAGACACTGGCTTGAATTCGCGCCATTTCACATGGCGCACACCCCCCTCGGGATGACCGTATCCGAGGTGCAGGCTGAGGTCCGCTATGCCTGGTTGCACTCCTATAGCGCCGCGGCCACGGCCCAAGCCATCGAATCCATCGCGGATGAGCCCGTTCCGTACAAGATCAGCCACCTGATCGCACGCATTTTCTTCCGCGGGATCTATTTCCCGCCGAATGGAATATGGGGCTGGCTAAAGGTGGTTGCGCAGAACCGAGGCTCCATTTTCCGAATCGTGAAGGAATCCTTCACGAGGTGGAACGGAGCGCCTGGCAACCACAACGGCGTGCGCCTCGAGTGCGAGGCAGGTGCCAGTCCGCGACAAGACAGTAACGCAGTAAGTCACAGAGCGTGAATTCCTGCCGTCAGGCGCTCCTGGCTTTGATTCCTTTGGCTTTGTTTAACGCCGCTTCCACCACCTGCACGGCTTCCTTGGATATGGCCAACTCTTCCGGACGGTTGACATGGCCGGGCATCTTAGGATCAATGTATTTCACTCGGAACAGTTGGTTATTGGCCAAGACCACGATCGCTTGTAACTGCTCCAGACTAAACTCTACGGAGATGTTCCCCATCCAAGTATGATAGCACGGGACCTTTTTGCACTACTACACGCACAGCCTGCGACGATTTCGTGGGGCGGGCTCTCTGGTCGGCCTGCTCCGACGCAGGCGTCCGCCCCCACGCTTGGTCGCGGCGATGCTGCTCGGTGGGGCAGGCGGTGCCGCCCAATGCCACTTAAATAA
>PLMF01000103.1 GCA_003142355.1 Bryobacterales bacterium
GCCGCGCACGAAGTCGGCCACACCCTCGGCCTCGGCCACAACTACTACGACAGCACCCGCGGATGGATCTCGGTGATGGACTACCCGCATCCCATGGAGAAGCTGCGCGACGATGGGACCATCGATTTGTCCGAGGCCTACCCTGCCCGTATCGGCGATTGGGACAAGGTCGCCATCGACTACGGCTACCGCCAGCTTCCGCGCGGCGAGGACTCCGCGGCGCTGGCCAAAATCCTCGACGACGCCTGGGCGCGCGATTTGCGCTACCTGACCAACCAGGACACCGATATCCATCCGAAGGTCGATCAGTGGTCGAGCGGCGTGGACCAGGCCGCCGAGCTCAACCGCATCATGAAGATTCGCCGCGCGGCTCTCAACCGCCTCGGCGAACACACCATCCGCAACGGCGCGCCCATGGCCACTATCGAAGAGCCGCTGGTGCCCATCTTCATGTATCACCGCTACTCGGTGGAATCCGCAGCCTCTATGGTCGCCGGGCAGGATTACATTTATGGCATGCGTGGCGACGGGCGCGCGCCGGTCAAATGGGAGCCCGCCGCCAATCAGCGCCGAGCGCTCGACGCGCTGGCCGCCACCTTGAAGCCCTCCGAACTGGCGGTGCCCCGGCAGGTTCTCGACGCCATCCCGCCGCGACCCCCCGGCTTCGCCCGCCACCGCGAGTTGTTTCCGCGCTCGACCGGCGACGGATTCGATCCGCTCAGCCCCGCGACGGTGGCCGCGGATGTAACCATCGGCTTCGTGCTCCAGCTCGACCGCGCCGCCCGCATGGTGGCGCAGCACGCCGTGGATCAGTCGCTGCCGGGCCTCGAAGAAGTCATCGACCGCCTGACCAGGGCCGTCTTCGACGCCCCTGTGGCCTCGCCCTACGAGGCCGAGATCCGCCGCGCCACGGAGCGCGTGCTGGTCGATCGCATGATGTGGCTGGCCACGGGCGCGCCCAACGGCCAGGTCCGCGCCATCGCCTCGTTCAAGCTGGCGAAACTCGCGGCCCGCCTCAAGGCCGAGGTCGCCCCGCACGAAGCCGAACAGGCGCAGCGCGCGCTGCTGGCCGCCGACATCAAGCGGTTCCTCGAGCGTCCGGCCGACCCCATGCGCCCCATGCCGGCCCCCGACGCCCCGCCGGGCGCCCCCATCGGCGGCGACCCCGGCATGGACTGGCTCGCCCCCGCGCCGCTGTGCACCTGGAGCGGCGCGCCGCCCTGTGTTCCTTGAACTTGCCGCATAGCACTTTTTCCTCCCATCGAGTTTGTCCGAGCTATTCTGACAATAGCCGGACAGGAGGTCGCGTGTCGGATCATAGGTTGAGCGGGTTGTTTGTCGGTCTGGCGACTCTCGACATCATATACAGCATTAACGGCACACTGGCTCCGAATTCGAAGAACGTAGCTCGTCGGCAGGCGCTGTGCGCTGGCGGACCCGCGGCCAACGCCGCCGCAACCTTCTCTGCGCTCGGGGGGCGGGCTGCTCTGGCGGCGATTGTCGGTCGACATGTTTTGGCGGGCGCGATCAAAGACGACCTCGGACGATGTGACGTTCGTGTATTCGATCTGGCTGACGATTTTAGCTCCGAACCGAGTTTTTCTTCCATTTTTGTCGATGCGCACACCGGCGAACGTATCGTGGTCTCGGCGAATACGACGCGATTGCCGATGCCGAGCTTCGATTCCTCTCTGGTGGAGACCACTGAGGCTCGCATCCTGCTCGTGGACGGTCACCTTATGGAGGCGGCCATCGCCGCGGCGATGCGTGCGCGCGACCTCGGTGTGCCCGTTGTTCTCGACGGAGGCAGTTGGAAACAGGGAACAGAGCGGCTGATTCAGTTTCTGGATGTCGCGATTTGCTCACAGGATTTTCACCCTCCAGGTACCGGGTCCGAGTACGATACCATCGAGTACTTGAGGGACCATGGTGTGTTGCGGGGTGCGATCACCAGAGGGGGAAAGGCCATACGGTCCTGGAGTGGCAGCCTTACTTCTGAAATCCCAGTACCCGACACGGAAGTGATCGATACGCTCGGTGCTGGCGACGTCTTTCACGGAGCCTTTTGTCTCCGATATGCTGGCGGCGTTGGCCTTGATGAGTCGCTCCGATATGCTGCTGAGGTGGCCAGCTTCAAATGCAGGTTCTTTGGCACGCGCGACTGGATGAAGGAGCGCGTGTGCGCGTCCCGGCCGGGAGCCTGGTGACTCGCGGCCTCTACTCCAGTGGCCAGCACTTGGTTTTCGAGAACGGAACATAAACGGATTCTCCTCGTACATACTCCTGTCGGGAACCTTCCTGCCAGGAGTGCGTGTGCGCCTTCCAGGTGAATTGCGTCATGCCGTCCGGTCGCTGGCGAAATCGCCCGTCTTCGCCTCGGTAGCGGTCCTCTCCCTGGCGCTTGGCATCGGCGCCAATACCGCGGTGTTTACCATGCTCGATCACGTCCTCCTGCATCGGCTTCCGGTGCTGAATCCGGAGGAACTGGTTCAGCTCAAGGAAGTCGGCGACCACTACGGCTCGAACACGGGCATGAATTCGCTTTCCTATCCCATCTACGAAGACTTTCGCGATCGGAACCAAGTCTTCAGCGGAATGCTCTGCCGCCACCAGTTGCCGGTCAGCGTGAGCTATGCGGGCCGCAACGAGCGATCCGCGGGTGAATTGGTTTCCGGAGCCTACTTCCAGGTTTTGGGTGTCCGGCCGGCCCTCGGGCGCCTGTTCACTTCCGAAGAGGATCGCGTCCGCGGCGGCGCGCCGCTGGCGGTGCTGGGATACGACCACTGGAAGACCCGCTTTGCGGGCGACCCCTCCGTCGTCGGCAGGCAGATCCTGGTCAACAACCACAGCCTGACCGTCGTCGGCGTCGCCGAGCGGGGCTTCGAGGGAGTCGAGCGGCTGTTTCCCACGCAGATCTATGTCCCGGTCGTGATGGCGCAGCAGATCACGGACGAAGACCGGCCGTTCGACAATCGCCGCCGCCGATGGCTCCAGGTCTTCGCGCGCTTGAAGCCCGGCGTCACGCTGGCCTACGCCAAGGCCTCGCTTCAACCCATCTTTCATCGCGTGCTGTCGATGGAAGTGCAACAGAAGGAATTCGCCCACGCTTCGCCCTACATGCGGCAACAATTCCTGAGAATGACTCTGGACATAAAGCCGGGCGGCAAGGGCCAGAACGTGGCGGAGCGGTTCCTGGAGGCGCCGCTGTGGGCCATGATGGCGATGGTCGGGCTGGTCCTGCTCATCGCCTGCGCCAACGTCGCCAATTTGATGATCGCCCGCTCCGCGGCGCGCCAGAAAGAAATGGCCGTCCGCCTGGCCTTGGGCGCCACCCGCGGCCGGATCATCCGCCAGCTTCTGGCGGAGAGCGCACTGCTGTCCCTGGCGGGAGGCGTGCTGGGTTTCCTGATTTCCCCGTGGATCATGCGCCTGCTGGCCGACGTCATGCCGCAAATGGACCCGCCCCTCAAATTCCTGGCCGATCCCAATCTGCGCGTGCTGTGCTTCAACCTTGCCGTCACCGCGGCCACAGCCCTCCTCTTCGGTCTGGCGCCGGCATGGAAAGCGGCCCGGCCCGACCTGGCCTCGACCCTCAAAGATCAAGCCGGTGCCGTGGCCGGCGGAGGGCAGGCCGGCTGGCGCAAGGTGCTGGTCGCAGCCCAGGTCGGCCTCTCGTTGCTGCTGTTGATCGGCGCCGGACTGTTCGTGCGCAGCCTGCACAACCTGAAAGACCTCAACCCGGGATTCGATGTTGCCCACGTGCTTTCTTTCTCGGTCGACCCCACTCTCAACGGCTACCAAACCGACCGGGCCAAGCTCTTCTACAAACAACTGACGCAGCAACTGGCTGCGCTTCCCGGCGCCCGCATGGCGGCGCTGTGCGTGGTGCCGCCACTGACCTTCGATCAGTGGGACAACACTATGACGGTGGAAGGCTACGTTGCCAAGCCCGGTGAAAACATGGACTCCCATGTAAACTACGTTTCGCCGGGATTCTTTGCCACGCTCAAAATCCCCTTGCACGCCGGCCGCGACTTCACGGAACGAGACAGTACCGGCGCGCCGAGGGTCGTCGTCGTGAACGAGAAGTTTGCGCACCATTACTTCGGCGAACATGGGGCCGTGGGGCGGCACATCGGTTTGGGCTCCGACCCCGGGACGAAAACCGACATCGAGATCGTCGGCGTGGTGGGCGACACCAAGTACGAGACCATGCGCCTGGAAACTCCCCGCCAGGTCTTTTTCCCGTATTTGCAGAATAATTGGGCCGCACAGATGACCGCTTACGTCCGCACCGATCTGGGCCCGGCGCAAATGTTCCCCGCGCTGCGGACCGCCGTGCGCCGGATGGACGCGAACCTGCCCGTCTACCTCATGAAGACCGTCGAGCACCAGCGCGACGATTCGCTCTCCGTCGAGCGGCTGGCCGCCAGCCTCTCGACTGCATTCGGCGTGCTCGCAACCGTGCTGGCCGCCATCGGCCTCTATGGTGTGATGGCTTTCCTGGTGGCCCGCCGCACGCGCGAGATCGGCATTCGGATCGCGCTCGGAGCCAGGACCGGCAATGTGATCTGGCTGGTGATGCGCGAAGTGCTGCTGCTGGTCGGAATCGGAGTCGCTATTGGGCTTCCGGCGGCCTTTGCCGTGACTCGCCTGCTTGCCAGCCAGCTCTATGACATCACGCCCAACGATCCGGCGACCATCGCTCTGGCCACTCTGGGCATTGCCGCCATTGCCGCCTTGTCCGGCTATCTTCCCACGCGCCGCGCCACGCGCATCGACCCCGTCACTTCCCTCCGCTATGAGTAACTTGTAGGGCGGACCCCCCGGTCCGCGGCCGACGCCCTCGTCGGCCGCGCCGGCTGGTCCGCAACTGCCCGGCGCCACCTTGAGCCTCAACCAGGGTTGGCGGTTCTACCGCGTCGGCAACGCTTCGGTGGTGGTCTTTCCATGCCATCGGTCAGGGTCGCGACCGCGGCCGGCCCCCTCCTGTGTTATACTGATATTAGCGAAATTTATATCCCCGCCCCAGGGATGACTTTACTGCAACCCGGGGCGATTCACCGTGAACAGTACCGGAGCCATATCTCATGTGTACCGGTACTTTGCGTTCTGTCCAGCCGATGATCCGCGGCTTAGGATCGTGATACATGACATACCTGTGGTGTGGATTGGCCGTGATTCTGTCTGCGCTGCCGCTCGCCGCGAGAACCATCGAAAGCGACGTTTCCGCGCAGGTGTCGGCTGTGCTCAATACGGGCGACGCGCTTTGGTTCACGGTCCCGTCCTGGAATTTCGGCATCAACGCGGCGAATTACGGACTTCCGGAGTACCCTACCTCGGTGGGGTTCGTATTCGTGACGGCTGCGGAGGATTCGCTGGCGCAGTTCGATGCGGTTCTGGTATCGGGCGATGGCTCCGTTTCGGTTTCGTTTGGCGCGCCGCTGGGTTTTGTGCCGGCGACGTTCCAAGGCTCCCGCTATAGCGGAGCAGTCTCGGTTCTCGAAGGCTCGCTGCCGATCTCCGAGACACGTTCGCAACAGTTGTTCGGCAGCTCGTCGGCAGTCTTGATTCTGCTCAACACCGGACCGGCCCTGACCCTGGGACTGCAGCCCTACACATTGCAGCAGGACCTGAACGTGAGCCTGGGGGGCAGCGGGCTCAGCGTGGGCGCGCCGCTGGGCGGGGTCGCCCTGATGGCAGACCCTCCCGACCTCCCCGATCCCCCCGACGTGCCGGAACCGGGTTCGGGGCTGCTGCTGTTGGGCGGCGGCGCGCTGCTCTGGGCGCTCTCGAGGCTGCGCAGGTCAAAGCTTTCGCGCGGTGCCTAGGGAGCTCTCGAGGGCGATTCTTACAAGCTGGCTGCGTGTCCGTACGCGAGTCTTCTGAAACAACTGCTGTAGCGTGGCCTTCACCGCGCTCTCCGATACCCCNNGATGGATTCCGTCGGCCATGAGGTGGATGACGCGCTGGTCCATCCACATCTCTCCGCTCGCCACCAGCCGGATGGCCTTAGCCAGCGTCACCGGAGAATTGTGCTTCAGAAAGATGCCCGACGCCCCCAACTGCAGGGCCATGGACGATTCCGCCGCATCCATTCCGGCGGTGACCATCAGGATCTTTCCCGCGTAACCGGCGCGCCGGGCCGCCGCGATGAACTGGCTTCCGTGATCCTCGCCGAGATCGAAATCCAGCAGGACGATATCGGCCGGCGAGCTTTTCAGAACCTCCAGGGCCTCGGCGGACGTGCCGCAGTTGCCCACCATCTCGAAGTCGGGCTCCGAAGCCAGAAGGCGGCTCAGGCCCTCTCGAAACAGAACGTGATCATCGAGCAACAGCAGCCGGATTGGTTCCCTGTTTGTCTGTCCGTCCATAATCCGTCTCATGCGAACCGGCTATCGCCAGGTCGATCACAAAAGAACATCCTGGCACCGCCGGATCGTGGCGAAGATCACCTCGAAAGGATCGCACGAAGGCGCGCGAAAGGTACAGCCCGAGCCCCGTGGAATCAGCCCCCTTCTGAAAGGGTTGAAACAGCTTGTCGACGGAACCGATGCCCGGTCCCGAGTCCGTAACTCTGATGGATACCACGCCTTTACCTTCCCACACCACGATATCGATTCTCTTCAGGTCGGAACCCTCCAGGGCCCTCTCGCTGTTTTTCGTGAGATTCAAAAGAACCTGCAACAGACTGTGGCGATCGGCCCAGACCGCGGGGAGTTCCTCAGGGATGTCCCAGTGCACGGCAATATCCGCTTCCTGGCAATACGGCTCGAGCACGATCTTGAGATCGTCCAGGGTCTCACGCAGGTCTATGCCGCCGATCTCGGAATCGCTGGCGCTCTGTTTGAGCTCGAGGGAGGCAATCTTATTGAGCGTTTCGACCAACGATCCGAGCGCCTCGAAGTCCTTGGTCCCGGTCAGAGCGCCGTTGCGCGCGAGGTTCTCGTAGATGACCGCGATGGCGCCGCATACGTTGCGGATTTCGTGGGAAACGGCGCCCACCAGAATCCGCGATCCGGCCATGAGCTGCTCCAGGCTCGACTCTTCCCGTTCCCTCAACTCCTCCGAGGCGTCCACCACCAAAGCGGCCAGCCTCGGGCCCATCGCCGTGATGTAGGTGGAGAAGAAGACGTTGGCCGGGAAGACAGCGCCGTTTTCCCGCTCGCCGCGGCACTGCATTTCGGTCCGGAACGCTTGCGGCGTCTCCCCGGTGAAAGGCACGCGTCCCAACGCCGGAATGTAGCGGCGGATGCTTCTTCCAGGCAGTCCCCCGTCCGGCGCTCCCAAGAGACGGTGCGCGGCGGCATTCGCGCGCAGAATCAGGCTATCGGCGCCGGTGGTGAGGATGGCGGCGGGGCTGCTGTCGATGAGAAACTCCAATTGCTCTTCCGCTTCGCGCCGGGCCGTCATTTCCACTTCCACCCGGCGGAGGTTCTCCATCTCCCGCCGGCGGCTTCTGGTGATCTCGTAAGCGAACAGTCCCGTGCCCGCCAGCGACGTGAACACCAGAATGTCTTGCGGCAGCGCCACGGCCAGCGTAAAGTTGAACGGATCGAAGACATCGGAAAGGAACGTGCAAAGAAGCGCCGCCAGCAGGATCTGCCAGCGCGACAGAACCGTTCCCACAAGTAGAAGGGGGAACAGGTAGAGGAAACCGAAGGCGATGTTGAGGTCGACGCGCCAGTCGATGAGGGCGATGATCGCGATGAGCAGTCCCGCCCGGGCGAGCACCACGGGCGTGGACCCTTGCAGATAACGGAACATCATGCGCCTGCGCCCCCGTTTCGATTGTAGGAACAATCTCCGTTCCAAACCAAGCCTCCGCCCAAAAGATAGGTCCCGCTCCGCCGAAAGATAGGCCCTTGGCGGGGCCGGGATGACGCCAAAATTGTTAGTGAAGCTAGACATGGCGACATTATTGTTTGCGCCACAACCGCTCTCTGACGTTCGCGGCTCGGTACGGCGCCTCATTCCGAGCCGCGACAGTAATGGAGCGGTTGCGGCAATGCGGAGGTTATGTGTGCGTCTGTCGATTGGGCTTCTGATCGCGGTTTGCCTCGCCAACGGCGTCCGCGCGCAGCAGGCTTTCACGTGGCCGGAAATTCGTGACAAGTTCGAAGCTCGAAATCCGACTCTGCGGGCCGGCCAGCTCACCGTCGATGAAGCCAAGGCCCAGGAGACCACGGCCTGGCTGCGGCCGAACCCCGACCTCACCACGACCCTCGATCAGTTCGCCCCCTTCACTCCCAATCCTTACCGCCCGCTGGCGAACACCCTGCCGCTGATCTCGGCCAGCTACCTGCACGAGCGGCAGCACAAGCGGGAATTGCGGCTCGAGAGCGCCCAAAAGGGCACCGCCATCGCCGTGTCGCAACAAGCCGACTTGGATAGAACTCTGCTTTTCAGTTTGCGCAGCGCATTCGTGCAGACTCTGCAAGCCAAGGCGGTCCTCAAGCTGACCCGGGACAACCTGGCGTACTACGACGGGTTGCTGGTGGTGAGCCGCGACCGCTTCCAGGCCGGTGACATCGCACAGGTAGACCTGAACCGCCTGGAACTGCAGCGCGTCCAGTTCGAAGCCGACGTGCAGACCGCCGAAACCAACCTGCGAACGGCCAAGATCCAGCTTCTGACACTGCTGAACGACCGGACACCCGTCGAGCAATTCGACGTCACGGGGCCGTTCGAGTTCCCCGAGCGCATCCTGCCATTGGAGGAGTTTCACGGCATCGCCATGGATGCGCGGCCGGACTTGAAGGCCGCCGCGCAAGCCGTCGATAAAGCCCAGACCGACCACAAGCTGGCGGTGGCCAACGGGTCGACGGATCCCACCTTCGGCGTGGACATGGGGCGCAACCCTCCGATTCCGGCGTACATCGGTTTCAGCGTCACCATCCCGCTGCGCATCTTCGATAGGAACCAGGGGGAGAAGCAGCGCACGGAACTGGATATCCGCCGCAACGAACGGCTGCGAGACGCCGCCCAGGCGCAGGTGTTCAGCGACGTGGATTCGGCCTATGCCATGGTCAACGGCAATCTGAACCTGCTGCGGCCGTATAAGGCGAAGTACCTGCAACTGGCGGCCCAGGTTCGCGAGACCATTTCCTATTCCTATCAGCATGGCGGAGCGTCGCTGCTGGATTTTCTGAATGCCCAGAACGACTACCGCACGGTCCAACTGAGTTACCTGAACCTGATTGGTTCTTACATGACCGCCGCCAGCCAGTTGAATCTGGCGGTGGGCCGCGAGGCGATCCAATGAAACACGCGGTTCTCATGGAAGCCGGCCTCTCGCTGGCGCTGGCGCTTCTTCTGGCCGGCTGTGGAGCGAAGGGGCAGCCGAATCCGGCGGCCGAGGCGCCACCGGCGGCCGAAGTCGAGCGGGAACAGGACGCCAACATGGTCAAGGTGGACCATCCGGAGCAGTTTCCACTGGCCACGGCGAGCGCGCATGTGGCCGCGCCAGAACTGAACGTGACCGGGGTCGTGAGCGCCGACGTATCCAGGAATGTGCCCGTGATTTCGCTGGCCTCCGGGCGCGTGGCGGACATTCGCGCGCGGCTGGGCGACACGGTCGCGAAGGGCCAGCTTCTGCTGCGGGTACACAGCACGGACGTATCGGGCGCCTTTTCCGACTACCGCAAGGCGCTGTCCGGCGAAACTCTGGCGCGCGCGCAACTCGATCGCTCCAAACTCCTGTACGACAAGGGAGCCATCGCGGCGAAAGACATGGAAATCGCGCAGGATACGGACGACAAGGCAAAAGTGGATGTCGAGACGGCCCTGGAGCATCTCAAGGTGCTGGGAGTGGACGTCGATCATCCCGCCACGACCGTCGACATTTTCGCGCCGGTGTCGGGGGTGATCGTCGAGCAGAACGTGACGGCGGCGGCGGGCGTCAAGACCCTGGACAATTCACCCAACCTGTTCACCATCGCCGATCTTTCCCGCGTCTGGATCGTCTGCGATGTGTACGAGAACGATATGGCCAATGTCCGTATGGGCGAATACGCGGACATCCACTTGAACGCTCTTCCCGGCAGGGTCTTCGAGGCCCGCGTCAGCAACATCGGCCCGACCCTCGACCCGAACATCCGTACCGCCAAGGTCCGGCTGGAAGTGGATAATCCGGGGCTGATGCGCCTCGGCATGTTCGTCACAGCCACTTTCCACGGCCAGCAGAAGGAGACGCGCGCGCTGGTTCCGGCCTCCGCCGTGCTTCACTTGCACGACCGCGATTGGGTCTACGTGCCGGCCGGTGGCAGCGCGTTCCGGCGCGTCGAGGTAACGGGCGGAAAGATGGTCACTCCCAACATGCAGGAAATCGTGTCGGGCATCGCGCCGGGGGACCGCGTGGTTTCGAACGCGCTGGTCCTACAGAACACGGCGGAGCAATGAGAGACATGCGCCCGTGGCAGCTTGCTGGTTTTCGTGGCGCAGGCTTTAGCCTGCCGCGTCGGCACTCGTGCCGACGCTCCCGGACAAGAGCCGAGACGCCCGGCACGGGTCCGCAAACCGGAAGTCTCGGCTCGGCACGCATGAGTGCGTGCGCCACAAGGCAAGACCGATGATCCGCGCCCTGGTCGATTACGCGCTCAACAACCGCCTGATGGTGATGGCGGCAGCCATACTGGTGCTGATCTGGGGCGCCATATCGTTTCACAACCTGCCCGTGGAAGCGTATCCCGACGTGGCCAACAACTACGTGCAGGTGATCACGCAATGGCCCGGCCGGGCCGCCGAGGAGGTGGAGCAGCAGGTTACCATTCCCATCGAGACCGTGATGAACGGAATTCCACACCTGGAGCATCTGCGGTCCACGTCGCTTTTCGGGCTCTCCAGCGTGATGCTGATATTCGACGACCAGTCGGAGAACGACTGGAACCGGCAGAAAGTGCTCGAGCGGGTATCCACGGCGACGCTTCCGAACGCCATTCAGCCGCAGATCGGGACGGATTTCAGCCCGGTCGGCCAGATCTTCTTCTACACGCTAAAGAGCACCAACCCGCAATACGACGTGATGGACTTGAAGTCGCTGGAAGACTGGGTTCTGGAGAAGCAATTCAAGTCGGTGCCGAATGTCGTCGATGTGTCGAGCCTTGGGGGCGCGACGCGCGAATACCAGGTCCGCGTCGATCCGGACAAGCTGATCTCGTACGGGCTGAGTATCGGCCAGGTGGAGCAGCAACTTGCGAACAACAACGTGAACGCAGGCGGAAGTTTCATCGAAGAAGGCCTTCAGCAGGTGAACGTTCGCGCCATCGGCCTGCTCAAGACCGTTCGCGACATCGAAGAAACGGTGATTAAGACTCAAAACGGAACGGCGCTGCGGGTCAAGGACATCGCCAGTGTGATGCAAGGCCCGAAGATCCGGCTGGGCCGGAATGGGAAGGCGATTCACCGTGAGGATGGCCGCATCATCGATAACGATGACGTGGTCGAAGGCATCGTGCTCTTGCGGAAAGGCGCCAACGCGGACTCGACGTTGGACGGCATACACGACAAGATGAAGGAACTGAATGAACGCATCCTTCCTCCCGGCGTGAAGGTTGTTCCGTTTCTCGACCGCAGCGACCTGGTCCACCTCACCACCCACACAGTCCTCCACAACCTGACCGAGGGCATTCTGCTGGTGGTGCTGATCCTTTTCATGTTTCTGGGGAATGTCCGCGGCGCGCTCATCGTGGCGCTGACCATCCCGTTCTCGCTGTTGTTCGCATGCATCTGCCTCAGCCTGATCCACGTTCCGGCGAACCTGTTGTCGCTAGGAGCGCTGGATTTCGGGATGGTGGTGGAAGGCGCGGTGGTGATGGTGGAGAACATCGTGCGATACCTGGGCCGCAAGCGTGAGGCGGGGACCGCGCTGGGATCGACACGCGAAGCTGCGCACGAGGTGCAGAGGCCGGTGTTCTACTCCATCGGCATCATCATTACGGCGTACCTGCCGATCTTCACGCTACAACGCGTGGAGGGGCGCCTGTTCAAGCCCATGGCATGGACGGTATCGTTCGCGCTGCTGGGCTCGCTGCTGTTTTCGATGATCGTCGCGCCGGTCGTTTCCAGCCTCTTTTTTGGCAAGCACGTTCGCGAGTGGCACAACCCGGCGATGGTTTGGATTACGCTGGCATACCGCCACGCCCTTCACCTGGCGATCCGGCTTCGCTGGGTAACCCTGACGGTGGCGGTGGGGGCGGTGGCCCTCTCGTGGTATCTCACCACCAGCGGCATCATCGGCTCGGAGTTTCTGCCGCACCTCGACGAGGGCGCCGTCTGGGTACGCGGCACATTGGCCCCAAGCACTGGACCCACCGAAAGCATCCGCCTCGCCAATCAGGTTCGGCCGCTGCTGGCCTCTTTCCCGGAGGTCAGGGTGGCGACCAGCCAGGTAGGACGGGCCGACGATGGAACGGATACCACCGGCTTCTTCAACACGGAATACTTTGTCGATCTCAAACCCAAGGCGCAGTGGCGGCCCATCTTCCACCAGAACAAAGAGGAACTGATCGCCGCCATGAATCGGGAACTGGAGAAGATCCCCGGCGCGTTATGGAATTTCTCCCAGCCCATCGCCGACAACATGGAGGAGGCGGTGAGCGGAGTGAAAGGCCAGCTTGCCATCAAGATTTACGGCGACGACTTGAAGGTGCTGGAAGCCAAGGGCGAAGAAATCGTCGGTGTCATGCACACGGTGCGCGGCATCGCGGACCTCGGCCTGTTTCGTGTGATCGGCCAGCCCAACCTGGAGTTCACGGTGGACCGCGCGCGGGCGGCCCGATATGGAATCAATGTAGCCGACGTTCAGGACGCGATTGAGACCGCCGTCGGAGGGAAGGCCGTGACCCAGGTGCTCCAGGGCGAGCAGCGCTACGACCTGGTGGTGCGTTATCAGGCGCCCTACCGGAGCACCCGGGAGGCGATTGAGAACATCCGCCTGGTGAGCCCTTCCGGCGAGCGCGTTTCTCTGGCGCAGCTTGCCGGAGTCGAGGTGCTGGATGGCGCATCGGAAATCTATCGGGAAGCCAATTCGCGCTACGTGGCCATCAAGTACAGCGTGCCCGTCCGCGACCTCGGAAGCACGGTCGAGGAGGCCATGAGCAAGGTGACCCGGCAAGTGAAGCTTCCCACGGGTTACCACATCGATTGGGCCGGCGAGTATGAGAGCCAGAAGCGCTCGTCGAAGCGCCTCATGATTGTCTTGCCGATCACCATTCTGGTGATTTGCCTGATTCTCTACACCATGTTCCAGGATTTCAAGTGGGTGATGCTGATTCTCGCCAACGTGGCGATGGCGCCGATTGGCGGCCTGGTGGCGCTATTGATCACGCATACNNGTGCAGACCGGCGTCATCATGCTCGAGTACATCAACCAGTTGCGCGCGCGCGGGGCAGCAGTCCTGAGCGCCGCCGTCAACGGATCGGTGCAAAGGCTGCGCCCCATCATGATGACCATGCTGGTGGCCAGCGTGGGGTTGCTGCCCGCGGCGATGTCGCGCGGCATTGGCTCGGATTCGCAGCGGCCCTTCGCCATCGTGATCGTAGGCGGCCTGATGGCGGCGCTGATCCTGGGCGTCTTCCTATTGCCGACTCTGTACGTGTGGGTCGCCGGCGAGCGCGACGTGCTGCCGGAACCCGAGGTGAAGGCGGAAGAAGAATAGGGGGGAAGCCGCGGATCGGCCGCCGATATTGGCACTGTTGTGGCTTGCGCAAAGCGCCGATAATAGTTGTAGATTGGTCAGGGAGGACCTGCCCACGGCTAAACGACGACCTATCGGCGTAGACTTGTTCGCGGGCGCGGGCGGGATGAGCCTCGGCTTCGAGCAGGCGGGGTTCGATGTCGCGGCGGCGGTGGAGTACGACCCGGTCCACTGCTCCACGCACGAGTTCAATTTTCCGGGCTGCGCAGCTATCTGCCGAAGCGTGGCCGATATCGATGGCGCCTACATTCGCCGGGAGTCCAGGATCGCCGATAGCAACGTCGATGTCGTTTTCGGCGGCGCACCCTGCCAGGGCTTCAGCATGATCGGCAAGCGCGCTTTGGACGACCCCCGGAATTCGCTTGTGCACCATTTCGTACGTCTGGTGGTAGACCTCCAGGCATCCTACTTCGTCTTCGAGAACGTCCGCGGGCTGACCATCGGCCAGCACGCGCGCTTCCTCGAAGAGATCATCCAGGAGTTCGGGAAGCACGGCTACCAAGTGGTCCAAGACTACCAAGTCCTGAACGCCGCTCATTACGGAGTGCCGCAGGACCGCTGGCGCCTGTTCCTGCTCGGCGCTCGAAAGGGCCAGCCGCTGCCGGAGTACCCGCGACGAACACACGAGCCGCCGAAGAACGGAAACGGCCGGGATGGCAACTTCTTCTTGAAGAGTTCGCCGACCGTCTGGGAGGCCTTGCGCGATCTTCCAGAAGCCGACGATTACGAAGAATTACTAAACCGCGATTGGGTCCGGGCTCGATTCAAGATGCCCACCGGGTACTCCGCCCCACTTCGCGGCCATGAGCCGGATCCCGAAGACTACTCCGCGCCACGGGAGTCCGACGCCACGCTCCTTACTTCGAGTCTGCGTACGATCCACACGGAGCTATCGAAGAAGCGGTTCTCCGAAACGAAGCAAGGAGACACGGAACCGGTCAGCCGATTTCACAAGCTCGACCCGAACGGGATCTGCAACACCATCCGGGCGGGCACCGCGAGCGATCATGGCGCTTTCACATCGCCGCGTCCGATCCATCCGTTCTCGCCGCGATGCATTACCGTGCGGGAAGCGGCGCGGTTGCACTCCTATCCCGACTGGTTCCGGCTGCATGTGACGAAATGGCACGGATTCCGCCAGATCGGAAATTCAGTTCCGCCGCTTCTCGCGCGAGCGGTGGCTTCGAAGATCCGCGAAGCGCTGGAAATCGTTCCGAAGAAACCCGAACGTCCTATCGACCTCGGCGACGAACGCTTGCTGTCGTTTGACATGTCGGATGCCGCGGCCAGATATGGCGTGAAGGCGGATGTCGTTCCCAAGAGAAAGCGCATGTCTTCCGAGGCCAGCACAGATGCCCGATAAGAAGCCGAATCGCTACTCCGCGATCATCGGGACGATTTTCAAGCGGCACTACAAGCCGGGGAAGACCCAGTTCGAGTTCTCACGCGACGAGTTCGTCGGGGTCGCCAAATCGCTCGGGATCGCCCTTCCGAAGAACCTGGGCGATGCAATCTACTCGTTTCGCTTCCGAACCGCCTTGCCTTCACAAATCGTGGACACCGCTCCGAAGGGCATGGAGTGGGGCATCGATCTTGCTGGAAAGGGAGTATATCGGTTCCGCTTGGGTACGCCGATGCGGATCGTGCCGAGGCCGGAGTTGATTGTTATCAAGATTCCGGACGCCACGCCGGAGATCGTCGCATCCTATGCGCTCGGCGACGAACAAGCTCTGCTTGCCAGGGTGCGCTACAACCGATTGATCGATATCTTCCTTGGCATCGCGACATACTCCCTCCAGAACCACCTGCGCACGACGGTAGCTGGCATCGGACAAATCGAGGTGGACGAGATCTACGTCGGGGTCAATCGGAACGGACAGCAGTTCGTCATCCCCGTTCAGGCGAAGGGTGGAAGCGACCAGCTTGGCGTGACACAGGCCCGCCAGGACATGGCATGCTGCGCCCAGAAGTTTCCGCGACTCGCGTGCCGGCCAGTTTCGGCCCAGTTCATGGCCGACGACACCATCGCATTATTCGAGTTGACGCTCGATGGCGAGGACGTCAGGGTCGTGGAGGAGAAGCACTACCGGCTGGTGCCCTCCGACGAGATTGGCGACCAGGACCTCAAAGCGTATTCGAAGCGTTAATCTGGTTACGGGCCTGTCGTGGACCACGTTTCCAAAGAGGTTCGATCCAAGATTATGGCAGCGGTGCGGTCAAAGGGAAACCGCACCACCGAATTGCCGCTTGGCCGGTTGCTTTGGGCCGCTGGCCTGCGCGGATATCGAAAGCATTGGCCGGTGGACGGGAAGCCGGACTTCGCCTGGCCGGGACTAAAGGCGGCGGTGTTCGTCGATGGTTGTTTTTGGCACGGCTGCACGCACTGCAAATACCTGCCGCGGACGCACACGAAATTCTGGCGCGACAAGATTGAGACGAACCGGCGTCGCGACCGCCGCGTGTCGGGACGTCTGCGGCGTGCGGGGTGGACGGTGATCCGGGTCAAGGAGTGCGCCGTGTTTCGCCCCGGCACGCTCCGTCGGATCTCGCACGCAATCGAATCCCGCCGAGGCATGTTTTCCGACTACATCCGCCGTTGAGAATGAAGCAAGCCGCGGGAGGGGATTCCATTTCCCGGCAAAGGAGCCTATAATCCGAATGGGGAGATCACCTATGGGGACTCTGGACGTTCCGGAAGTGCTCATCGGATTGGGTCTCTTGGCCGGGCTCTTGTGGGCTCTTTACAATTGGACGCATCCCCACGTGGATACGCCTAAGTAGCCTGCTGGCACGCCGCTACAGGTACTTCGCCAGCCAGTCCAGCACTTCGCGCATGTGCTGGCGTGCGTCCTCGCCGTTCATGACCCAGTGATTCTCATCCGGGAAGATCACCAGGCGGCTCGCAACGCCGCGACGCTGCAGGAGTTTGTACATTTCGAGCCCTTGGTTCACCGGCACCCGGAAATCCTGTTCGCCTTGCGTGACCAGCATCGGCGTCGAGAAATGGGCCGCGTACGTAGAGGGGCTCTGATCCCGCCAGGCGCCTTTCTGTTCCCAGACCGGTCCGCCGTTCCGGACCTCCCAATAGTAGGAGTCGTCGGTCGCGCCCCAGAAGGAGGTGTTGTCGGCCAGACCCGCGTGGCTCACCAGGCATTTGAAGCGCTTCGTGTTTCCCTCGAACCAATTCATGAGATAGCCACCATAACTCGCACCCGCAGCCGCCTGGCGGCTGGCGTCTATGAACGGAAACAGGCGGATCGCTTCTTCGGCTGCCTGTTCGATCTCCGCCGCCGGCCCGCGCAGGATGTCCTTGTGAATCGCCGCCGCGAACTCCTCGCCGTAGCCCGTCGACCCGGTGTAGTTGGTCATCAACAGCACGTATCCCGGGCTGGTCAGCAAGTGGTAGTTCCAGCGAAAAAAGAACTGGTCTTTGATCATGTCGTGCGGGCCGCCGTGCGGGAACACCAGCAGCGGGTACTTACTGGAAGCGTCGAACGCCGGCGGCAGCACGAGCAGGCTCTGGATGTGCCGGCCGGTTTTCGAAGTGAACCAGAACTCGCGGGGAGGCTGCCAGTCGATCTGCGCAATCCGTTCTTTGTTGAAATCGGTCAGGAAGCGGTTCTCTCCGGTCCTGGCATCCACCCTCACCACATCGGCCGGATGTACCATCGATTGCCAGCGGGCCACCAAAATCGGTATCGCCGCGTGGGCTGGAATCGCCAGACCGGAGTACCCGCCCTCCTTCATGGGAAACGCCGGCCGCACGTCACCGCCATCCGCCGGCAGTTGGAAAACCCGGTCGTGGCCCTGGTCCTCAGCGGTCGCATAGACCGTGCGGCTGTCGGGAGTAAAGGCAATAGACTCTACCGAACGGTCCCACTCGCCAGTGAGCGTTTTCGGGGGGCCGGCTGGCGGCCAGTCGATCTTCACCAGGCGGTTCAGGCTGTAGAGCGAAACCGCCGCGCTGCGTTCCCGGGTTGCGTAGAGAGCCTTACCATCGGGCCGGAACACCGGATTGCGATAACTGTCCGGTCCCGAAGTGAGTGGTACCGGCTCGCCGCCCCCCGCCGGGATGCGGTAAAGCTCCGTGGAAACCGGTGTGGTTATGGAACCATTCAGATCGGCAGTGGCGGTGAAGACGATGCTGTTGCCGTCGGGGCTCCATCGGGCGCCCAAACTCGAACCGCTGAGCCCTAACTCCCCTTCGAAGCCGGGCAGAGCGGCCAATTTGGTCCCCGCCAGCAGATCTCGTGCGCCCGCGCCCTCCTCCAGGCCCTGAACCAAGACATGGGGCCGGAGGTCGTCCAGCCAGTGATCCCAATACCGGATCGGAAAACTGTCGAACACGCGCAGGTTGTACTTACGCGCCTTGCGCTCGGCCGCGATCTTACGGTTGTCTTCGTCATTCCTCGCGCCTGGGTAGACGCGGCTCTCGAACAGTATGGCATTGCCGTCCGGGCGCCACTGGGGATCCGAAGCGCCCGTTGAAATGCTGGTGGCCCGCATGGCTTCCCCGCCATCCAGCGGAAGAATGTAGATCTGGGTGGTCGCGTCGCCCTCGCGTTTGGTGGCGAACGCCAGGCGCTTGGAATCGGGGGAGAAGACCGCGCCGCTCTCCGCAGCCAGGGTGCTGGTCAGTCGCCGCGGCGGCGCGCTTCCATCCAACGAAACCAGCCACAAGTCCGACGCTGTCTTAGCGGCATCATAGGAAGGCTCAACCACGGAAGTGACGGCCCACTTGCCATCGGGACTGACTTCCAGTGCTCCCACGCGTTTCATGAGCCAGACGTCCTCATGTGTAATCGGGCGCTTCTGCCCGCTCAGAGCAGAAGCCAGAAGAAGCAACGCAATTGTGGAACGCATGTGAGAGATGTTAGCAAACCTGAAGTGGGATGTTGCCTCAAGGCAGCGTCGCCTCGCAGAACTGAACCCATACCCCCCAGTCGCCTGCTGGCACGCCCGGGATCCGGTCCCGAACCATCCGGCCATCGCATCGGCGTCCATGGAGCTGTCATTGGTTCTCCCGTGCCTGCCGGCGGTTCTGGGTTCGGCCGCCTTCCAGCCTAGCCGGCCCCATCCTGGGCCGCCGAAGTGGCTCGGGATGAAAAAGAACAAAAAAAAGGCTTCAACGGGCGTGGCTGGGTGTAGAATCGAAGGCGGCCAGGGGACCCAGATAGAAATCCTGGCCTTAATCGCTGAACTATTGGGGGAGGTCAATGTTAAGAAAATTGCAGTTTCTTGTAGTTCTTTGCCTCTGTGCCGTTTCCACTTTGTTGGCGCAGACCGATCGAGGCGTCATTACCGGCACCGTGAAGGACGCCAGCGGGGCGGTTGTGCCCGGCGCGCAAGTGACGGCCATCCAACCTAGCACCAACGCCAGCTTCCGAACCAACTCAACCACATCGGGAGATTTCACCGTGCCGTCGCTGCCGGTCGGCAACTACCGTCTCCGGATCGAAAACGCCGGATTCAAGACATATATTGCAAATGACATTGTGGTGGCCGCCGGAGCCACGGTCGAACTGAATGTTGCTCTGGAGGTGGGCACCTCACAGCAGACCATTGAGGTTGCCGCCAACGCACTGATGTTGCAGGCGGAAACGGCCCGGGTGGCGACGGAGGTATCCAACCGGCTGGTGGACGATCTGCCGGTGGTGGTGAACGGTGCGGTGCGCAGCCCCTTCGATCTGTCGGCCACCACGGCGGAGGTGAACTCCACGGGCCAATACCGGGTAGGCGGCGGGAAGGGAGGCGCCTATGGCATGACGCTCGACGGCACTACCGTCACTACTACCGGCCAGTTGGACTCCAACGGTGTCACCTGGACGCAGATTAACACCCCATCGGTGGACGCGCTCACGGAATTCAGCGTGACCTCCGGCGGCTTCAAGGCCGAGGTCGGCCATGCATCCGGCGGCACTATGAGTTTCGTTTCCAAGTCCGGCACCAACCAGTTGCATGGAGACGCCTATGAGTTCCTGCGCAACATGGACCTGGACGCCAAAGGCTTCTACGGCGCCACCAAGCCAGTCTACAAGCAGAACGATTTCGGAGTTACGGTAGGGGGGCCGGTCTGGCTGCCCAAGATATACCACGGCAAGGACAAGACCTTCTTCTTCTTTTCCTACGAGGGTTTCCGCAACCGCGCGGGAGCTTCCGTGACTCCCTATAGCGTGCCGCCGCAGGAATTTTACACCGGCGACCTGCATAACTACGTGGATGCCAGCGGCAAGATGTACCAGATCTACGACCCGGCCAGCCAGCAGTACGTGAACGGCTCCTACACGCGAACCCCGTTTGCGAATAACCAGATTCCGCAAACGCGCATCGACCCCATCTCGCAGGCGATCATCAACTACGTGAAGCCGATACTGTCACCCAATGTTCCGGGGACCACGCCAGGCACCTCCGCCTACGTCCGCAACAACTATACTTCGGCCGGCAGCAGCATATCGCCGAACAACAAGTACAGCATCAAGGGCGACCAGGTGCTGACCTCCAAACAGAGGATCTCGTTCTTTTTCGAGCGCACCAGGGAGCAGGACCTGTACGGCCCCACCGGCGCTCCGGGTCTTCCCTCGCCCTTGGCCGGCAATCCCGGGTACAACCGGTCGGACGTGTATCGCATCAGTCACGACTACACCCTCTCGCCGACTTTGCTGAACCGCTTCTATGCCGGCGGCAACAACTGGGAACAGAATCATGGTTCGTTCGCGACCTGGAGCGGCGCGCCGCAGGCCCAGGGAATCCCCACACAATCGACCGACTGGAAAGCCAAGGGGATTTGTATACCCAACTATCCCGACTGCCGGGACGATTTTCCGCAGCTCACTTTTACGAACAGCGAGTTCACCGCCTGGGGTGTGGCTGCGCCCAACGGCTCCGATAACATCGTGGTGGAGTTTCATGACGACATGACCAAGAGCGCCGGCCCGCATACGTTCAAGTGGGGCTATTTCTACAACAACACCCACTACAACGGGTTCGGACTACAGAACATTGCGGGGAACGTGACCTTCCAGTCGCTGAATACCGGCGTCCCGCTGGTCACCAGCCAGGCCACCGGCGGGGGGAGCGCGTTTGCATCTTTCCTGCTGGGACAGGTGTCCGGCTATTCACTCGATACGCCGCGATACCTCGCCACCGAGTTCCGTGGTCACCAGGCGTATTTTCAGGACGACTGGCGTGTATCGCAGCGCCTTACCCTGAATCTCGGGCTGCGCTGGGAATTGGCCCGGCCGTTGCGCGTGGGAGACAACCAGGCGAGCGATCTGAGCCCGACCATGCCCAACCCCGGCGCCGGCGGGCTTCCGGGCGCGCTGATTTTCGCTGGCTCCGGTCCGGGCAGGATAGGTAAGGACACTCTGACCGATGGCTGGAACGGCTGGGGACCGCGATTGGGCTTCGCATACTCCCTGAATAATAAGACCACCATACGGGGCGCTGCCAGCCGCAGCTTCGGGCCGCTCACTTACGAAGGCTCCTCATCGCATAACCTCGGGATTGTGCAACGCATCACGGTCAACGACCAAAGCCAAGGTCTGAACCCGCTTTGGGTGCTGCAAAGCGGCGCGCCGGCATGGTCCCAGGTGCCCAATATCGATCCCTCGGTGGGCAACGGCTCCAACGTCCCCTATTACAACGGGAAAGCGGCCAGCACGCCATCCGATGAACTCACTTACGCCTTCAATCTCGAACGCCAGATGACGGCCAACTCGGTGCTGGAGGTCGGCTATGTCGGTACGCTGGCGGCCAAAATCCAGTCCAATATTCTGGCGTTTAACCAGCTCAACGTCGCGAAATTGCCGGCCAGCCTCAACCCGTACACGGCGTCGGGCCGCACCTTGTTGAATTCAACGGTGGGTCAGACCGCCGCCAATGCCGCCGGAATTACCCCTCCTTGGTCGGGGTTCAACACGCTTTGGGGCACCGGAGCCACCGTGGCTCAATCTCTGCGCCCCTTCCCGCAGTATTCGGCTGTCGATACCGTCAATGGCCAGGGCGACAAGATCGGCCACTCCACCTATCATGCGATGCAGGTGAAGTTCTCGCACCGCTATTCCGCGGGGCTGACCGTGCAGGCCTCCTACGTGCTTTCCAAAATACTGACTGACGCGGACGGTCAAACCAGCGGCATGCCGGAGGACCAATATAACCGCAGGCTGGAAAAATCGATTGCATCCTACGACCAGACGCACGTGGTGAAGCTGAACTATGTGTACGAGCTGCCCTTCGGGAAGGGGAAGAGATTCCTGAGCGCCAGGAGCGTGGGTTCCGCCATCCTGGGCGGCTGGCGCCTTGCCGGAATTCAGGGGTACTCCAGCGGGACGCCGATCGGCCTCGGGACCACCGTCAGCTTCCCCATCTTCAACGGCGGAAACCGGCCTACCGTGGCCACCTACGACGGCTGGGGAGGCACCTACACCGGAAAATTCGATCCTGGGGCAAACAGCTTCTTCCAGCCGGCTTCGTGGTTCGGCACACAACCCACCACCCAGCTCGGCACCATCACGCGGTACAATCCCAAGCTGCGTTATTTTCCGAGCTTCAGCGAAAGTCTCTCGCTGGCCCGCAGTATTAAGGTCAAGGAACAGACGCATCTGGACTTCCGATGGGAAACATTCAACCTCCTGAACCGGACCCAGTTTGGGGCCTTGAGCGGCGGCGCCACGCTCCAGAACGCCAACTTCGGTAATTGGCGCTCGCAGTCGAACTCCGCCCGCCGCATGCAGGTCTCGATGAAGTTCTACTGGTAGTTCCCGAGGTGGGCGGGCCCGGCTCGCCCACCGCTGCACACCGGGCCGCCACCGTCAGGGAGAGGTCTTGTCCCACAGAGAGGAGCAAACGGCAATGTTTAAACGCGATGGCAAAATAGGCCGGCGGGATCTGTTCAGAACCTCGGCCGGGATCATGGGCGGCGCCCTTCTGTCGCGGGAAGCCGCGGCCGAACAGGCGGCGCCGCGGAATGTCAACACCAACTCCAGCCCCTCCGCGCTCAGGATCACCGATCTTCGCGTGGCCATCGTGGCCAAACCCGGACCAAGCCCCTGCCCCATCATCCGCCTCGACACCAATCAGGGCGTCTATGGACTGGGCGAGGTTCGCGACGGCGCCAGCGCCACCTACGCGCTGTTTCTGAAGAGCCGCCTGTTGAATGAGAACCCGCTCAATATTACTTATCTCTTCCAGAAGATCAAACAGTTCGGCTTCCACGGGCGGCAGGCGGGCGGCGTGGTGGCGGTCGAAGAGGCCCTCTGGGACATCGCCGGCAAAGTGTACAACGTGCCCATCTACCAGATGTTGGGCGGCAAGTTTCGCGACCGCATCAGAATCTACGCCGACACCGACGAATCCCCAGACCCGAAAATCTTCGCCCAACGCCTGAAGGCCCGCAAGGAGGAGATGGGCATCACCTGGCTCAAGATGGACGTGGGCATCAACCTGGTGGAAAAGATTCCCGGCACCGTGACCGGGCCCTCGGAGCTGACCGCGTGGGAACGAAGAGCGCTGCCCCATCCCTTCGTCGCCACCGAGGTCACCGATAAGGGCATCGAGAAGCTCTCCGAGTTTGTGCAGGCCGCGCGCGAGGCCGTCGGCATGGAGATTCCTCTCTCCATGGACCACCTCGGTCACATTGGCGTGAACTCCATCATCCGCCTGGGCAAGGCTTACCAGAAGTTCAACCTCTCCTGGATGGAGGACGTGATTCCCTGGCAGTACACCGAGATGTTGCAGCACATCACCGCCGAAAGCCCTACCCCCATCCTGACCGGCGAGGACATTTACCTCAAGGAAAGTTTCATTAACTTGTGCGAGAAGCACGCCGTCAGCAAGATCCAGCCCGACATTTCCACTTCCGGCGGAATTCTGGAGACGCACAAGATCGGCGAAGCCGCCATGGAGTTGGGCGTGCCCATGGCCATGCACTATGCCGGTACTCCCGTAGGCGCCATGGCCAGCGTGCACTGCGCCGCCGCTACCGCCAACTTTCTCGCCTGCGAGAATCACTCGCTGGATGTCCCCTGGTGGGGCGACCTGGTGGAAGGCATCGATAAGCCGATCATCAATAAGGGATGGATCACCGTTCCGGACAAGCCCGGCCTCGGCATCACACTCAACGAGGACGTTGTGAAGCGGCATCTGGCGCCAGGCACCGGTTATTTCGAGCCCACCCCGCAATGGAACCAGGAGCGCTCCGGCGACTGGCTTTGGAGCATCCTTCCGAGCCGCGACCGTCAGGGAGCGGTTGGATAGGTCTTAACGTAACAACAGGAGCAAAGAGAGAATGATTCGCAGATACGGTTCTATCACTCTGTGCGCGGCTGCTTTGCTGGCGTCCGTGCTCGCGCCCGCGGCTAAGGCGCAACTGTGGACCTGGACCAAAGACCAGTTGGCGGAGTACACCAAGGCCTGGACCGGCGACCGCTTCCCGGACGGACGGCCCAAGGTTCCCGATCAGTGGCTGGAAAGAGCCAAGGACATATCCCAGGAGGAAATCACCATCCCCGGCGCCGGCGGCCGCGGCGGCGGTGGCGGGTATTCCCAATACGAGGGCGACTGGCGCGTGCTCCATCCGGAAATGAAGATGACGGGCCGGGCGGTCACCTTGGCTTTTATGCCCGCGCGCGCCGATCTCGACCAGGTAGTCATGGCCAAGGCCAAAGAGAAAGGCATCCAGACCCTCAATAACCAGTACGGCATCGACCTGGTGCAGCCCGGCGACGTCCTGGTGGTCGATCTGTTCGGCAAGAAGGAAGGCGGCACCATCGTCGGCGACAATCTCTTCTACTACATCATGCGGGCCACCAGGAGCGGGGGGCTCGTGGTAGACGGCTCGTTCCGCGATCTCGATGGCATCTCGGGTATGCCCATGCCGTGCTATTATCGGTCGGTGCATCCCAGCGCCATCGGCGGCGTCACGCTTGCGGCCGTCAACGTTCCCATTCGAATCGGCCATGTTACGGTGATGCCCGGCGACCTTGTCGTCGGCGATCGCGAGGGCGTCTCCTTCATTCCGGCGCAAAACGTGGAGGCCATCCTGGACCGCGCCGACGAGACCCGCATCCACGACGAATGGACCCGCAGGAAGTTCGACGAGCTCAAGTACAAGTCGAGCGAGATCTACGGCAGCCCGCGCGACCCGGCGCTAAAACAGGAATACCAGGAGTATCTCAAGAAACGGCTGGAGGAAATCAAGGCCAGCCGAAAGAAGTAGCGAGGAAAGAGGCTATTAATGAAGAACGTACATGGCCGCCGCTCGTTTCTGAGAGGCGCGGCTGCAATGGGAGCGGGACTCTGGTCGGGAGTCGAGCTCGAGGCTTATCCGCAAAACGTCAATACCAATTCCAAGCCTTCGGATCTGAAGATCACCGACATGCGGGTGGCTGTTCTCAGGGGAGTCCCCATGACCTCCCCCATCATTCGCATCGATACCAACCAGGGGATCTACGGGCTGGGCGAGGTGCGCGATGGCGCCACCAAGAACTACGCCCTCGAATTGAAGAGCCGAATTCTCAATGAGAACCCCTGCAACGTCGACAAGATCTTCCGCAAGATCAAACAATTCGGCGGCCATTCCCGGCAGGGCGGCGGGGTCTCCGCGGTGGAAGTGGCCATGTGGGACTTGGCCGGCAAAGCCTACGGTGTCCCCATTTACCAGATGCTCGGCGGCAAGTTCCGCGACCGGATTCGCATCTACTGCGACACCACCGAGTCCAACGACCCCAAGGTGTTCGGCCAGCGCCTGAAGGACCGCATCGCATCCGGCTTCACCTGGCTCAAGATGGATCTCAATGTGACGCGGCCCCCCGGCGAGGTCACGGCTGCCGCCGACATCCGGCAGCAGTACGGCGGGCTTCCCATGCAGCATCCGTTCATGGCCACCGAGATCACCGAGAAGGGTCTCGAAGGCGTGTGCAATTTCGTCGCCCAGATTCGCGAGGCCGTGGGCATGAACGTCCCGATCTCCGCGGATCATTTCGGCCCCATCAGCGTCAACAGTTGCATCCGCCTGGGCAAGGCGCTCACCAAGTACAATCTCTCCTGGCTGGAGGACATGATCCCCTGGCAGGAGACCGCCCTCTGGAAGAAGATCGCCGACGCCGTCGATACCCCTGTTCTCACGGGCGAAGACATTTTCCTGAAGGAGCCCTTCGAGGTGCTCTGCCGCGAGCACGCGGTGGACATCATCCATCCCGACCTGCTGACCACGGGCGGGATTCTGGAGACCAAGAAGATCGGGGACATGGCGCAGGATTACGGTGTTCCCATGGCCATGCACTGCGCCCACACGCCCATCGGGGCCATCGCCTGCGCCCACGTGGCCGCCGCCACCGAGAACTTCCTGGTCCTCGAGAACCATGCCGTCGACGTTCCGTTCTGGGGCGACCTGGTGGACGGCGTGGACAAGCCCATCGTGAACAAGGGGTACATCACCGTTTCCGACAAGCCGGGCCTGGGGATTACCCTCAACGAAGCGGCCTGTAAACAACACATGGCCGAGCCAGGGTGGTTCGAGCCGACCGACCAGTGGAACAATATCGGCCGGCCCAACGACCGCCTCTGGAGTTAGCCGCTGCTTTCACGGGCCTCGCCGGCCCCGTGCTAAACTTCCGCTTCCTTCACCACCACCACGGTGATCTCCGCCGTGACGTCCTTGTGCAGTTTCACCGGCACTTTGAACTCGCCGAGTTGTTTGATCGGCTCCTCCAGGTGAATCTTCCGCCGGTCGATGGTGAAGTTCTGCGCCTCCAGCGCTTCGGCTATGTCTTTCGACGTCACCGAGCCGAACAACTGGTCGGCTTCGCCGGCCTTCTGCGCGATGGTCACGCTCACGCCGGTCAGCAGCTTCGAGAGGTCCTGCGCCTCGTCCACCAGCTTGGCTTCCCGGCGCACGTGCGCATGGCGCTCCTGCTCGATGATCTTCTTGTTGGATTCGGAGGCCACTACGGCCAGCCGCTTAGGCAGCAGGAAATTGCGGGCGTATCCGGAGGCGACTTTCACCACCTCGCCGCGGCTGCCCAGCTTTTCGATGTCTTCTCTCAAAATGACGTCCATGCCAATCTCCTCCCGCCCTTAGAATTGCGCCGCGAACGGCAGCAGCGCGATGTTGCGCGCCTTCTTGATGGCGTCCGCGAGCCGCCGCTGGTGCGGCGCGCACACGCCTGAAATGCGGCGCGGCACAATCCTGCCCCGCTCCGCCACAAAGGCGTGCAGCATCTTCACGTCCTTATAGTTGATGTCGTCGATTTTCTCGACGCAGAAACGGCACACTTTCTTGCGCCGGAAATACGCCTTTTTCTGAGTGGCAACCGCCTTGTCGCCGCCGGTCGGGCGCTGCCCGGCGCTGCCTGGTCTTCCTTTGAATTCCGCCATGGCTTAACTCTCCTTCGGCAAGCCGGGCACTACCGGCGCCTCTGTCACATGTTGCACTGGAAGTCCGGGTCCCGCCGCCGCGCCCGGTCCGGGCGCCGATGGGGGCGGAGCCGACGCGGCGCGCCGGGCCGCCCGCTTGTCGCGGTCCTTCTTGCGCTTCTCCAGCCGTTTCAGCGTCTGGTCGATGCGCACCGTCAAGAACTTCAGAACTATGTCCGACACCCTCAGGCGGCGCTCAAGCTCCTTCACCGACTCGGGACCCGCGGTGAACTGGAACAGCACGTACGCGCCTTCGCGGTACTTGTCCACCCGGTACGCCAGTCTGCGCTTGCCCCACTTGTCGATTTTGTCTACCGTGGCGCCGGCAGTGGTCAACTGCGTCCGCAACTGCTCCACGAACTGGTCGACCTCTTCGTCCGGCGCATCCGGTTTCACTATGAACAACTCTTCGTAAATTCTCATTCTTCCTCGCGATTTAAGCCTGGGGCGCGACGATTGAATTTCGTCATGGCCTTTTCGACGCCTTCGGCGATTATGGCGCGAACCGCATCGGCCGCATAGCCGATGAATTCGTCCAATTCCTTGATTTGCGAGCGCCCCAACGGCGCCAGCACAAATTCCGCGCCATCCTTGACGGGATGGCCCGGATAAATCCCCAACCGCACCCGCACAATCTCGCTGGTCTTCAGGCTCGAGATCACCGACTTCATGCCCTTATGACCCGCCGCGGAGCCTTTCGGCTTGATCCGCAGCGCCTTCCAGCCCAGGTCCAGCTCGTCGTAAACCACCACCAGGCGATCCGGCCCGATGGAGTGCTTCTCCATCAGCGGCGCGAGCGAGGCGCCGCTGAGATTCATAAACGTTTGCGGCTTGGCCAGCATCACCGGACACCCGTCGATTTCGCCCACGCCGGCGAGCGCCTTGGAGTCCTTCCGGTTGACGCGGATGCCATGCCGTTCGGCGAGCCGGTCGACAGCGAGGAACCCCAGGTTATGCGGCGTGAGCGCGTACTCTTCGCCCGGATTCCCCAGACCAGCCACCAGGAACATTTGTCCGCGCCTCTCCCGGATGCCGCCCTACTTCTTCTTGCCTTTTTCCTTTTCCTCGGCGGGCGCTTCCTCTTCCTTCTTGCCCTTCTTGATCACCTCGGGCTCGGCCGCGGTTGCGCCGGCCTCGGGGGTGACAGCGGCAGCGGCAGCGGCTTCGGCGGCGGTGGGCTCGACGACTTCCTCGGCGCGCATCGCCACGGAGTGCGCGATGACGGTCTCGGGCGCGCTGACCAGCTTCATGGAGCCGGATAGCGCCACGTCGCTGGCGCGCTTGGCTTGGCCGATCATCAACTCGGTGACATCCACCGTGAAGCCTTCCGGAATCTCGTCCGGCAGGCATTCGATTTCGATCATGCGGGTGATCACCTCGAGCAGCCCGCCCTGCACCTTCACGCCCGCCGCCTCGCCCACGGTATGCACGGGGATGCTGACGCGCAGGCGCTTGGTCAGGTCGATGCGCTTGAAATCCGCGTGGAGCAGGGTGCCTTTGACCGGATCCACCTGCCGGTCGACCAGCATGACCGGGGTGGTTTCGCCGCCCTCAATCACCAGGTTGAAGATGGTGTTGTAGCCCGTATTGCTGTGGGTGATCTTGGTGATGTCGCGCGGGTTGACCGCGATGCTCACGGGTTCCTGGAACGATCCGTAAATCACGGCCGGGATGTGCCCGGCGCGGCGTGTACGGCGCGCTTCGTTCTTACCGCGCGAGGTGCGCACCTCGGCGGCGACGTTAATATCTTTTCTCACTACATTCTCCTTGCGGGTTCGAAGTCCGGTTCACCCCGATAGGGGGCTGACGTGGGTTCGATTGCCCGAAATATCAAACAAACAAAACGCTCACCGAGGTCTCCTCGTGTATCGACCGTATGGCTTCCGCCAGCAACTTGGCGATCGACAACGACTCAATCCGGTGCGACTTCTTCGCCTCTTTCGAGAGCGGAATCGAATTCGTCAAAACCACTTGCTTGAGGCTCGAAGCCTCAATCCGGCTTACCGCCGGTCCCGACAGCACAGCGTGCGTAGCGCAGGCCGAGACACTGGCCGCACCCTTCTTCAGCAGCGCTTCCGCGCCTTTCACCAGCGTGCCCGCGGTATCGACCAGGTCATCCACCAGCAGGCAATTGCGCCCCGCGACGTCACCCACCACGTTCATCACTTCGGCCACGTTGGCCTCGTCCCGCCGCTTATCGATAATGGCCAGCGGCGAGTTCAGCCTCTTGGCGAACGCCCGCGCGCGCTCTACGCCGCCCGCATCCGGCGAAACCACCGTCATGTCGGGGATATTGTGCCCCTTAAAGTGCTCGATGAGCACCGGCATGGCGAACAGGTGGTCCACCGGAATATCGAAGAATCCTTGAATCTGCGCGGCGTGCAAATCTAGAGCCAGGAGCCGGTTGGCCCCCGCCGTCTCCAGCAGGGCTGCCACCAGCCTCGCGGAGATCGGAACCCGCGGTTTGTCCTTTCGGTCCTGGCGGGCATACCCATAATAGGGTAACACTGCGGTGATGCGCTCCGCTGAAGCGCGTTTGAGCGCGTCCATCATGAGCAGCAGCTCCATCAGGTTGCGTTCCACCGGCGTGCAGGTGGGCTGGATGATGAAGACATCCTCCCCGCGCACGTTCTCCTTGATCTGGAGGTAGATTTCGCCGTCGGAAAACTGCTTCACCATGGCGCGGCCCAGCTCCATGCCCAGCGCCTGGCAGATTTCCTGGGCCAACGCGGGATTGGCGTTTCCCGTGAATATTTTCAGACGGTCGTTTGTCATCGCAGGTACCGGCTTTGGGGCGGCCACGTTCCTTGAATTGTATGCTCCTTGAGCGCCCGCCACCACAGGGAGCGGTAACGCTGGCGGCTGACCAGCGAAATTCGATACGCCTTTCCCAGCGATCCCAATGAATCGCGCGCCAGAGCAGCCTCTGCGCGAGTGCGAAACAGCCCGAACACCCCGGAGCCGCTGCCCGTCATCATAGCCAGGGAAGCTCCCGCCCCAATCAGCCGCTTCTTCAGGCGAGCGAGACTCCTGTGCCGCTCAAAAACCACCGCTTCAAAATCGTTACAGGCGGGTTCGTGGCCACCCCGATTCCACGTTTGAGACTGGAAACTAACTATTTTATTTTGTTGGGATTCGGATGTCAAACGAGGGCTCAGCCGGCGGTACGCCTCGGACGTCGAAACATGCACCGCGGGGACCACCAGCAGGCCCGGAAGCGCAGCCTCGTCGGCAAGCGGAAACAGCTCGCTTCCGCGGCCAATCCCCACCGCCCGGCCGCCCAGCAGGAAGAACGGAACGTCGCTGCCGAGCTGCTCCGCCATGCCGCACAATTCCGGCAGTTCCAGCTCGCGCCCCGCCAGTACCGGCAGCGCCAGCAGCACCGCCGCCGCATCCGACGATCCGCCGCCCAGCCCCGCGCCCATGGGAATGCGTTTGCGGATCCGCATCTCGACGCGCCCGGTGACGCGCATGGCCTCGAGCGCCATCCGGGCCGCGCGCGCCGCCAGGTTGTCGGGAATGCCCAGGCCGTCTTCCACCTCGATGGCCGTTTTCCGGCCGGGCGTGAAGGCGATGTCGATGGTATCCGCCAGCGAAATGGTCTGAAAGATGGTGCGCAGCTCGTGGAAGCCGTCGGGCCGCTTCCCGAGCACACGCAGATCGAGATTAATCTTGCCCAGCGCCCGCACCCGCGCGCGAAACCCGGTGACAGACGGAACGTTTCCCGGTTTTCCCGTAGCTTGATTGTGCACTGTGCCCGCCCGGATTCGCCCGCTCACCGTTTGGCCGGCTTGGACGCCGCCCGTTTGCCGCCGAAGAGGGAAAGATCGACGGCGTCCGCCATGGCCTGATAGCCCGCGTCGTTGGGGTGCAGGTGGTCGCCCGGGTCGAGGTCGGCGCGAAAGCGCTTGGGATTGTTCGGGTCGCGCGTGGCGGCCTCAAAATCGACCACGGCATCATAGGCCCCGCTGGTGCGGATCCACGTGTTGAGGGCTTCACGGACCGCCTCCCCTTCTTCTCTGGAGTAGTTGGCCCCTTCAAAGGGCGTCAGCGTGCAACCAATCGCCTTGATGCCGTGCGTGTGGGCACGCTCGATGATCTGCTTGTAGCCGGCGATGAGGTCGTCCGCCGTCACCATTTCCGCGGGCGTGGTGGCCCCCCTGCCGATATCGTTGATGCCTTCGAGCACCATCACCCATTTCACGCCGGGCTGGCTCAGCACATCGCGATCGAAGCGGGCCAGCGCGCTGGCTCCCGCCACGTCACGCAGCACCCGGTTGCCGCCGATCCCCATGTTGCCCACGGCGATGTTGGCCGTCGCCTTCTGCGCCGCCAGCCTGGCCGCCAGCAACGCGGGCCAACTGTGATTGGTGTCGGGAGTGGAGCGGGCGCCATCCGTGATGGAGTCGCCGAAGGCCACGATCAGCGACGCGCCGGCGGGGGCCACGACGTCGATGCCGGCCAGCCAGTAATACGACTGCGTGGTGACCGCATCCGCCATGGCCGCCTGTCCGGTGACATCCCCATCCTTGACGTAGGTGGTATGCAGGCCGGTGCCATGGGATGTCGGCGGACCGGTTTCGCCCGGGAAGTAAAGGCTGACCGCCAGATCTGTGACCGGCGCGACGTTCAAGTCCACCGGGTCGCTCAGAATCACCATTCCGGGCCCGACCGTACAGCCCGGTTTGCCGTTGAAAGAAAGCGCCCGGTCCGATCCCGCAACGATTTCGGACTCCTTGGCGCGAATGGCGATATGCGCCGCCCCAACGGCCAGCGGCTCGCTTCCGAACGCATTGGAGAGGATCACCCGTAGCCGGCGGCCTCCGATGCTGGTGCGCGCGATCATGCGCACGGTCTGATGGTTGAAGCCTCGAGCGCCTACAGGTGCTGGCGCAGCCGTAGTGGCGGGTGGGGGCGCCGGGAGCCGGGCAAGCTGTTCCGCCGTTGTCCAGGTGGCCACCCAATGCTCCTGACCTTTCTGCTGAGCCTGGATGCAGGTGAAAACCAGAACCAACAACAACGCCAGTCGTAGTTTCATAGGACTTTTTCCTCTTGAATGCCGATTATACCCCGACCCTTGCTACGGCCGGCTCCGGAGGTCATAATGGACCCATGTTGACCAGACGCGAGGTCCTGATTGCCGCGGCCGCGGGCCGGGCGATGTTCGCGAAAGCATCCCAGCCGGCCACGCCCGTCAGTTTTTCCGTCCCGGCGCATGCTTGCGATTGCCATACGCACATCGTCGGCGACCCTGGCCGATTTCCGCTTTTTCCCGGCCGCACCTTCACGCCCGAGACGGCCCTTCCCGAAGAGATGTCGGCTCTGCACCGCGCGCTCCACATCGAGCGCGTCGTAATCGTCACGCCGAGCTTTTACGGGACGGACAATGCATGCTTGTTGTACGGAATGAAAGCGCGTGGCGCTACCGCCCGCGGCATAGCCGTGATCGACGACAAGACGCCGGAAAGCGATCTCGACGCCATGGCCAAGGCCGGCGTGCGTGGCATCCGCCTGAATCTCCAGACCACCGGCGCGGTCGAGCCCGCCGTCGGCCGCCAGCGGTTCCAGGCGGCGGTTGCCCGTCTGAAAAGCCGCGGCTGGCATATTCAGGTGTACTCCGGGATGGTCGTGGTGTCGGCCATCAAGGATCTGGTTCTCGACGCCCCCATGCCCGTGGTATTCGATCACTTCGGCGGTGCCCGCGCCGCCCTCGGGCTGGATCAGCCGGGCTTCGCCGATCTGGTCGAGCTGGTACATTCGGGCAAGGCATACGTCAAGATTTCCGGCGCTTATCGCGCATCCACCCAGGCCCCGGATTATGCGGACGTAGCACCCTTCGCCAAGGCGCTCATCGCGGCCAACGCCGATCGCGTCGTGTGGGGCACGGACTGGCCGCATCCGGACACCACCATGACTCCCGGCCGCCGCCCCACCGATATTACGCCGATGCTTCAGATCGACGACGGGCGGCTGCTGAACCAACTCGCGGTGTGGGCGCCCGATGCGGCCATCCGCCAGAAGATCCTGGTGGGCAACCCGGCCCGGCTCTACGGGTTTTAGTCGAGAACGCTATTTGACGCGTGTGGCGGTGAGATCGCCTTCGCCCATGTCGCCGATGGTCACGTGGAACTTTATTTCCTCGCCCACAACTTGGCCTTTGTAGGTGAGCTTAAACTGGCCGCCACCGGCCATGATGATGAACGAGATGGCGTCGCCCTTCACCGTACCGTCGGTGATCTGCTCCTCGCCATAGGTATTGGCGACGGTGCCGGTGAGCTTCTCGCCGTCCACGTGGAAATTGAAGTTGATTTCCAGGGTCCCGCCGTCGGGCGATTTCATGTCCCCCTTCCACTTGCCGTTCAGGTCGGCGGCGCTGGCGGCGGTCAGAAGCGCCAGAAGCACGATGGCGCCGAGAACGAACATACGCTTTCGCATGGTAGCAGTGCCCTTTCAGCGGGCGGCGTAGCGATCGGGGATCGCGGTGAGCCGCCCGGCTTGGATTGAGTATACAGCACGCCGGCGGCCGGCGTCTCCAGATTTCTGCTGCTAGAAAGCCACTCCGAACACCAATTCCACGGCGTTTGCACTCGTCCGCTCATAATCGTACTGCGCGCCGGAGGGCAGCCAGTAGGGATGTGCATCTTTGGCCCAACGGGTATAGCGCAGCACGGTAGAGAGGCGTGCGCCGCCGGTGCGCGTTTCCACTCCGCCCCCGGCCGTCACGCCGTAATGCGAGGGGTTGTAGCCATTGAGATTGCCGGCGAGCCGGAACGAGGGCCCCGCCTCCAGAAACGGCGCCCGCCCCAACTTCGGCACGTGATATTTGGCCAGGACCGGGAATTGCCAGGTCAACACCGAGAACTTGTCCAACTGGCTGGCTCCGGCACGCAGGGGCTTGTAGATGCCATCGACTTCGAGCGCGAGGCCGTGGCGCAGTTCGAGTTGCGCCGATACCCCCGCCAGGTAGGCGGTGCGTTCCGCAAGTGGGCCGTAAGGCTCGTGAAATTCATGGATCAAGGGAAGCCCCGCGAGGATACCGAGGCCCATCCGATGGCCTTTCAGGCGCAGCGGGTCGGAAGCGGTCCCCCATGCCGCGCTCGTCAGAAACTCGATTTGATCCGCCCTGGTGGGATAAGGCGGAAAACCCGTCTCTTTCTGCCACCGGGTGTAGCGGATGGTGGGCGCCACGCGAACCTTGCCCAGGTGGAAAGCGGCGCCCGCGCCGATGGTCACTCCGAATTGGGACGGCTGGACCGCCGCCGCATTCTCCTCAGTGCGGAAGGCGGGGCCGCCCTCCAGGAACGGCTGGACCCATCCCCACGCCCGCACGGAGGGCAGATTCCATTTCAGCATCAAGGGAAACTCCCACGTATTGGCAGACAGGTAGTTCTCCGTGGTGGTGCTGCTGGGCCCGTTGGCCGGGAATTCGGCGTAGATGAGGGTAGTTTGCAGAGGGCGGTGCAGAACATCCGCCTCGATGGAAAAGCTGCTGGTAAGGCGGACCTCGAGCAGCCCACCAAGGATCAGGCTGCGAGGACCCCTCAGGTGCTGGAAGTGGTATGCGGGGTTGCCGTAAACGTCCGCCGGCCCACCCACGTCATAGGCGGGAAAGTCGGCGGTGAGGCCGGTCCCGCCGATCGCGCCCCAGTAGAGCCGCTGGCCGGAAGTTGCGGGAATCAGAATCAGCCAGAAGGCGGCAACCAACCAGGCAGTGCGCACTGCCGCCTCTCTTGCAAGCCGGGGGCCACGCTGCGGAGAGCAGATTTAAAGGCCTTTAAATAGAAAACTGCCGCTGGGGCGGTGGGCTTGGGCGTCACATCTGACGAGAGATGGTCACTCGACGGGCGTCATGCGGCGCGCGCTAATCCCCGCCCGAGCACCACTATTCATTCCGCAGTGTCAGCACCGGATCAGTTCGCGCGGCACGCGCGGCCGGGAAGAAGCACGCAGCCAGACTAGTCAGGACGACGAGCACAATCACCGCCGCATACGGGTAGACGCCACCTCCCGTCAGCCACCACACTCTCGATATAAGGAAACGCGTCAACAGGAATCCGCCCAAGCCGCCGAGGCACAATCCGTAGGCGATGAGCCGGGCACCTTCGCCGAGAACCTCGAGCACCACTTGGCCCGGCGCAGAGCCCAGCGCCATGCGGATGCCGATCTCACGCGAGCGGTTCACCACCGAATGCGAGATCAAGCTGTAGATTCCCACCGTGGCCAAAACGAGCGCGCTCAGGCCGAAGATCAGCAGCGGCGACAAGATCACCCTGAAATGCTCAGCGATCTCTCTGTGCATCGCTTCGATCGAGGTCATGTCGGAAACCGGCTGGTCCGGATCGACGGATCGGACCGCGGCGCCAACTTTGGCCAGCATTTGCCCTGGCTCACCGGCGGTGTGAACCACCATCGTCATGCCAGCCGGCGGCGCCTGCTTGTAAGGGATCAGAACCTCGTATCCGGGCCTGCTGAAAAGACCCTGGTTGATCACGTCACCCGCCACGCCGACCACGGTGCGGGGCTGACCGTCCACCTCGAGTTCCGCGCCGACAGGATCGCCCGCGGTCCAGAATCGCAGTGCCATGTTCGCATTCACGATGGCGACGCGGGCTCCCTTGGCAAAGTCCTGCTCGGTGAAGCTCCGGCCTCGGAGGAGCGGGACCGCCAGCGTCCGCAGGTAGTGCGGGCTAACCGTACGGCAGACCGCCGAAGCGAGATTCGATTGCCCGCTCTGCACCAATTTCACGGGAGAAACGGGCGCGGCAGACTCGATCGGCAGGCTACTCACCAACGCCGCGGACCGAACCTCCGGCATCGATTCCACCCGGCGCAGCGCTTCCTCGAAATAGAGCAGGCGCTGTGCTTCCGTGCGGCGGCCCGACTCCGACAGGGACATGGAGAGGCTCAGGCGGTGATCCAGGGGAAATCCCCAGTCCATGCGCAGGAACGCAGAAACGGTTTGCACGATGAAAGCGGCGTTCATGAGGAGCATCAGAGAGAGAGAAAGCTCCGCGACCACCAGGAGGCGGGCCATGCGCCGTTTGGACGGACCGGAGGAAACTGTCCGGCTGCCCTCGTTCAGGACATGGGAAAGGCCACGCTCGGAAGTGGAGATTGTGGACAACATTCCGAACCCCAGCGCGGAGCCGAGCGCAATGAACAACACGAAGCCGACCACGCGGCCATCCATTTCGATATGATCGACACCTACACCGGCAAGTAGCGGCGCGGCAGCCACGCTGAACGCCGTCGTGGCCCGCCACGCGAGCAGCAACCCGGCGGCCCCGCCGGCCAGTGCGATCAGGAGGCTCTCCAGCAAAAACTGACGGAGGAGGCGCTGCTTGCCTGCACCCAGCGCCATGCGTAGAGAGATTTCTTTCCTGCGTTCGGCGCCTCGAGCCAGGCAGAGACTCGCCACGTTGGCGCACGCGATCGCAAGCACGATCCCCGCGGCAATGCTGAGTACCAGGACCAGATTGCCGCTGGCGTCTCTGGAAACCCACGCCGGAACTGTCTGGGCTTGCACACCCCAGTCTTTGTTTGTTTCCGGATGCTGCCGGTCGAGCCGCTGCGCGATGGCGCGCAAGTCGCCGCGGGCACGCGTTAGGGGAACGCCCGGCCGCAGGCGGCCGAAGACCGTGAGCGTGCGCTCCTTTCGGCTAAGCTCGGCCGGAGCCGGAACCAGCGCCATCCAGAACTTCGGAACTCCGATGAGTGCTGGGGGCCGGAACTCGGGAGGCATCACGCCGACGATCGTCGCTGGCAGCCCCTCGATGCGAATGGTCTTGCCAATCACGTCCCGCCGCGACGCGAATTCGCTGGCCCACCACCGATGCGACAGAACGATGGCCTGAGCCGCTCCCGGCGTGTAGTCGCTGTCGGTGAGCGTGCGGCCGAACAGCGGACCAACACCAAGCAGAACAAAATATTCCTGCGAGACACGGTCGCACGACACACGCGCTGCCTCCGGCCCCGTGTTGATGTTCCGTTCATCGCGCCGCCACGCCGCCATATCCTGGAAGACCCGATTCTGGCTGCGCCAGTCGGCGAAGTTCGGATAGCTGACCGCGCCCAGGCGTCCTGGTTGGCCGTTCCGCAGCAACGTCTCGCCGACAGCCACCAGTCGTTCCGGCTCCGGAAAAGAAAGCGCACGGAAGAAGACGGCGTTCCGCAGGCCGAAGATGGTTGTGCTCGCGCCGATCCCCAGAGCCAGGACGGCTGAGGCCGCGATCGCAAAGGCCGGCGCCTTTCGCAGACCGCGAGCCGCATAGCGGACGTCCTGCACGGTGGTTTCGACGAGGGGGATGCCCCGCCGGTCGCGATACTGTTCCTTAAGCTGCGCGACGCCGCCGAATTCCCTGCAGGCGGCGTAGCGCGCATCCGCGGGCGACATTCCGCACCTGATCTTCTCCTCCGCGAGCATCTCGAGATGCATCTCCAGCTCTTCGTCAAGGCGCTGGTCGAGGCTGGCGCGGCCGAACAGGGCTCCCAGCCGGGAAGCGAATTCGCGAGGCGTCGTCATCGTGCACCAGCCGAGGGCGTCGGCTCCAGGAGGCGAGACATGATTCCGGTCATCCGCACCCAGTTCGCCTCTTCGACACGCAACTGCTTCCTGCCAGCGGCCGTGAGTGAATAGAAGCGCGCGCGCCGGTTGTTCTCGGACTTGCCCCAGCCGGACCGGATTAAGCCGCGCTGTTCCAGGCGCAACAGCGCAGGATACAGTGTCCCCTGGTTCAGATGCAGCATCTGGTCGGACACCTGCTGCAGCCGTTGCGCGATCCCGTACCCATGAAGTGCGCCGAGCGTATGAAGTGTTCTCAGGATCATGAGATCCAGAGTGCCCTGGAGGATGTCGGTCTTGTCTTGTGACATGGGCTGACTGCTTTCTCGCGAGACTACGGCTTAACGCGCCTGGCCACCACCACCGCGCCCGGGAAATCACCGCAGGGCTTAATGGTGAACTCGATCTCCTCGACCTTCGCCTTACCCTCGTGGGCAAACCTCATATCGCTACCGGGCGCCTTCAGGACGAAGGACACCCGATCGCCGGCAACTTTGCCCTCACTAATGTCGAGGCTCGGGCTCTGGCCGCCTTGCATGGTTCCGGTCAGTGTCTGGTCAACCTGCTTGAGGGTGTAGGTCATCTCTACTTCCCGGCCCGGGAACTGCCATTGTGCCTTCCACGTTCCGGTGAAATCCGCGGCCGAAGCGAGGCCGGTTGCTACGAGCGAGAGAGTCAGCAACCAGTAGAGCCGCATGCCGCTCTTTCCTTCCTGTTGATTGTCCACAAGACGAGTATAGTGGCTCTCTTGTTGATTGTCAACAGGAAGAGCTTGCGGCCAGGCAGCATTCCTCCCGTGACACGCCGCTCACGTCAACAAGGCCCCGTCGCAGCGGGCTCGGCAGACCGCTAAAAAGCGACGGTCTGCTCCACTTCCGTGGCCAGGCCGCGGCCGCGCCGCCAGCTTTGCACCCATTGCTCGAGCGCCGACATGTAGATGTAGAACACCGGCGTGAGATACAGGGTTACAAGCTGAGAGAACAGCAGGCCGCCCACCACCACCAGGCCCAGCGGCTGGCGCGCTTCACCGCCGGCGCCGACACCGAGCGCTATCGGAACCGCGCCCAGCAGGGCCGCCATGGTGGTCATCATNNCATGATGGCGTTCTTCTTCACGATGCCAATCAGCATGATCAGACCGACGAACGCGTAGATGCTCAGATCGATATGGAAGACCACCAGCGTAAGCAGGGCGCCGAAACCGGCGGACGGCAGGCCCGAAAGAATCGTGATGGGGTGGATATAACTCTCGTACAGGATACCCAGCACGATGTACACCACCAGGATCGCGATGATCAGCAGCACCCACAGGTTGCCGAGCGAGCTCTGGAACGACTTGGCGGCGCCCTGGAACTGTGTGCCGATGGTCGCCGGCAACTCGCGGTGCGCGAGGTCCTGCACTTGATCCACCACTTCGCCCAGCGCTGCCCCGGGCTTGAGGTTGAACGAAATGGTGGCCGACGGAAGCTGGCCGTAGTGATTGATAGTCTGCGGCCCGGTCTCGGTCACGATGCCGGCGATGGTGTCGAGCGGAACCAGTTTGCCGCCGCTGGTCTTGAAATACAGCAGCCCGAGCGCGAGCGGGTCGGCCTGGTACTTCGGCTCCAATTCCAACAACACCTTGTACTCGTTCACCGACCCGTAGATGGTCGACACCCACCGCGGACCGTAAGCGTCGTACAGGGCATTCTCGATGAGGTCAGCGTCGACGCCCACCACGGCGGCCTTGTCGCGGTCGATGGTGACGTTCACTTGCGGGGTGGTAACCGCCACGTCGGTAGTCACATCTTCCACCCCTGGAAGCCGCTCGACTTGCTTAGCCAGCTTGTCCGCCGCCGCGGCGAGCGCTGGCCGATCGGGCGTCTGCATGGAGAACTGGTAGAGGCTCTTGGTGACCTGGCCGCCGATCTGGATGGTGGGCGGATTTTGCAGGTATGACTTGACTCCGGGAAAGCTGGCCAGCTTGGGGCGCAATTCCTTGATGATGTCGTTCACGCCCAAGGCGCGTTGATTGCGGGGTTTGAGATGGATCACCAGTTGGCCGTAGTTGGGGCCGCCCAGGTTGGATGCCGTCGTGCCGCCCACGCTGGCCATCAGCGAATCCACGTTCGGGTCCCGCGCCACCGCGTCGGCGACCTCTTTCTCGTAGTCCGCCATCTGGAAGAAAGAAGTGCCCTGCGCAGCCTCCGTGTACACCTGCAACTGGTCGGTATCCTGGTCGGGGATGAAACCTTTGGGGATGGTCATGAACATGTAAACGGTGGCCCCCAGCACGGCTACAAAGCTCGCCATCATCGCCAGACGGTGACGCAGCACGACCTTGAGCGAGTGGTCGTACACCCGCAGCATTCCCGAAAAGAAACCTTCCGTTATGCGATGGAACCGGCCGCGCTTCTCCTCGTGCGCCGCGTGCAGGAAACGGCTGCACAGCATGGGCGTCAGCGTCACCGATACCACGCCGGAAATCAGAATGGCGACGGTGATAGTGACGGCGAATTCCTTGAACAGCCGGCCCAGCACGCCGCCCAGAAACAGCACCGGGATGAACACCGCCGCCAGCGACAGCGTCATGGATACGATGGTGAAACCGATCTCGCCCGAGCCCTTGAGCGACGCCAGCAACGGGCTTTCGCCGTGTTCAATATGGCGGACAATGTTCTCCAGCATGACAATGGCGTCGTCNNGCGAAGGTCCCGACGATGGAGAAGGGCAGCGCCAGGCTGGGGATGGTGGTGGCCGAAATGTTCCGCAGGAACAGGAAAATCACTCCGACCACCAGGCCCAGCGTCAGGATCATGGTGAACTTCACGTCGTTGAAGGACTCGCGAATGGTGTCGGACCGGTCGTACAGGACATCCATGTTGACCGCGGCCGGCAGTTCCGTCTGGAACAGCGGAAGCAGGTGCTTGACGCCATCGGTCACTTCGATGGTGTTGGTTCCCGGCTGGCGCTGGAT
>PLMF01000157.1 GCA_003142355.1 Bryobacterales bacterium
CATTCGAGGAGGCCGCTTTCGCTATGCAGCCCGGAGATCTCAGCGAACCGGTGAAAACTCCGTTCGGCTACCACGTGATCAAGCTCGAGGCTAAAGAGTCCAAGAGCTTCGAGGACGTGCGGCCGGAGTTGGAGCGGCGCATGCGCCCCGAGCAGGCACAGAAGACCTTGGAAGAACTGCAGAAGAAGACGCCGGTGGTTCTCGATCCGGACTTCTTCGGCCTGGCAAAGTAGGGGCCGGGCATGGCGGCTTGGCCCGACCCCTGCTGTGCCTTGTGGGCCATCCGGCTACAAGCGGTTTCCGCGCCGGTCGGATCGAGGGCGCCACTACCCTCCTCGATGTGTACGATCTTGCCCTCCTTGTCGACCACGAACGTAGCCCGGTTCGCATAACCACGGTCGGGCCAGAGCACGCCATACTTCGCGATCACCTCCCGCCTGGCAAAATCGCTCAACAGCGGGAAGGCCAGCTTTAGCTGTTTGGCGAACTCAGCTTGAGACGGGGTTGCTTCGCCACCCCCGGTAGTGGTAATCTGAATTCGACGTGGATTGATTTAAGGCTCTTCGAGCCTGGCTAATTGCAACCACGGAAAAAAAAGTGCTAAAGGCGAGTCGGTCTGTTCGAGGACATTTCGACCCTGGCGCCTTTGGGCTCCAGGGTTTTTTGTTTTCGGGCGGCCCCCGTCGCCGGATGCTGGAGGAATCGATGAGCGTCTGGCCTAAGACATTGCCAGCCAGCCCTTCGCTGTCCGGCCGCGAAGGAGCTTTGGTTTGTGTTTCGATCGCGGTGGACCCGCGCCGCCTGGAGTCGCTGCTGGAAGCGCTGGCGCAGACCAGCTTTCCGATCAACCCACAGATCTATCACGACGCCGCCGTGGTGTACCTGGCCGCCGATGGGCGGGAGGAAACCCAGACGGTCACACTGGTGGAATTCCCGGCCTATGAAGGGCGGCTGAACGAAGTTCGGGACGCGCTGAATTCACACGACTTCGAACCGGCCAGCGTCCACGCCACCAGCATGTTGGATGAGATCCAGCGGGAGCCCCACGTGGCGCGGCGCCGGCTGAAGGCCCCGGATAGCGACACTCCAGTAAGCCGGCCCACCGCTCCCTGACGGTCGCGGCTCTGACGGTCACAATCCGTACCGCTCCTCGGTCCAGGGGTCGCCGCGCATATGGTATCCGTTGGCTTCCCAGAAGCCGGGCCGGTCGTGCTCGACCAGTTCCACCCCGGCCACCCACTTGGCGCTCTTCCAGGCGTACAGGCGCGGCACGATCAAACGCGCCGGGCCGCCGTGCTCCGTCGAAATGGACTCACCGTCGTGGAGTATCGCCACAAGCGCGTCTTCCGCCAGGAAGTGTTCGAGCGGCAGATTGGTAGTCCAACCCTGGTCATATCCGTGAACCATCACGTAGTGCGTTTCCCTCCGGGCCCCGCCGGCGCGCCGGATCAGCTCACGGGTGGAGACGCCTTGCCACAGGTTTCCGAGCCGGGACCATCGTGTTACACAATGAAAGTCCCCAAAGACGTCGACCCGTGGAAGCGCCGTAAACTCCTGCCAGTCCCACTGGACCTCTGTGCCCACCAGGCCCGCCACCCGGAAGCGCCACTGATCGAGGTCGATGGCAGGGGGGCCGCTGGCGTCCAGCACGGGCCACTTCCGGGTGCGCGACTGTCCCGGCGGAATCCGCTGGCTGCGGCGCGTATCCGGGCTAATGATAGTCTCCGGCGAAAGTCCATCCGGCGACGGGATTTCGTCGTTCTGGGTTTTGGTGCGGTCCATTCCGGATATCCTCCGAGTGCCTCTCTGACTTCATTCTACGCACGCGGGCCGGGCGCGCACAATTTAGCTCTATGCACTTTCTGAAATATGCGCCATAATACTTGCAGAAGCCGGCTGTGTGGCGGAGACGCTGGTACGTAACGTGCTCACCGCAATGGCGATGATTCTCAGGTTCCGGATCGGGTGCGATCGCGCAGGAAGAACGGGGTTGCTGATGTGTGCGCTCCTGCTGGGTGGCAGCGCGCTTTCGGCCCAGGTTCCGATGCCGGCTTCCGAACCGGGAGGTCAAGTCCGGCTCTTCGGCACGGATGCCGCCATTCTGGAATCGCAGGAGACGCGCAAAGACCTTCCCTGTACGGTAGTGCCCGCCAANNCGGAGAACCGGCTCACCATGGTTTTCCGCGTGGTTCCGGAGGACCATCCCGATGAACCGGTCTACTTTTCGCAGCACGTGTCCGTGCCGGCAATCGAAGATGACGCGCATGGCGACGCCGTTCTGCAAGGCATTGTCGACGTTGGGGAAGGAAAGTACCACGTCGACTGGATGATGCGCGACCGCGCGGAACGCGTGTGCTCCTCGAACTGGGACACCGAAGCCAGCCTGCCCGCCAAGGACAGGCAGATGGCGCTGGACATCCCTCCTCACGTGGTGCAGCCGGCCGACAGCGAGCCATTCAAGCAGGAGCCTCCCGTGGAGCGCGAGCAGCACGAGGGTCCGCTCAACGTGAAGGTGGTCGTCAATTTCGCACCGCAGAACTCGCAATCGGCCACCTTGCAGCCGCTCGACACCAACGCNNGTCGCGTTCAACATGCAGGAGCAGCGCGTGATCTACCGGCAGGAGGCGGCTTCGCAAATCGACTTCCCCGCCCTCGGCGAAGCGCTGGGCAAGCTGAATCTAGGCACCGTGGATCTCAAACGGCTGAGCCAGAAGCACGGGGATACGGAGTTCCTGGCTAGCTTCATTACGCGGGAGATCAAGGATGACAGAGAGCAGCCGGACGCCGTGATCTTCGCTGGACCGAAGGTGATGCTCGACGAAGCCCTGCCGCAAGACGCGTTGAAACAACTGGGGGACGTGAAGTTCCCCGTGTTTTACATGAACTACAACCTGAACCCGCAGGCCAATCCCTGGCGGGACGCAATCGGCAACACGGTCCGGTACATGAAAGGCGCCGAGTATACCATCAGCCGACCCCGGGACCTGTTCTTTGCATGGGCCGAGATTATCGGCCGTATAGTAAAATCGAAAGTTGGGGGCACGGGCAGCCGAGACGCGTCCTCACAGTGATCCATGCGGGTTTTCCCTATCGCGCTGCTGCTGGCGGCGGGCACGCTCCCTGCCGGCGCTCAACAGTTCGGGCCTGCCGACAATCTGGCGCCTTACATCCCGACACCGCAGGAGGCCGTCGACAGAATGCTCGAGGCCGCCCATGTGAAGCCGGGCGACGTGGTGTACGATCTGGGCAGCGGCGATGGCCGCATCGTGATCACGGCGGCGCAGAAGTTCGGCGCCAGGGGCGTGGGAGTGGAGATTCGGCCGGACCTCTGCCGGAAGGCCAGGGAGCGGATCAAGTCGCTGGGCCTGGAAGACCGCGTCAGCATGGTGGAGGGCAGCGCGCTGCGGGTGGACCTCAGTCCCGCCGATGTGGTGACGATGTACCTGCTTACCAGTTCCAACGAGCGGCTGAAGCCCAATCTGGAGAAGTACCTGAAGCCCGGCTCCCGCGTAGTCTGCTACGAATTCCCGATCAAGGGCTGGAAGCCGGTGGAGGCGATCGTCCTGCAGACCGGCAAGACGGAGCACTTCATCTACCTTTACGAGATGCGACGGCGGCGGTAGGGGCGGCCCCTACTTGGTTTTTCCCGCGTTTTCGATGACGCTGCTCGCGAGGTAGTTTTCCACCTTGGAGCCGTTGCGCGCCACTTCATAGTAGGCGTTTTTCAAGAGCTGGTCTTTGCGGTTCAACAGCGTCTCGCGGATGTTCTGCTGCACGCGCGGGTCGTTTAGCTCGCGCTGGCCGGCCGGTTCCCTGGCGATCACCCTCAGGATGCGGTAGCCCTCCTGCGTGTGGATGGGCGAGAAACTGCCCGGCGAAAGCGACGCTACCAGCTTGCGCAGCTCGGGGTTGGCCTTCTCCAGAGTGGATTCGGGGATGAACCCCATGTCGCCGCCATTGGGAGCGGAATCGGGATCTTCGGAGTAATTCTGCGCCAGCATGCTGAAATCCTCGCCGCGTTTCAGGCGGGCCATGATGTCGGTGATCTTGGTCACGGCCTCGCTTTCGTTCTTGGCCTTGCTGTTCTTCAGATTGCGGACGTTGGGGTTGGCGAAGGGAGTCACCAGGATCTGCGCCATGTGGACCTGCGGCTCGACCAGGTTGAAGCTGGCCTTGTTGGTGTTGTAGTAATTGGCCACGTCGGCGTCGGTGATGGCGATGTGGGAAGTGATTTCCTTGTTGATCAGCTTGTTGACGGTGAGATCGCGGCGAAGCTGGGACTTCAAGTCGTCCACGGTCATGTTGCGCGCCTTGATCTGGCTCTCGAATTCCTCTTTGGTGTAGGGCGCTTTGATCTTGTTGAATTCCGTATCGACGTCGGCGTCNNCTTCTGCGACATGACCTGGTCTTCGTTGGTCCCCTCGACGGCCTGGGGGAACTGCGATTTGTAGGTCTTGTCGAGTTCAGCGTAGGTGATGGCGTGGTTGTTCACTTCGGCCGCGACGTTGGCGGGCGGCTTGTGGCGGCAGGAGAACTGCGGCAAGGCCGCAAGGACGGCGGCGAGAACTACAAATTGGCGCTTCATGCGTGATCCCTATTGTAACCGCACACGCGGGGTGTGGCGCGCCACCCGGTAATCGGTAGAATGGTCGTTAACCTTATGCGAGTCGGAATGATCGGCACCGGCGCGATTTCGCACATGCACGCGCGGGCCTACAAAAACATCGGATACCAGTTGACGGTGTGCACGGACATCTACGAGCCGGCGGGACACAAGTTCGCGGACCAGCACGGCGTGGAGTTCGTCCGCACCTACGAAGAGGTGTGCCGCCACCCCAATGTGGATTACGTGGACGTGTGCACGTTCCCGGATTTCCGCATGGAACCCATCGAAATCTGCGCCCAAACCAGGAAGCACGTGCAGGTGCAGAAACCCATGTCGACCAACCTCGCGACCGCGCGCCGGATGATCGAGACGGCGCATCGCGGGGGCATCCTGCTGGGCGTGGTGAGCCAGCACCGGTTCGACGACGCCAGCCTGTTCCTCTCGAAAGCGATCGCCGCCGGCCGCCTGGGCAAACTGCTCCAGTGCGACTGTTACGTGAAGTGGTACCGCTCGCCCGAATACTATTCGCGGCCCATCAAGGGGAGCTGGAAGACCGAAGGCGGCGGCGCCCTGATCAGCCAGGCGATCCACCAGATCGATATTCTGCGCTGGCTGGCCGGCCCGGTGGCGGAGGTGTTCGGCGAGTGGCAGTTGGGCGCGCGGCACAAGATCGAATCCGAGGACGTAGTCAACGCCGTGCTGCGGTATGCCAGCGGCGCCACCGGCGTGATTCAGGCATCGACGGCGCTCTGGCCGGGATACCCCGAACGGACCGAGTTCCACGGCACGAAAGGTACGGCCATCATTACCGGCGACAAGCTCACCACCTGGGACGTGGCCAACGATTCAGGCGAGGCGGCGCCGGTGGCGAAGGCAGTGGCCTCCGGGGCGTCGGACCCCATGGCGATTTCGGTGGAGCCGTTCGAGCGGCAGTTCCTGGATTTCGGCGACGCCATCGCGAAGGGCCGCCAGCCGCTGGTTTCCGGCGAAGAAGGCTACCAGGCGCTGGAAGTGGTGGAGGCCGTGTACCGCTCCTGCCGGACGGGGGAAAAGGTGGCGCTGGAGCGGTAGCGGCGAGCAGGGGGCCATTGGCCACGAAAAACCACGGCCTGCCCCCCAGAGCAGCATAGCCGCAACCAA
>PLMF01000230.1 GCA_003142355.1 Bryobacterales bacterium
GCGGTGTGCAAGGCGGCAATGTTGGGATGATCGAGGCTCGCCTGGAGCTTGATCTCGCGCATGAACCGGTCCGCGAGCTCGGCATCGCCGTCGAGGTCGGGCAACACTACCTTCATGGCCTCAACGCGGTCGGAAATGACACTCCGGACCTTGTAGACACGCCCCATTCCTCCGGAACCGAGGACTTCCAGAACCTCGTAGTCGCCGACGCGGGAACCGATTTCGTAGTTCATGAATGCCTCCGTGATCCTCTAGATTATACGCCGCGCACGCCTACCCTACCAGCAAGCACAACCGCAGCATCTCCCGAAGACTGATCTGGAGAGACCTCTCGATAGCAGCCGAGTCGGCCGGGGAGCCCTCTGGGCTCGGCGCAACCCGCCCCATGGCGGCGACCAGCGCCTCCCGGTCGCGGGTGCCATCAAGCAAAGAGACCAGCGCGCGGGCGGTCCCGTCGGGGAGGTCGATGCTCTGATGCCGCTGGTTGGTGACCATGGTCAGGCCGAGCGAAAGCTGCAAGCGAGCCAGCGGACTCGCCGCCGGCCGCTCGCCGATCGCCGTGGCCACTCGGGGCGGCTGCTGCCATAGCTCGATGGCCTCGGCCTCCACCAGACGCATCAGCATATCAGCCGCGTCCTCCGGGCGGTACCCGCGGAGGGGAAGGCCGGCTACCGGAACCGAGCCCGGCCAGCAAGAGGCCAGGAAACACAGCACATCCTTGACCAGGGGATGATTGGTGGTCAGGCTTCTGCCCTGCGAAAGCTCGAATTTCTGCGCGCCGTCCGGCTGCGGCTCGCCCGGTTTCACGCGAGAGGCGGCAGCGAGCGGCTGGAAACGGTCCAACGAAAGGACCCGGTCGAGCGGGATGTCCTGCCGGCAGAGGATACTCTCCCGGAATCTCCGGCAGGCCAGAAAATCGCCGTACTGCCGGGCCTTGAGCCAATCCTCCCCCGGCCACGGGAGCTCGCGGACATCGTCGCGCGCCGGCTCGGCATCTCCCAGGTACTGCAACCCATGGCGGGCGGTGTGCCGGATGAAATCCATCAGATACACGGGATCGTTGAACTCCGACAAATCGTCGTGAAAAATGGCTTCAGCGCCTCTTTCGAGCACATTCTCCATCTCTTTGCGGATGGCGGCGCGGCCGGGGCCGTCGGCGGGACGCGCGGCCACCAGACGCGCCAGCTCGTGCGCCTTTTCGATGCGGATCCGCGACGAAGCCGCGTGCTGGGTGTGGAATTTCAGAAGATCCCACACGTAGCGCCGGAGGTGGCTTCCCGGCAGAGCGTTGTAGCTGACATAAGCGACGCCGCCTGGGGAAAGCACCGCGGCGCAGATCTCGAGCAGCCGGTCACGAACCTCGCCAGGCACCCACGAATAGAAGCCGTGGGCAATGACATAATCGAACTCGCCATCGGGCTTCCAGCCGAGCAGATCGGCCTGGTACAACTCCAGGTTGGCGAGGCCGAGTTTCGCGGCCGCGTCGCGCCCCCGCGCCAGGGGAACGGCGGCCCGGTCCACGCCGGTGAATTGGCCCTCCGGGTATTCGAAAGCCAGCGGCAGCAGGTTCGACGCGTCGCCGCAGCCGATTTCGAGCACGCGCCATCGGCCGACTGGCGGCGGCGTCATTCCCGCGATGGCCGCCAGGGCCGCTATGCGCGAGGGGTGCGACTGCGGGCGCGGCAGACTCGGATAAGGAACCTCGTCGTAAAGATCGCGCAAGGCCTTAGTAGGTGGCGTTGGCCGTCGTGGAGCTGCCCTGCGCGTTGGTGAGCTGCACCGAGACGGAGGTCAGCGGGTTAGTGCCATTCGTAAAGGTGAAGGGCATCGTCAGCGAGAACTGGCTTCCATACGCGGCGGAAGCGGAGCTCTGATACCAAGTCGTGAAAACCGAAGATAGCGAAATGGTGGCTTGATTGCTGGCCAGGGTCACGCCGGCAGCCGCGGTGAACCCGACGTTGGCCGAGACCATCTCGCGCGAGGTGGCGTACCCCACCACCACCAGGTTGAAGCCGCCGCTGGTGCGGGTGACCGCGGCGCTCGCGATCACCGGCGCGCTCTTGGCGATGCGTAGCGTGCTGGACGGCGCCGGCGAAGGCGTGATGTCGATGCCCGTGGCAGTCGTCGTCAGCTTCAGAGTGAGGGTGATGGTTCCGGACACGGTGCCGATCTGCACGCCGGGCGTGGCGCCGCTAAAGACCACTTGGGTGGTATTGGCCGGCACGGTGAAGCTGACGGTGCGCCCGCCAGTGAGAAACACCACTTCCGGGTCGTCCGTAGAAGGGGAATCGGAAGCGAAGGTTAAGGTGATCTGCCCGGTGAAATCGAGCGGATACGCATTCCCGATGCTGATCCCCAGAGCCGGTTGCGTGGCGGGCGCGGGCGTAGTCGGCGACACTGTAATAATGACAGGCGGCCCAGGCGGCGGAACCACCGTAATGGTGAATACCTTCGAGGCACTCTGGCCTCCGCCCGTCACACCCACCGTGAAGGTAAATGTGCCCGGCGCCGTGGGCGTTCCCGCGAGGCTGCCGGTGGATGAATTCAGCGGGATTCCGGGTGGCGTTGTCCCCGTAGACGACCCCGTGGAAATCCCCCAGGTGAACGGCCCAGTTCCCCCGGCCACAGTCAGCGTCTGGCTATAGGCGGTGCCCACGGTGCCGTTTGGCAGCGGGCTCGCCGTAGTGATGGTCAGCGCGGCAGTGACCGTGATGGTGAATGGCGCGGTCGCGCTGCGCCCGGCCGCATCGACAACCTGCATGGTGAAGTTGAATGTCCCGGCCGCCGTGGGCGTTCCCGTGAGGCTGCCGGCTGTGGAATTCGGCGTGAGACCGGTTGGCACCGTGCCGGTGGAGACAGACCACTGGTAGGGTGAAGTCCCGCCCGTGGCGGCAAATGTTTGGGTGTAAGCCACGCCAACCACGCCGCCCGGGAGCGGAGTTTGGGTGGTAATCGAGAGCGGCGCAACAATCCTGATGGTGTAGGACGCGCTGTCGGTCTGCTTGTTCTGATCGGTGACACCGATGGTGACGGTGTAGGTTCCGGGAGTAGTCGGAGTGCCGGAAAGCAGGCCGGTCGCCGTGCTCAAGCTCAGCCCGCTCGGGATGGAACCGCCGGCGATACTCCACACGTAAGGAGTGAGTCCGCCGCTAGCCAGAAACTGCTGCGTATACGGGGCCCCGGTAACTCCGTCCGGCATAGGCGGAGCCGTAATGATCTTCACCGCGGCGATCACAGTCATGGTGAATGCCTTGGTGACTGTGGCCTTCGCCGAATCGGCCACCTGGACGGTGAAGTTGAATGTCCCGGCCGCCGTGGGCGTTCCGGCGAGGCTGCCGGCATTCAGGTTGACGACGTTCGCCGTCGACACATAAATGCGGACACCGGCCGCAACGTTGTTAAACATGGCTTTCAAACGGGTACCGTAATCGGCCAAGCCCGCCGTGGAATTGAGATTGGCGCCAGTTCCAGTGAGCGCCGGGAATGTGAAGCCGGATACCAGAGTGAGACCGGGCGGCACCGTGCCGGCGGAGACAGACCACTGGTAGGGTTGAGTCCCGCCCGTGGCGACAAACGCCTGTGTGTAGCCAACGCCGACTTCACCGCCCGGGAGCGGAGTTTGGTTGAAAATGGAGAGCGCCGCCGTGGCGGCCACCGTGACGCTATAGGCCTTGGTGGCTATGCCCCGCACCGAATCGTTCACCTGCAAGGTAACGGAGAAGGTTCCGGCGGCGGTCGGCGTGCCGGATATGACGCCGGCGGAGCTGACTGAGAGGCCACTCGGAAGAGCGCCCGAGGCCACGGACCAGGTGTACGGCGGAGTCCCGCCGGCCGCGGCGAGGGTGGTAGCCGTGTAGGAGGTCCCCACGGTCCCGGCGGGCAGCGAAGTCGTCGTGATGACGAGCGCGGCCGGAGCGATCACGACGGTGAAACTGCCGGAGGCAGTGCCCTGTTGGGAATCGCTAACCGTGACCTGGAACGTGAAGGAGCCGGCGGCGGTAGGCGTACCGTAGAGGTTTCCGGGAGAGTTCAGAAGCAGGCCGCCGGGCAGGCTTCCACCTGTCAGTTGCCAGGTATACGGCGGGGCTCCTCCGGTGGCGGCCAAAGCCTGCGAGTAGGGCACGCCGACGGTCCCGGCGGGCAGGCTCGTGGTGGCGATAGCCGGTGGGGGCCCGGTGAGCGTGATGGCATAGCCCTGGGTACCGTAGACGGACGCGCCATTGGCCGTTTGGCTCGTCACGCGCACGCCGAAAATGAAGATCCCTGCCTGAACGGGTGTCCCCCATATGGCACCCGTGGTGGGACCGGTGGTAGTGATGGTGAGCCCTGGGGGCAGCGAGCCTGGACTCGAGGGATCTATCGAGAAGGTGTAGGTTCCGGCGCCATATCCGCCGGAAGCCGTCAGGACCTGCGAGTATGCCGTTCCGACGGCGCCGTTGGGAAGACTCGACGGAGAGATGGAGACGGGCGGAGCCTGTGCGGCGGCGATCACGATGGTGTAAGCGTGTGTCACAAGGATCGGCGCCGCGTTGGGGTTCGTGCCGAGGTTGGCCTGGACCGTGAAGGTATAGGTTCCGGCGCCAATGGGCGTTCCGCTGATGGTCGCGGTCGCGCTGGTCCCAGTGGCGGGGCTCAAGTTCAAGCCGGGAGGGAGCGACCCAGCGCTGATGGACCAGGCCGCCACGTATGTTCCGGGGCTGAGGGTCATGTTCGCCGAGTAGGAGACGCCGAAAGTGCCGTTGGGCAGCGTAGCCGGAGTGATGGTGGTCTGGGCGAACAGGGCGCCGCTGGCGAGCGGCAGCAGGAGCAGCAGAGAGAAGCGTTTCATTGGGGGCCTCCGTTATCCGCCGCCGGCGCCACTGGCGGCGCGCCCGGTGGAATGGCCACAATGCGCGCATCGGCGCCGGAGGCATCCAGCACCCACATGGGTGCGCCGGACGGCTCCGTGAGCCGGAATGCCGCGGTTCCCGAGAGCCGGAACAAACCGGCCGGCGCACAACCGCAAGGAAGGGACACGACGGAGCCGCGGCCGCGGTCGAGAATGGTCAGATTGCCCGCTTGATCCGCCACGAAGATGCGTCCCGCGGAATCGGTCTCAATGGCGATGGGCGCGCCCAGGCCGTCGCGCCCGGACGCAATCATCTCAATATTGCCGGCTCCCGCCAAATCGCGTATGCGGTACACCGCGCCGGCGGTCGAGTCCGCCAGCAGAGCCTCGCGCCCGGTACCCGATAGGCGCAGCGCCGCGACGCTGCGAAAGGCAGCCAGGAATTGCGGGGCGCCATCCATGGCGATGCGATAGAGGGAAACCGTTTCCACTGCGCCCGCCGCGAGCAGAAGCGAAGTGCCCGCGTCGTCCACCGCCAGGGCGGCCACCGGGTCGGCCAGGGCCGAAATATCGACGTCGCTTTGGACCGCGGCGGCGTCCGGCAGGCCGGTCAGGATCTGCACGCGGCCGGCGCCGGAGTCATAGAGCGCGGCGGTGGTGCCCGCCGGACTGAAGACCATGAGCGCGGGCGCGGGCCGAGTCCCGGGGATGGCGACGGACGCGCCGCCGGCGCGCACCAGCACCAGAGAGGAATCGTCCGCCTTCAACGCGAGGGCATAATCCTGCCGCGGTGAGACGGTCGCCGAGGCAATCGCAAACCCGAGATTCACGGGATCGCCCAAGGTGGCCGCGCCGGGAATCCCTCTGATGGGCCGCAGAGCCGATTGAGACGAGTCGAAGACCAGGCCCATGGTGGGACCGCTCAGGGCGGGCACGGCCTGGGCGGCGGCGACATCCGCAAGAGCAACCGCCATTACCATCTGAAGCAACCATTTTTGTCTCATGTTCGATACCTCCGTTTTCCAGTAGCGCCTATTAGGGATGCCCCACCGTGGGCGTGCCCGAGGTGATGGTGACCACGACAGGCGGCGGGGGAGTCGGGGATCCGCCGCTCTGGGTGGCCACGATGGCGCCGATCGCCGCTCCGGCGACGACGGCTACGATCAGAGCGATGACCTTGCCGGAGATGGCGGCGCCGCCGGCCGCCGCTCCAGCGGCGTTTTGCTGGGTGATAACGGCATTGGCGTTCACGCCCTTGTAATTGGCGGCAACGCGAATCGCCATTTTCCCGGCCACCTTATTCGGCACCATGCCGTGCATCGCGGCCTGGCCATTGGTATCGGTTAGTACAGTCATGCTCCGGCTGCCGTTGGAGAAAACCCCGCTGGCGCCGTGGTCGGCGAGGAAGAACGTGACCGCCACGCCGGCTACCGGCTTATGATTTTCGTCTTGCACCTGCACGATGGCTTCTCTTGCCGTGCGCTGGCGGATGTTGTTGATGGCGCCTTCGCCCTCCAGAATCGAGATGCTTAATTGTTTGGGCTCAGGCGCTTGCGCGCGTACCGGCGGTGTGCCGTATGTGATGGCGATGATCTCCGCGAGCATCGCGCATAATAGGCGTGACGCTCGGGGTACTCGAGGGTGGGTACTCATTAGGCATCCTCCTTACCTGGAATGCAATGATAGTCGCTAACGAACTGAATTGGAAGCATAATTATTATAGGGCAGGGGCAACCATGCCCGGGAGAAAAGGTATGCAGACCGGAAGATGGACTTGTGGGTTCTTCCTGGTGGCGGCCGGCGTCATGGCACAAACGGCCCCGCAGAACGGCAAAAAGCTTTCCGCGCGGGAGTTGTTCTACGCGGAGACCGCGCCTCCGGCGCCCGCCAAGGCCCCGGAAGCCAAGCCGGTGAGGAAGCCGGCGGCCAGGCCGGCCGCACCCGCCCAACCGGCCGTGGCGGCGGAAGCGGCCACGGCGGCGCCCAAGGCCGGCCCGCCACCGACCATTCCCGCCAGACTCAACGGCGACTTTTCAGGCACGCCGGCCAGCACGGCTATCGTTCAGGTGGCCTATGCCCCGGAAAAACCGCTGGGGTTGCGGTACAGCTTTCTGCGCAACGCCGGCGGGGACGAATACCGGGAAGTCGACCCCGATACCGTCTTCCGCTCCGGCGACCGCATTCGCGTGGCTGCCCAGTCGAACGACGAGGGGTACTTGTATATCGTCATGAAGGGCACCAGCGGATCGTGGAAAGTGCTGTTCCCCAGCGCCGAGATTGCGGACGGCTCGAATCGCGTCAGCAGCGGCCGGCAGACCCTGATACCGCCGCCGCCGGGCCGCTTTGCCTTCGACGAGCAGGCCGGAGAGGAGCGCCTGTTTATTGTGCTCTCGCGCCATCCCGAGCCGAGCCTGGAACAACTGATCTACTCGCTGGGGAGCGGCAACCTCAAGGAACCACCGAAGCACCTCATATTGACCCTGAACGTGCCGCCGGTGGACGACGCGCTGGTGGGCCGCCTGCGCAACCAGGTGTACGCGCGCGACCTGGTGTTCGAGAAAGTGGACGATTCCACGCCGGGAGACAAGAAGGAGAAAGCTGTCTACATAGTCAATTCCACGGGCAGCCCCGAGTCGCGGCTGGTGGCCGATGTGACACTGAAGCACCGGTAAGAAGAGTAATGGCCGCGGATGAACGCCGATGAACACGGATAAGCAAAGACAAAGAAAGAGAAATTCTTATCCGCGTTCATCGGCTTTCATCCGCGGCCTAATTGTCTTCTTCATGCTGGCTACAGCCGTTGCGGCGCAGGGGCCGAACCGGATCGAGCTCACGCTCGAGCGGCAGGAAAGCGGAAACTGGCGGGCCGTCGATCCGGGCCTGGTGTTCGACACCGGCGACCGCGTGCGCTTTCGTTTCCGCGCCAACTTCGATGGCTACCTCTACGTCATGAATCAAGCCACCTCGGGCAACTACGAGACGCTGTTCCCGCGCCAGGATACCGGGGAACAGAACCGCATCGAGGCGGGCGCGGAGTACGTGGTTCCGGCCACGCAGGGATGGTTTCGGATCACCGGGCCTCCGGGCTATGACGTCCTCTACTGGCTGGTGACGCCGCTGGCGCTGGGCGCGCAGCCAAAGTATCAACCGCTGCCTCCGCCCCCCAAGAGCGGCCCGGTTCCGCCGCGCCTGACGCCGCGCTGCGACGACACCGTTTTCAAAGCTCGCGGGGAGTGCGTGGACAGCTCGGCGGGGCCGAAGGGCGTCAAACCCGCCGAGAAACTGCCGGAGAACCTGAGCGGGGTGCCGGGGGCGGCCTCGCGCGAGCTGATGTTCATCCGCGAACAGAATTCCTCCGTGATCGCGTCTCCGGCGCCGATCGGCGGGCCGGTGATTTACGAGTTCCGAGTGGCCCACAGGTGACAGCCATGCGCGTTCGAGTATTGGCGATATTGACACTGGCGGCGGGGATGGCGACGGCGCAGCAGCAGCCGCGGGATCTGAAGTACGAAGGCGGCGCGGCCGAGGTCAAGCCCGCGGCCGTGGCCATCCCGCGCTCCTACGCGCTGGTGGTGGGGATTGCCACTTACAGGAACCTCGAAGCCAAAGATCAACTGCTATTCTCCGAGCGCGACGCCGAATCCATGTACTCGATTCTCATCAGCCCGGAAGGCGGCAACTTCCACGCCGAGAACGTCCACAAGCTGGTGGGAGCGAGGGCCACGCTGGCCAACCTGCGGCACGAGCTCGAGGAGTGGCTGCCGGCGGCGGCGCACGGCGACGACCGGGTGCTGGTCTACTTCGCGGGCCATGGTTTCGTCTCCAGCGGACGGGCGTACCTGGCGCCCTACGATCTGGACCCGGGCAACATCGCGGGCACGGGATACTCCATGGAGACGCTGGGCTCGGTGATCGGCGCGCGCATCAAGGCGAAATGGAAAGTGCTGCTCACCGACGCCTGCCACAGCGGAGCCATCACGCCCGAGGCCGACCGCGCCGCGGTGAGCCGCGCGCTGCTCGATCTGAGCAGCTCGATGTTCTCGCTCACCGCCAGCCGCGACCGCGAGCGTTCCTTCGAGAGCGCCGATTGGGGCGGCGGGCACGGCATCTTCACCTACTACGTGGTGAAAGGGCTCGAAGGCGCCGCGGACCAGTCGCGCGACGGCATTGTGACCGCCGACGAGCTGGCCGAATACGTCCGCCGCAACGTGCGCGAGGCCACCAACGCGCAGCAGAACCCCACCTCCGAGCGCGGCAGTTTCGACCCCAACATGCTGCTGGCGTACCTGCCCAACGGCGCCAGTCCCGGGGCCCCTCCGCCACCCAAAGACGGCACCTTGATTTTCGAGGCCAACATGGACGGAGTCGAGGTATCGGTCGACGGCACGACGGTGGGAGTGGTGAACAAGGGGACGCCGCTGCGCCTGCCGGGATTGCGCCCCGGCGCGCACACGGTCAAGGGGGTCCACATGGGCTATGAGCCCGACGGGCCGCGCGAGGAGATGGTTTACCCGGGGCAGGAGGTCACCGTCACGCTGAAGATTCTGATCGTGCGCCGCCGCCCGCGCGCCGCCGCCGAGCAGTTCGACAAGGGACTGGAACGCTACAACAAGGGAACGCCCGAGGACTACCGCAAAGCCGCCGAGAGCTTCCAGGCGGCGCTCCAGGCGGACCCCAACTACAGCCAGGCGGCCCTCTACCTGGGCCGCGTCGACCGCGATCTCTTCCAGGACCAGGACGCCGAAAAATGGATGCGGCGGGCCATCGAGATCGATCCGGATTATCTCGAGGCGCGCGCCACCCTGGGAGGCATGCTGCTGGATAAGGGAGCGCTCGACGAATCCATCCGCCAGTTGAATGCGGTGGTGCAGCGCGACCCCAAGCACGCGCTGGCGTGGTACCTGCTGGCGCAGGCGCTGCGCATGAAGGAGCTTTACCCGGATTCGATCGAGGCGGCGCGCAAGGCCATCGCACTCACCCCCGGCAATGCCGAAGCGAATTTCTGGCTGGCGGAGAGCCTGCGGCTCAGCGGCAAGTATCGGGAGGCCTGCGATTCCTACCAGCAGTACCTGAGACTGAGCGATTTCGACAGCAAGCTAGCCGGCAAGATGAATTACTACGTGCTCGGGTTTCTGGTGGGATTCGGCCGCAAGAAACGCGCCGCGCAACGCGATGTCTGGCAGGACCTGCGCAGCCTGGCGTATTTCGGGCTATGCGACAGCCAGCGGCTGCTGAACAATTTCGACACCGCCATCGGCTACTGCCAGAAGGCGCTGACTTACGATCCATCAGACCCCTACGCGCATTTCGCGCTGGCGCTGAGCTACACCAGCAAAGCGCAGGCGTCGGGCGCGGTGGAGCCGCTGGTTCCGGCGCGCAAGCATTTTTCCGATACCATCAGCCTCAACCCCGACATGGCGGAATCCGAACGCGCGAAGAAATACATCGCCAAGATCGACGCGCTGCTGCAAACGGCGAACTGAGGCTTGCCAACCGCGGACGGCACCACAAGAAGCAGTGACTTCAGCCTGTCCGTTTGTGCTTGCCAGGTGCGCCATGCCGGCGGCGGGTCGGGCCGGCAGCCGCTTCCGCCGTATCGACCAGGAGCCGCAGCGCGCGGTTCACCGATTCCGCGTCGCGGAACACCTCCGCGAGTTCCGGCTCGATCAACATGAGGTTGGTCCCGGCGGCCGCCTGCCGGTAGTACTTGCCGCGAACGCCGCCCTTAAGCTGGGAGAGGTCGTATTCCGGACGCAAACCGTCATCCAATCTCTTTGCCGATGCCTTCTTCATATTGGCCACGCTCTCTTCTGGTCGCCTTTCGTGCGCTGATGATCCGAAGGCGGTTTCCACGCTGGCAATGCGACACGAAGACAACCCGATGTCCAGCGGTTCGACCGATCGTAATCTCGCGCTCCTCCTCGCCGGAGTGGTATGGGTCGGGATACGTCAAGGCCAGGGGATCGAGGAAAACCGTCGCCGCGTCGTCAAAGGACACGCCGTGCTTCTGGAGATTGGCCTTGGCCTTCGCCGCATGCCACTCGTAGACCACAGGTTCAGTCTACCGCAGAGAGGCGCGCGAAGAAATACATCGCCAAGATCGACGCGCTGCTGCAATCCGTGAACTGAGGACAAGTCTCAGAATGTCAAGTGCGGAGAAAAACGAATGCGGCTACGCCGAACCCGCCGATCGCAATTCCGGCGATGCGGTTCATCAATATCAGGGTGCGGTCGTTGAACCGGTCGCGGAAGCGGTTCACGATGCCGCTCAGCACAATCCACCACACCATCGAACCGCAGAAGATCCCGCCTACCAGAAACACGGTCAACCACCACTGTCTTTGATTCCCCATGCCGAGCGCCGCCAGGATGGCGAGGAACGACAGCACCGTCGTCGGATTTGTCATGGTCAAGAGAAATGTCGACCTCATGTCCGAGTACGGGCTGCCACGGTCCTCGGTTTGCGCGTTCAGCGGCTGGGGCCGCTTGAAGAAGTAAAAGATGCCGATCACGATCAGCAGAATGCCGCCGAAAAAGCGAATCCAGAATTGTTCCCGCACCACGAACTGGACGATGAGTGTGATGCTGAAGCCCGCGACACCGCCGTACAGCATATCGGCCGCCGCCGCTCCCAGTCCGGAGATCACGCCCGACTTCCATCCCGACTCGAGCGTCCGGTGAATGCACAAGATGTTTACCGGTCCCACGGGGATCGCAATCATCAGCCCGACGATTATGCCCCCGATCAGCAAGTCGACTTCTCTCATTAGTAATCGCTCGTCAGCGAATGGTAACACAGGCGCGGAGGCCCGCAGGCGCCACACCCCTGTGAGTATTGGTACCATGCACTTTTGGCGCCACTGACATGGCTTTCTCCTGGAACCGATTGCTCTTCCTCAAGCGCCCCGAGAGGGGTCCGGCGACAATACCGGTGGACATCGGCGCATCGCACCACCACCTCCCCAACTCCAATCAGTGGGCGATGGTCATGCTGTTTGGCGCCATCGCGGTGCTGTACTTTGCCCGCGCAATTCTGATCCCCCTGGCATTTGCCCTCGTTCTGACGTTCGTTTTGAGCCCTGTGGTCGCGCTCCTCGAAAGAACGCGCATCGGCCGAGTACCGTCTGTTGTTGTGACGGTCCTGGTAGTGATGGCGGTGGCCGGCTGCGTTGGCTGGATCATCGTAGTTCAGCTCGTGGACGTCGCCGGGGATCTTCCCAGGTACCGCCAGAACATTAACGCCAAGATGGAAGCGCTTCGCATTCCCACGGAAGGACCGTTAGGCCTTGCGGCCAACAGCTTGAAGGAAATCGGGAACGAACTTTCCAGCCTGGGCGCACCCTCCGCTGCCCCAGGTTTGCCGGAGCGAAATCGGAAACAGCGCACGGCGCCGAGTACTCCCGGGCCTCCTCTGCCGGTACAGATCGTGCCACCGCCGGCCAGTGGATTGGACTACCTTCGCGATCTACAGCCCGTTCTTCGGCCTCTGGCATTGACGGGACTGGTCCTCATCTTCACGGTCTTCATGCTGATCAAGAGATTCGACTTGAGACATCGTCTTTTCCGGCTGGTCGGACTCGGTCAGATCAACCTGATGACGCAAGCGCTCGACGACGCGGCGCAACGTGTCAGCCGATACCTGTTGATGCAGATCCTGGTCAACGCCGGCTTTGGAGTTCTGTTCGGATTCGGTCTGTACTTGATTGGCGTGCCCACCGCCGCCCTATGGGGAGTGGTGGCCGGCATCCTGCGCATCGTACCGTATATCGGCACCATGATCGCCGCCACGCTGCCGATCGCACTCTCGCTGGCGGCTTTTCACAGTTGGGTGCCGCCCCTGCTGGTGTTCCTGCTGTTTGCCGGCCTCGAAATGATCATTGCCAACTTCGTCGAGCCGTGGCTGTACGGGGTGCACACGGGGATCTCTTCGTTGGCGCTGCTGGTGTCGGCTATCTTTTGGACTATTCTGTGGGGGGCCTCCGGTCTCATCCTGTCCACACCTCTTACGGTTTGCGTGGTGGTGCTGGGCCGCTACGTTCCTCAACTCTCTTTTCTTCATACCCTGCTGGGGGATGAAATAGTTCTGGCGCCGGAAGCCCAGATCTACCAGCGCTTGCTGGCGATGGACCAACCGGAGGCGCACGCGATTGTGACCCGGTGCCTGAAAGAAAAACCCCTGGTGGAGCTGTACGATTCGGTGCTCATACCGGCTGTGAGCCTAGCCGAGCAGGATCGCCACAAAGGGGCGATTGACACCGCCCGGGAAGAGTTCCTCTTTCTCAGCATCAACGAAATGATCACCGAGCTCTCGGAGTACCAACCGGTGCCCGTTCCATCGCCCGCCGAAGGGATCGGCGCCAGGATCCTCTGCCTTCCGGCCAACGATCGGGCCGATGAGGTGGCGGCTGCCATGCTGGCGCAGATCCTGGAGCAGGCGGGCTACGCGGCTCTGTGTCTTCCGGTCGCCCACGCTTCCCTCCTGGAGATGCTGGCGTTGCTCGAGACAAGGCCAGACGATGTCATCTGCATCTCCTCCTTGCCGCCCTATGCTTTTTCGCCCGCGCGGGCCATGTGCAAACTAATTCGGGAACGCTTTCCCAAGCCCAAGCTGGTAGTCGGAGTCTGGGGGTTCAGTGGCGATACGGAGAAGGCCAAGGCGCGTTTCGAACGAACTCAGCCAGATCGATTGCTCACCAGCCTGGCGCAGGCCGTCGAGCAGATTCAGGAGCTGATCCGGCCGCAGGCTCCGGTTACGCCAGCCGCGGCTGAGCAGCCTCGCGTTTGACCCAAACTCTCGCTATTTGGCGATCCCCACCTGGCTCAGCAGCCACGCGTACTCGAAGGCCGTATCGTGCAGCCGGTCATACCGCCCGCTGGCCCCGCCATGGCCCGCCGGGTCCATCTTGATCTTGAGCAGCAGCGGATTGGAATCGGTCTTCAAGGTGCGCAGCCGCGCCACGTACTTGGCCGGCTCCCAGTACATCACCTGGCTGTCGTTGAAGCTGGTGGTCACCAGCATGGCCGGGTACGCGCGCTTGGCCAGGTTGTCGTAGGGGCTGTACGTCTTCATGTAGTCGTAGGCGGCCTTGTCGTTGGGGTTGCCCCACTCCAGGTACTCGCCCACGGTCAGCGGCAGCGTGGCATCCATCATGGTATTGATCACGTCGACAAACGGCACGGCGGCGTGTACGGCTTTGAAAAGGTCCGGGCGCAGGTTGACCACGGCGCCCATCAACAGGCCGCCGGCGCTGCCGCCTTCGATCACCAGGCGGTCCGGGGAGGTCCACTTCTGCCGGATCAGGAATTCGGCGCAATCGATGAAGTCGAAGAACGTGTTCTTCTTCTTCATGAGCATGCCGTCTTCGCGCCACTGCTCACCCATCTCGTTGCCGCCGCGGATGTGCGCAATGGCGTAGGCCATGCCGCGGTCGAGCAGGCTGACCACGTTGCTGGAAAACATGGGCGGCGTGCCAATACCGTAGCTGCCGTAACCGTACAGGAAAAGCGGTCCTTTGCCATCGCGCGCGAAGCCCTTCTTGTACACGATCGAAACCGGCACCTTGACCCCGTCGCGGGCGGTGGCCCAGAGGCGCTCGCTGGCGTACTGTTTCGGGTCGTACCCGCCCAACACTTCCTGTTGTTTCCGCAGGGCGGATTTACCGGTGGTCACGTCGTAGTCGAAAACGCTCGAAGGCGTCACGAAGCTCTGATAGTTGTAGCGATAGGTGCGGGATTCGTAATCCGGCTTGCCGCCCGGGAAGACCGAATACACCGGTTCCGGATAGGCAATCTCCTTCCACGCGCCGGTTTTGAAATCGTAAATGCGCAGGTGGTCCAGTGCATCGCCCCTCTCCACCGACACGGCGAAGTCCTGGAACAGGTCGATATCCTGAATGCGCATGTTGTCGCGGTGCGGCACGAAGACCTTGCGGTGACCTATATCGTTCACAGGGGCGGTCATGACCTCGAAATTCCGGCCGCGCTCGTTGGTCCGGATGTAGAACAGCCCTTCGCGATGGTCCAGGTAATAGCGGTGGCCCTTTTCGCGCGTCTGAAACACGGCGAATTTCTCCCCCGGCTGGCCGGCGCGCAGGTAGCGCACCTCGGAGGTGTCCTTGGCCTCGCTTTGCAGAAACAAGTATTTCCGGTCGCGGGTCTTGGCGATCTCGATGTCGTAGAGCTCGTCCTTTTCGTTGTAGATCTCTTCGAACGCGGCGGCGCCCAACTCGTGGCTTAACAGCTTGTCGCTGCGCTTGGTGACGGCGTCCTCGGTCACCAGAAAGAGGGTCCGGTTGTCCGCGGCCCAGGCCAGCGAAGTGACGCGCCCGGTGGTGTCGGGCAGCGTCGCGCCCGTGCGCAGATCCTTCACGCGCAGTGCGTACTGCCGGAAGCCGGTGTAGTCGATGGCGTAGGCCACCAGGTTCTGGTCGTCGCTTACCACGAAGGCGCCCAGACCGACGAACTTCTTGTCTTTGCCCAACTCGTTGAGGTCGAGCAGCACCTCCTCGGGCGCCTCCATGGTTCCTTTGCGGCGGCACTGGATGGGGTACTGTTTGCCCTCCTCGGTGCGCGCATAGTACAGGTAGCCGCGGTTCGGCGTGGGCACCGAGAGGTCCGTCTGTTTGATGCGTCCCAGCATCTCTTTGTAGAGCGCGTCGCTCGACGGCTGCAGGTCCTTGGTCATGGCGGCGGTGTAGGCGTTTTCCGCTTCCAGGTATTGGGTCACTTTGGGATTAGACTTTTCGCGCAGCCAGAAATAGTCGTCGCTTATGGTAGCTCCATGCCGCACCTCGCGATGTTCCACGCGCGGCGCGGTTGGTGGCGTCTGTGAGGTAACCATCTTGGTTGAGACCAGTCCGAGCAGGATCAGGTGGCGGACGGACATATGCACTCCAGACTACTGCGGTCGGATGTGGCACTGCAACCTGCAATTCGGTGACATGCAATTCGGTGACAGTCCTGCCCTATGAGCCGCAGCGGCTCATAGGGCAGGACTGTCACCGAA
>PLMF01000072.1 GCA_003142355.1 Bryobacterales bacterium
GGGGATGGTGGGAAACCGATGAGAGCCATCCTTTTATGACCGCCTACGTGGTCGCCGGGCTGACGCAAGCCAAGGCCGCCGGCATCGACGTGAAAGACGAGGCCATCACCAAAGGCGCCGCATGGCTGGAGCGGGATTTCACCCGCGATCCCAAGCTGATGGCCGACCTGCGCGCCTACATGCTCTACGCTCTGAGCGTCGCCGGCCGCGTCGACCCCGCCTCTTTCACCCAGATCTACGACAAGCGCTCGGCTTTGTCGCCTTACGGTCTCGCCATTCTCGGCCTCGCTCTCGAACAGGCCAAAGACCCGCGTGCTGCCGAGATTGCGGCACTCCTCGAAACCGCCGCGCGGCAGGATGCCGAGCAGGCCTGGTGGCCCGCCACCCGCGACCAAATGCTCGACTTCTCCGAGGACGTCACCGCCGAGGCCACCGCCTACGCCGTGAAATTCCTCTCGCACCAGCATCGAAGTAGCGCTCTGCTCCCCAAGGCGGCGCTGTGGCTCATGAACAACCGCAATGAAGGCTTCTGGTGGTCCTCCACCAAGCAGACCGCCATGGTGATCTATGGCCTCGCCGATTACCTGCGCGCCACCGGCGAGCTCAATCCTAACCTCACGGTCGCGGTGTTCGTCAACGATCGCCAGGCGCTCACCCGCGCCATCGATCGGGCCACCGACCTGAATCCGCCGCCGCTCTCGCTCGACGATTCCGCTCTGCAGCCCGGCGTCAACCACATACGCGTCACCACCACCGGCCAGGGCCGTCTCTACTTCTCGACGCGCGCCGAATCCTATTCCACCGAGGACAAGCTTCAGAAGACCGGCACTGCCTCGCTCAACATCCTGCGCGACTATTTCCGCCTGGTTCCCGGCAAGGATGGCGACAAGATCGTCTACGATGTCGCGCCGCTCGCCGCCTCCGTGGCCTCCGGCGACGTCATCGCCGTGCGCCTCACCGTCACCGGCTCCGAATGGAAATACCTCATGCTGGAGGATCCCATCCCCGCCGGCACGGAGTTCATCGAGCGCGACACCATCTATCAACTGCGCAACCGTCCGCCCTGGTGGGATTACTACTTCACGCGCCGCGAACTGCACGACGACCGGTTAGCCATCTTCCAAACCTGGTTCCCGGCAGGCCAGCACCAATATTTCTATCTGCTGAAAGTGGTCAACCCCGGCCTGTTCCAGGTGAGCCCCGCGCGCGTGCAACCGATGTATCAGACCGGCGTGATGGCGACCAGCGAGGCCCGCCGCCTGGAGGTGAAGTAATGATGCGCCTTTTCGCCATTCACGCAGTGGGCAATGCCCTGGTGCTCGGCCTGGCGTACTACTGGCTGGGCATCGGCGAATCAAGCGCCGCCACGCTCGCCTGGAGCGCCGCCCTGGCCCTCATCATCCTGAGCATGGCATGCTGCCTCCACGGCGGCACGCTGGTGTTTTTCCGCGCCGATCAACCCCGCTCCCTGTCCGCGGCCTTCCGCACCGTTTTACGCCACATGGCGCCGTTCCTCGCCGCCGTAATCCTCATCGCCGCCGTGTATTGGCTCCTGGCGCAGTGGGCCGCATACAGCGCGACTCCCGCGCTACGCATAGCGTCCTGGTGCACGCTCAAACTGCGCCAGCCCATCAAGCCCGCGACGGTCCTCCACGCCTTTGACCTGGTGCTGGCTCTGGTTCGCTGGATGGTGGTCCCGGTCTTCGTCCTGCCGATGTTCTCCGGCATCGCCGCCCGCGGATGGCGCGGCTCTTCCGAATTCGGCCGCCACCGCCGCAGCCGTTTCTATTGGTTCGCCGCCCCGCTCCTGCTCCTCTGCGCGCTGGCCCTCCCCTGCCAGTTAGTCGCCTGGGTACCGCACGTTCCCAGCTTCACCCTGGAAATGCTGAGCTTCACAGTCAGGGCCGCCGTCTCCTATCTGTTATTCCTGACCGCCTGGACATTCCTGGCGTCCCTGACCTCCGATTAAGCACATCTTCTACAGCATGTCGGCGGAAGTCGTTCATTCCCGACTGGTTGCAGTTTTGAAAACGGCCTAGTGACACGCTTTCTCTCCGCCTGAGCCGAACTGAGGATGAGTTCAGCATGGGCGTAGCGCCGGTGGCAGGGCGACGCCGCAGCCTTGAAACACTTTGCCCGCCACGCCGGAAGTCTGGCCGCGAAAAACGTAACCCTTGCCGCTGATCGCAACTTCCATCTCTACGAGGTTATCCAGATCCCGGATCACGTCGGCCCATTCCAGCTTCCACTCCTTGCGCGCCAAACGGTCTTCCAGTTCCTTGCGCAACAGCAGCGCCAGGAACGAGCAAAATACATGCCCGCGAATCGTTTCATCGCACTTGTGAAAAATCGGCCGCGTATCCAGCAGCGATTTCATCGAGCGGAAGACATCCTCGACCATCCACAATTGTTTGTACTTCAGCGCCACCTCACGNNTCGTAGCGCGCTTCCTCCTTGATTTTGTCCTCGTCAACGGCGAACTGTTTGCCTCCCGCGCGCAGGTATTTGCGATACCCTTTGTTGCCCACCAGCGACTTGTCGCCCTTGCCCAACGCGTCGCGCAGCGAGGCCACCACGGCTTCGCGATCGTGGCGGTCCTTCTTGGCTTGATCCTCGTTCACGCACACCACATAGCGCCGCGCATCCTCGACCCAGACTTCTTTCACCTTCAGCGGCGAGGGATCGTCCCGGTCGTCGCTTTTGGGATGCACTTCCGCATAGCGGCCAGCGCGCGCCACCACCGCCTTGGCTTCCGTCGAACTCCTCATGCGCACACCCAGGATGTACTTCCACTCCCGTTTCTCCACTTCCGCCAGGGTCACGGCGCTGATCATCCCCCGGTCGGCAACGATCGAAACCGATCCGATTCCGAACCGCTTCTTCAACCGTTCGACGATGGGAACCAGGCTCTTCACATCCGCCGTATTGCCCGGCCACAGTTCGGTGCAGAGCGGATTGCCGTTCTGGTCCAGCACCATGCCCACCACCATCTGCTTCAGGTCCGGACGATGATCTTTGGAGTGTCCACGCTGGCCGATAGTCTCGCCTCCTTCGCCCTCGAAGTAGATCGACGTGGTATCGAAAAACACGATGTCCAAATCGGTGAACAGATCACGGCGCCGTGCGAACAACGCCTCCTCAATGAGGTCCTTGTTGGTGCGGGGAGCGAAAGGCGTAGCGCCGTCCTGCTGGTCTTTCGGAAGCACCTCTCCCAGCCAGGCCATGGCCCGGTAGAGTTGGTGCAAGCCCAGATCGCCTACGCCTTCAATAGCGTAGTCGTCCTTCCACTTCTCGGCGGCACGGTCACTGCCGGGCGCGAAGAGGCGATGCAGCACGGTGAACAAGATGGCCCGCTCGACGGAAAACTCGAAGCGCCGGCCTTCGAGCAAGGCGGAGAGGACTTTGTCGATCGAGCAGGCCTGCCAGAGTCGTTGGAAGATCAGGGCCGGCCCGATCCTGGCGCTGCGCGTGGTGATGCCGTCGCCCCGAGCATGGGCACCGAGGACGGCGAGTTTTTCGGAGAATCGTCCCAGCGACTGGATCAGTGAGTCGAGCCGGCCGCTGGCCAG
>PLMF01000424.1:0-4593 GCA_003142355.1 Bryobacterales bacterium
AAGATTCTGAGGGTCATCCGGCAGCTCGCGGGCGACGGGTGCCTGCGCTGCGTTCCTACGTTCCTGGGAGCGCACGAGGTCCCCGATGAGTATCGGGGCCGTCTCGACGCCTATGCGGATCTGGTGGTTCACGAAATGCTGCCGCGCGTCGCGGAAGAGCGCCTCGCTGAATACTGCGACGTCTTCTGCGAGCCCACCGTGTTTCCGGCCGCGCAGGCCCGCGCCATTCTCGGCGCCGCGCGGGACCTCGGATTCGGTCTGCGCATTCACGCCGATCAATTCACTCCCGACGAGGGCGCGCTCGTCGCCGCCGAGCTGGGCGCCGCCACCGCCGACCACCTGGAAGCCACGGGCGCCGCGGGATTCGAGGCGCTTCAGGCCGCCGGCGTCCAGCCGGTGCTGTTGCCGGGGTCGGTCTACCATCTCGGTTCCACGCGTTATCCGGCGGCGCGCCAGATGATCGATCTCGGGCTCGCCGTGGTGCTTGCCACGGATTTCAATCCGGGATCGTCTCCCACCGCCTCCATGCCCATGGTGCTCTCGCTGGCTGCGACGCAGATGAGAATGATGCCGGCGGAATCCATCACCGCCGCCACCATCAACGCCGCCTACAGCCTGCGCCGCGGCCACCAGATCGGATCGCTCGAGCCCGGCAAGCTCGCGGATTTCGTCATACACGATTGCGGCGACTACCGTGAGCTTCCGTACTTTTTCGGGCGGGAGCCGGCCTGGGCCGTATATGTTGGCGGCACTTGCGTTTACGGCTCCCCGCATTTTTATCGATCGAAATCGCCGGTTCATACGTCTAATAGATAGCTGGAGGGTTTCATGAACCGGAAGTCCAAGCTCGCGGAACTGCGTGCCAAGACGGATCGTGAGCTCGTCATCCTGATTCAGAGCACATTGGAGGACGGGCTTCGGTCTCGCGGCGAAGCGGAGAGAGCCTATTCTGAAGTTCGCGGGTTGCTGCCCACCGTCCGCGATGTGACCGAAGCCGAGCGCCGCCGCCTGGAAATGGATCTGGCACGCCTTCTAGAAGTTCTGGACGAACGCCCGGTGCATGCCATGGGGCGCATGCATGCAACCTGTTCCTAAGCCGTGAAAAACTCACCGGGGCCACCGGGTTGACAGGGTCGAAAAAGCGCCCACGCACGTCACTGAAAACCGCTCTCTAACGTTCGCGGCTCCGATCCGAGCCGCGAACGTTAGAGAGCGGTGGCAGCGCTTCCAGCCGCTCAGTTTTTCATGGAGTTTCGCGGGCCGAAGGCCCATTCCAACAGGCGAAAGCGCCTGTCCCACGTTGGTCCGCGGTTTTGTGGGGCAGGCACCCATCCTCGACTCCACCCGCCGGTGGGTTGGTCCACGTGATACAAAGGAAGGGCGTCTGAAATGGATCGGACTCCCGATTCCAAATATCTCTGAAGGTGGTGCCCCATGAAGATTCGTCCGGAAGATGCCCTCGAATACCATTCCGCATCTCCGGCGGGAAAAGTGTCGGTTACCCCGACCAAACCCTGCCAAACGCAGCGAGATCTGAGCCTTGCCTATACGCCCGGAGTGGCCGTTCCGTGCCTGGAGATTGAGCGCGATCCAAGCCTCGCCTACAAGTACACCGCCAAAGGCAACCTGGTGGCGGTGGTGAGCAACGGCACGGCGGTGCTGGGCCTGGGCAACATCGGGGCCCTGGCCGGCAAGCCCGTGATGGAAGGGAAGGGAGTTCTGTTCAAGCGCTTCGCCGATATCGATGTTTTCGATATCGAACTGGACAGCGAAGATCCCAAAGAAATCGTTCGCACCTGCCAGATGCTGGAGCCCACCTTCGGCGCCATCAACCTGGAGGACATCAAGGCGCCGGAGTGCTTTTATATCGAAGAGGAGTTGCGGAAGACCATGAAGATCCCGGTTTTCCACGACGATCAGCACGGCACTGCCATTATCTCGGGCGCCGGCCTGCTCAATGCCCTGGAAATCGTAGGCAAGAAGATCGGCGACGTGAAAGTGGTGTTTAGCGGGGCCGGCGCCGCGGCCATCGCCTGCGCCACGCACCACGTCAAGCTGGGGGTGCGGCACGAGAATATCGTCATGTGCGACATCAAGGGCGTGGTCTACGAGGGCCGTACGGAGGGCATGAACCCATACATGGCGCGGTTCGCCGCCAGGACCGAGGCGCGCACCCTGGCCGAGGCCCTGGTTGGCGCGGATGTCTTTTTCGGACTCTCCGCCGGCAACATCGTCTCCCCGGCAATGATCCTCCGCATGGCTCCCAACCCGATCATCTTCGCGCTGGCCAACCCCGATCCCGAAATCTCTTACGATGCGGCGGTGGCCGCCCGCCCGGATGCGATCGTGGCCACCGGCCGGTCGGACTACCCCAACCAGGTGAACAATGTGCTGGGGTTCCCGTTCATCTTTCGCGGCGCGCTGGACGTGCGCGCCACCACCATCAACGATGAAATGAAGCTGGCTGCCACCCGCGCCCTGGCCTCCCTGGCCAAGGAAGACGTGCCCGATTCCGTGCTCCGCGCCTACAACGTGGACCGCCTCGAATTCGGGCGCCAGTACATCATCCCCAAACCCTTCGATCCGCGCGTGCTCATTTGCGAAGCCTCCGCGGTGGCGCAGGCCGCCATGGATACGGGCGTGGCGCAGGTGCCGGTCGAGATCGGCCAGTACCGCGAAGCGCTGGAGCGCCGTCTGGGCAGGGCCTACGGGGTAGTGCGCAACATGATCAACAAGGCGCAGCGGCAGCCCAGGCGCGTGGTCTTCACCGAAGGCGAAGAGGGCAAGATCCTGCGCGCCTGCCAGATCCTGCTCGACGAGAAGATCGCCTTCCCCATCCTGCTCGGCAACGAAGACAAGATCCGCGCCAAGGCGGAGGAACTGCATCTGCACCTGGAGGGCGCGCAGATCGTCGAACCGTCGAAATTCCCGCGCCTCGACGAATACACCGAAGAGTTTTTCAGCCTGCGGCAGCGCAAAGGCGTCACCCGCACCGAGGCTGGCCAGTTGATCCTCAACCCCGTCACCTTCGGCAGCGTGATGGTGCGGCTCAACGACGCCGATGCCCTCATCGGCGGCCTCACCACCCACTACCCCGATACCATCCGGCCCGCGCTCCAGGTGATAGAGACGCGGCCGGAGATGCGGATTGTGGCTGGCGTCTACGTGCTGATCACGCCCAAGGGAGACCTCTATTTCCTGGCCGATGCCACGGTCAACATCGAGCCCAGTGCCGAGGACCTGGCCGAAATCGCCATCCAGGCCGCGGAAAAGGCGCGCCGCTTCAACCAGGAGCCGCGCGTGGCCATGTTGTCGTTCTCGAATTTCGGCAGCACCCGCCATCCGCTGGCCGACAAGGTCCGGCGCGCGGTGAACCTGGTGCGGCAGCGCGCTCCCGGCCTCATGATCGACGGCGAAATGCAGGCCGATACGGCGGTGGCTCCGCAGATCCTCGAGGAGACGTACCCGTTCAGCACGCTCAAGGGCGGCGCCAACGTGCTGATCTTCCCCAACCTCGAAGCGGGCAACATCGCCTACAAGCTGCTGCAACGCATCGGCGGCGCCGAGTGCATCGGACCGCTGCTCACCGGCCTTTCCAAGCCCGTGCACGTGCTACAGCGCGGCTCGGAAGTCAACGACATTGTGCATGTGGCCGCTGTGGCCGTGGTGGATGCGCAGGAAGTTGGCAAGCCCTACCGCACCCTCAGCGCCGCCGTGCGCCGGTAGCTTGGGCAGCCCGGCGCACGATAAAGTTGAAAATCTGAAAGATGGGATTGGCTATTTGAGAGATTCGGGATAAGATAGTGTGACCCTCCCAGGGACTAATAAACTTGAGGAGAACCAGAATGGCGAAGAAGAAGCCCGCAAAGAAGATCGTAGCGAAGAAGGCAGTGAAAAAGGCCGTGAAAAAGGCCGCCCCCAAGACCGTCAAGAAAGCGGCCGTGAAGCCGGTCGTGAAGAAGGCGGTCAAGAAGGCTGTGAAGCCGGCCGTGAAGCCGGCCGTGAAGAAGGCGGTCAAGAAGGCTGTGAAGCCGGTCGTGAAGCCGGCCGTGAAGAAGCCCGTCGCAAAGGTGGTCCCACAGGCCAGCGCGCCTGCGGCGCCTCCGGCTACGCCCCCTCCGGTGGCCGGTCCTCAGGACGGTGGCGGCACACCTCCCCCCGCACCAACCATTTAAGAACACCCGCCGGCAAAGACGGCCCGGGAGGCGGCCGGTTCGTGAAGGCCCGGGGGGTACGCACCCTCGGGGCCTTCGCGCGGGCCGGGAACCTCTTTCCGCACGAGCTATGTGTCCGGTGATGCGAATCGTGGTGCTGGTAGGGCTGCCGGGCTCCGGGAAGTCCGCGCATCTGGCGCAACTGGGAGCTACGGGACTTTCCTCGGATGCCATCCGCAGCCTGCTGGCGGACGATGAGACCGACCAGACCATCCATGACCGCGTCTTCCAGACGCTGCGCTACTTGTTGTTGCAGCGGCTGGCGATCGGGCGGCCGGTGACCTACATTGACGCCACCAACCTCACGGTGGAGGAGCGGCGGCCGTACATAGGGATAGGCAAAGCGTACGGGTGCGACGTGGAGGCGGTGTTCTTCGAC
>PLMF01000424.1:4639-7845 GCA_003142355.1 Bryobacterales bacterium
GATGTGCTGGCCGGCGCAGGCCCGCGTCGAGGAAGCCGTCATGAACGCCATCCGCCGCGAGGGCCACGACGTGCGCCGGGGGCACGCCTGCGACCCCGAGAAGGGCCACGGGTTCATAGACAGCCAGAAGCGCGGAATGGAAGTTTTCCGCAGTATTCGTCCGGAAGCGCCGCTGGTGGTGGTGGAAGCCGTATGGCAATACACGCACCACGTTCTCGCCGGCCTCTCGACGCACCGCGGGCCGATCCTGACGGTGGCGAACTGGAGCGGCGAATGGCCGGGGCTGGTGGGGATGCTGAACCTGAACGCGTCGCTCACCAAGGCCGGAGTGGCGTACAGCACGCTATGGAGCGAGGACTTTACGGATGAGTTCTTCCTGAGCGGGTTGCGCCAATGGCTGGCGGGCGAAACCGTGCTCCACGATCTGAGCCACGTGCATCCGCTCGAAGAGTTCCGGCTTCCGGCCCAGGCGGAAGAGACGGGGGCGCGATTGGCGCGGGCGCTGGGGCGCGATAAAGCCATCATGGGCATCTTCGACGAAGGGTGCATGGGGATGTACAACGCCATCATTCCCGACGAGTTACTGCACTCGACGGGCGTATTCAAGGAACGGCTGAGCCAGTCGGCCTTGTTCGCCGAGATGCAGCGGGTAAGCGACGAAGAAGCGCTCGCCGTGCGGAAATGGCTGGACTGCAAGGGGATGACGTTCCTCACCGGGCCCAATCCGGAAACCGACCTGACGGACGGCCAGATTCTGAGCCAGTGTAAGATGTACATCGCGGCGCTGCGGATGGCGGACGATTTCGGTTGCGACACGATCGGCATCCAATATCAGCAGGGGCTGAAGGACCTGGCTCCGGCGTCGGACCTGGCGGAGGGCCTGTTGAACAACGTGGACCGGCCGCCGGTCGAGGCGCGCGACAGTGGGCGCGTGCTCTATGAAGGCCGCGCGCTGCCGCACTTCAACGAAGTGGACGAATGCGCGGGGCTGGACGCGCTGGCGACCAACCGGATCTGGACCGAGCTGGGCTACGATCCGGAGTGCACGCTGCACGATGTGCGCTATGGCGAGCGATATCGCGTGAACGGGNNTTCGTCTGGGTGTTCGAGATTTCGGGCGCGGTGCCGCCGGCACACCTGGCGGGCGGATACGCCGGCGCGGTGAGCGAGCGCCAGCCGCCGATGTACTTCCGCTTGGGTGGCGGCGGCATCAAGGGCGTGAGCAAGCCGGGTGAGATGGTGTGGAGCCGGATTTTCGTGGATGGCGGGCTGAAGGCAGACCTGGGGCGCGGCCGGGCCATCGAGCTTCCACGGGAGGAGACGGAGCGGCGCTGGCGCATGACCACGCCGCAGTGGCCCATGATGCACGCGGTGCTCAACGGCGTCACGCGCGACCAATTCATGGCGCGGCACAAGGCCAACCACGTGTTGGTGGCGTACGCTCCCGACGCGCAGGCGGCCGACCTGGCGCTGGCGACCAAGGCGGCGATGTTCCGCGAGATGGGGATCGAGGTTTCGATCTGCGGGACGTACCAGGGATAAGGTCCGCGGCGGCGGCGCCGGCGCTCATTTCTTGGGCGGCGGCGGCGGAGGAGGCGTTTCGGGCACCTCGGTGAACTTGATTTCGGCGTCGGCGCTGAACAGCTTGAAGGGCTCGTAGCGGTACAGGTTTTCGGTCTTGAGCTGGCCGTCCACGAGATGGCGGTGGACTACCGACGCGGGCATCAGGAAGCCGTGGGCGGACAGCGCGTAATCCACGGCAGCTTCGTCGCGGATCGTCCGTTTCGCGTCCGGGTGCTCGGCCGAGGCCTGGACGCGCAGCGGCAGGCCGTCGGTTTTGCGCACGTACAGCATGCCCTGCATGGGACGGCGCACGGTCTGATTGCCGAAGAAATCCAATTCCCCGCTGGCCGTCGAGGTTTGCCGCCACGAGAAGACCAGCGCATCTTCGGCGCCCACACGGGTTTCGCCGGCGGGCTTCACCTGCATGTTCTCCTGACCACGCTTGGTGAATGCCAGGAGGATGAGTCCGTAGTCGGTGGCGACGTCGACCAGGCCGTGTTTGGCGAAATCCTCGAGCATGCGTTTGCGGACGCGATCGTCGGGGGACTGGATGCCCAGCGAGAGCGCGTGCCGGGCGTGTTCCACCGATTGGACGCGGCGGCCGTCCACGGAAACCACCTGGCGGAATTCGACGAGATCGGGCGAATCCGATTCCTTCAGCGTGCCAACGCTATACTCGGAGACGATTTCGTGCACCAGCAGCCGCGGCTTAGGCGCCACAGTGGCGGCCTTCCCGACTCGAAGCAGGGAGCGGGGAGGGGTTATCGTGGCGCGCTGTTCGAGGGTTTCCTGGGTCAGGGCCTTGGGAGCGTTCTGCCCGAGCACCTCGGCCTCCTCGGCGACGCGGGCCAGGATCTCGGGCAGGGTCGGCTGTGGCGCGGGCGCCTGGGTAGTGAGGAGCACAACCAGCAGGGTGGCCGGGAGCGGCAACATGTCTCTATTTTAATGCGGGAGGACGCAGTCCGTTGTAAAATCGATAAGTCGTGTTTTTGTAACAGTTTGCAGGCGGCCTAGCCTTTCATCGCAGAATTTCGGAATCTTTTTCGGGATAGGACTTGCGCACGGGGGCCGTTCTCTGGTATTCTGAACGAGTCGCCGAATTGGGGATCTGAGGAGTCGCACGCCTTCCGGAGCAGTTGCTTGCGGAGAGGCGACGGTGGTACAAAGGAAAGAGGTCCCCTGTAAGGAATGGTAACAAAACTCCGTGCGGGCCACCGCGCGGAGCGGAATACGGCCTTCCTGTGTGGTTCTTTAAAAAGTTCTAAAGTTTCTCAGCCGTAGGCGTCCGTGCGCGGAGGCTGCGGTTGCAACAAGTTTCGAGGCCTGCCGCCGGTCCCGGTATCGCAAGACGCCGGGGAAGGCGAGCGCAGATCATTGACAATCTGGTTGGATGCAGTAAAGAAGAACTCGTCAGTACTCTGAGTAAAACCGGAGCGAATTTGGGTTGGGGCATGCCCCAGCCATTCTCATTGATATAAATGAGAGTTTGATCCCGGCTCAGAATCAACGCTGGCGGCGCGCNNAGCTAGTTGGTGAGGTAAAAGCCCACCAAGGCATAGATCGGTAGCCGGCCTGAGAGGGCACACGGCCACACTGGCACTGAAACACGGGCCAGACTCCTACGGGAGGCAGCAGTGGGGAAT
>PLMF01000116.1 GCA_003142355.1 Bryobacterales bacterium
GGTCAGGGCATCGTGCACCGTATCGGAATCCACGCGGTCCGCCAGGATCGTGAGGCGCTCGATGACGTGCTGTAACTGGCGCACGTTGCCGGGCCAGGTGTAATCCTGAAGCGCCTTGACGCCGGAGTCCATCAGCTTCACGTCGCGGTTGTAGAGTCCGTTGTACTTGTTGATGTAGAACCGCGCCAGCAGCGGAATGTCGGTGCGCCGCTCGCGCAGCGGCGGCAGCACGATGCGCACCGTGTTCAGGCGGTACCACAGGTCTTCGCGGAACTTTTTCTCGTCCACCAGGCGCTGGAGGTCGCGATTGGTGGCGGCAATCACGCGCACATCGACTTCCTTGGAGCGCGACGCGCCCACCGGGCGGATCTCGTGCCCTTCCAGGAAACGCAGCAGCGCCAACTGGAAGTTCATTTCGATCTCGCCGATTTCGTCCAGGAAGACGGTGCCCCGGTGGGCGGCTTCGAACACGCCGACGCGGTCGCGGTCGGCGCCGGTGAACGCGCCGCGCATGGCGCCGAACAGCTCGCTCTCGAGCAGCGAAGGCGCGATCGAGGAGCAGTCCACGGGCACGAACGGTTGGCTGGCCCGGCGGCTGAAGCGGTGAATCATGCGCGCCACCAGCTCTTTGCCGGTGCCGGTCTCGCCCTCGACGATGACGCTGGCGTCGGTGGGAGCGGCCCGCGATACGGTCTTGTAAATCTCGACCATGGCGGGCGAGCTGCCGATCATTTCGGTTTCGGGCAAATCCTCCTCTTCGGCCTCGCGCCCCTGGTCGCCGCGCGCGGCCTCGGCACGCTCGATGGCGTCGAACAGCACGTCGAACTCGAAGGGCTTGGCAATGTAATCGAAGGCGCCGCCGCGGGTGGCGGCCATGACCGTCTCGACCGTGCCGCGGCCGGTCATCAGAATCACCGAACAGAGCGGATCTTTCCGCTTGGCGGCGTCCAGTATGTCGAGGCCGGTGCGCTCGTCGATATAGATGTCGGAAACCACGATCGGATAAGCGTCGCGGCCCAGGCGCTCGATGGCTTCAGCGGTTGTCGACACGGCGTCCACCGCGTACCCTTTCTCTTCCAGGGCCGTCTGGATGGTGAACTGAAGCGCTGGATCGTCTTCTACTAAGAGTATTTTTTGCATCAATGTTGTACGGGCACTACCACCGTGAAACAGGAGCCAACGCCGGGCTCGCTGGTCACTTCAATCCGCCCCCCATGCTGTTCCACGATCTGTTGGACGATGGAAAGCCCAATTCCGGTGCCTGCTTCTCCGGATTCCTCCGCCTTTTTGGTGCGGTAGAACTTTTGAAAGACCTGCTTGACCTCCTTCCGATCCATGCCGATGCCCTGGTCCCTCACGGCGATGCGGATGTGGCCATCGTCCCTCCAGCCGGAGATTCTGACTTCGGTGCGCTGGGGGGAATACTTCACAGCGTTGGTAAGTAAATTGTAACAGGCGTACTCCATCAATTCGCGGTCGCCGGAAAGTTGCAGCTCTTCGGCGATGGGTTCGAGAGTGATGGCGATATGCTTACGCTCGCCCAGCGGCTTCACGCGCTCGACGCAGACGTCCACCATCTCCTTCAACGGGATGGCCTGGCGCTTCAGCTCCATTTGCCCCGCGGAGAGGCGCTCGACGTTGAGAAAAATCTCCACCATACGGGCCAGGCGCTTGGATTCCGAATTGATGAGCAGCGCGATCTGCTTGCGTTTCTCCTCGGTGAGCGCGTAGCGCGAGATCAGCTCGCTGGAGCCCTGGATGGCGGAAAGAGGNNGCCGCGGTCATGGTCCCGAGCAGCGCCGCGGATGCGGGCGTCGAGAGGGCAAGGACGCGCCGGTGCGTGAAAAAAACATAGGGCGTGACGCCGGTGGCCGCCAGAATCAGCACGCTCGCGGCGTATGCCTGCCACCCCGGCAGATACCGGAAGGTCGCACCCGCGGCAACCACCAGGCCGAGGCTGAAGAGCAGCACCCAAAAATCGGAAACATCGGTAATGAAGAGGCCCTGCGCCATGGTTTCGAACGCCTGGGCGTTGATCTCAATCCCGCTGGTCTGGCGGCCGAACGCGTTGGGAGTCAAGAGGCGGTCGCGAACCTCGGTAATGGCAGTCACCCCTACGAACACCACCCTGTCCGAGAAGTCGCTCGCCCGGGTGGGATCGTCGAGCAGGTCCTTCAGGGATACGCTTGGGATGTGCGCCATATTCGACGGAATGAACCGCACGCGCATGGGCCGGCCGTCGCCACGCACGGGAATCACGGCGTTGCCGATTTGAAGATCGGCGGGAGATTCGATAATGGGCGCGCCGCGGCTCAACCGGAACGCCTCCAGCGACAGAGCCCACCGCCGCACATGGCCCGAGCGTTTTTCCAGAGGAATGACGCGCGTGACGGTGTCGTTCTTGTCCGGATCGGCGTAGACGTGCCCCAGCGCGGCGCCGCGGCGGAACTCCTCGAGCGGGTCTTCCCACTGGCGGCCGTCATCGATCAGCTCGCAGGAGAGCACCAGGTTGGGCGTGGCCTGGAACGCTTGGGCGAGCGCGGCGTCGACGGCCGGGTCCTGGCTTCGCTCCGCCAGGATCACGTCTACCGCGACCGCTTTGGGCGAAGCCGGCGCAACCAGGCGTAGGGCCTCGGCCAGAGGCTGGCGGATGGCGTGGATGCCGCCGGGGATGGAGGAGAGAGTCCGCTCGTCGATGGCCAGCAGCACCGACTGCGGCTGCCACGGCTGGGGTTGATAGAGCCGGAACATGTAGTCGTAGGCGTAGTTGTCGAGCTGCGCCCCGAACATCCAGCTCCCCACGACGGCCACGACAAACGCGGCCGCCAGCAGGGCGACATACGAAGCCGTGCTCTTCCAGTTCAGCCGCGCCACGAATTTCAGTATAGTCGGTGGGGCATGCCTTAGCTTGCCCAGACCATCCAAAACAACCATGGCCACTGATGAACACCGATGAACGCCGATAAGAATCTTTTTTCAATCCGCGTTTATCGGTGTTCATCGGCGGCCCAAATCGGTTTGCCGTGGGCTACTGTCTTTCGTCCTTCGGGCTTGAAACGAGGTAACTCGTTACCGCTGGCTCAGCCCGCCGTCCACCGCCAGCGTCTGCCCGGTGACGAAATTGGACGCCTTCAGGAAGTAGACCACGGCGTCCGCGATCTCAGCCGGCGTGCCGCCGCGGCCGGCCGGAGTGGCTGCGATCATCCTCCTGCCGCGCTCGTCGATGTCTTCGAACGGTATTACGCCTGGCGCTACCGAGTTCACCGTAATCTCCGGCGCGAAGGCCTTGGCCAGCGCGCGCGTCAGCATGATCACGCCGGCCTTCGAGGCGCAGTAGTGCGCGTGCTCCGCCCAGGGGCGTATGCCGCCCAGCGAGCTGATATTGACGATGCGGCCGCCGCCGNNTCTTCTGCATGAGCCGCGCGCCGTTCTGGCAGCAGAAGAAGACCGCCTTCAGGTTCACGGAGTGAATGAAATCCCAGTCCTGCTCGGTGATTTCGAGCGGCAGGCGACGCGTGAAGCGCGCGGCGTTATTCACCAGGCCGTCCAGCCGTCCGAAGCGCTCTTCCACCTCCGCGAACATGCGGCCGATTTCGGCCACGCTTTCCAGGTCGGCGCGGACCAGCGCCGCGCCACCACACTCCTCGGCCGTGCGGCGCGCCTCGGCTTCCGAGCGGTGGTAGTGAATGGCAACGCGCGCGCCCTCTTCGGCCAGCCGCAGGGCGATGGCCCGCCCGATTCGCCGGGCCGCGCCCGTGACCAGCACCACGCGGCCGGCGAGACATCCATCAGACGTTCGGCTCTCCATGAACTTCGATCTCCTCCGGGTCCACGCCCTCGCGCGCCGGCTCGGGGAGCCGGCCGGTGAATTGCGCCCAGCCCCAGAATATCGCGGTCGTCGAGCTCAGCGCTCCCGCAATCGCGCCGATGGTCCGCGGGTCCCAATGCTCGGAAGCGATGCCCGCCAGCATCATCGAGATCATCATGACAGACCAGGTGGTCGATTCCATGGTGGCGAACACCCGCCCCCGAAGCCCGTTCGGAACGCAGCGCAGAAGTTGCGACATGTTCATCACCGAGCTGAACCCCACGCCCGCGCGCGAGAGCGCGATGAACACCAGTGCCCAGGTGAAGCTGCGCATCTGGCTGAACAGGATATACGAACCGCCATGCACCACGTAACAGATCGCAATCGAGCGTTTGTAATTGGTGAAGCTGAGACGCCGCCCGATGGTATGAGCCAGCGCCCCGCCGCACAACAGGCCGACCCCGGCGAAGCTCCAGATGGCGCCAAGCCCGGCGGGGCCGCGATTGAAAACGATCTCGCCGAAGACGGTGAACAGGATCTGCGCCGCACCGCCGCCGGTGGCCCAGCCGACGTTGATCAGAGCGAGTCCCAGAATGAGCGGCGTGGCGCGCATATACCGCAGCCCCTCGACGTACTCGTGCCACGGCCGCACCACCTCGGCTTCGGTGAGCGAGCTGCACTGCGGGCGGAAGCCGCGGCCCGCCAGAAACAGCCGGGAGATGCAGAGCGCGGAAATCAGAAAGGAAAGCGAGTTGCCGAAAAACGCCCACTGGTATCCGAACTGCATCACGCTCGCCCCGCCCAGGAAAGTGCCGATGGTNNAGCAGGGCGCTGAGCACATACAGCAGCCACGTATCCGTGCGCCTCACCGTGAGGATGAAAGCCATGGCCACCACCGCGCGGATCAAATCGCTCGCGATCATGACTTGCTTGCGGTTGAGCCGGTCGAGCACCACGCCCGCCACCGGTCCAATCAGTACCGCCGGGATGGCGCGCGCGAGCATCACCCCGCTCACCACCAGCCCCGACTTGGTATGCGCCACCGCCAGGCTGAAAACCGCGATGTTGTTGAAATGGTCGCCGATTTCGCTGACCACCTGGCCGGCCCATGTGTACCGGTAATTGCGGTTGTCGCGCAGCAGCGAGACGAAGGCGTTCAACCGATGGACTCCTCGCGCACCGTGATGGCGCGGATGTAGTCGTGGTCGAGCGCGTAGCCGAAGCCCGGCTCGTCGCGAATCGCGATAGTGCCCTGGGGCGTGGTTTCGACGGCCGGCTGGATGATGTCGCGCTTCCAATACCGCTGGCTCGCCGAAACGTCGCCCGGCAGCACGAAATTCGGCAGCGTGGCCAGCGCCACGTTGTGCGCGCGCCCCACGCCCGCCTCGAGCATGCCGCCGCACCACACCGGAATCCTCGCGGCCTGAGCCACATCGTGCACGCGTTTGGCCTCGCTGAACCCCGCNNAGCTTGATGTTGATGATGCCGCAAGCGCCCAGCCTGATGGCCTGCTCCGCGTGGTGCGCCGTGCGGATGCATTCGTCCAGGCAGATGGGGGTTTGGAGCTTTCGTTGCAACTCGGCGTGGTCGATGATGTCGTCGTGGCTGAGCGGCTGCTCGATCATCATCAGGTAGTAATCGTCGAGCTGGCGAAGGTGGTCCGCGTCGGCCAGAGTGTAAGCCGAGTTGGCGTCGGCCATCAGCTTGATCCTGGGAAAACGCTCCCTCACCCTGCGCACCACGTCCACGTCCCAGCCGGGCTTGATCTTGATCTTGATGCGCTGGTACCCGGCGGCCAACTCGCGTTCGATCTTCTCGAGAAGCTGCTCGACCGTGTCTTGAATGCCGATGGAGACGCCGCAGGGAATCTCGCGCCGGGCTCCGCCGCCGATCTTTTTCCAGAGGGGCACGCCATCGAGGCGCGCCTCGAGATCCCAGACGGCCGTTTCCAGGCCTCCGCGCGCCATGTTGTGGCCGCGGATGTGGGCCGTCAGCGGATACACGCCGGCGGCGCTCTCGAGCTCGCGCCCGAGCACTCGCGGCGCCGCGTAATCGCGCAGGATCATCCACGCCGAGCCGGTCCATTCCTCGTTGTAGAACGGGCTTTCGCCGGCGGTGACCTCGCCCCAGCCGGACACCCCTTCGCCCTGCGCTTCCACCAGGATGATATGGCGCTCGGTAGTGCGCCCAAAACTGGTCTCGAAGAAATGGACCAGCGGCATGCGGATCTGGCGCAGAGTGATGCGTTCGAGTTTCATGGCCATGGCTCCAAGAGGTAGATTCCTTCCGTTTCGCCGCGCTCGAAGCCGGTCACGGCCAGCCCCCGCTCGAAAGCGCGCTGGAACTTCTCGCCGTTGGCCTGCTGAATTTCACGCGCGCGGCCAGGGTCTTGGCTGCGAATCCGCGCGATATCGGACGGGAAGACGATGCGCTCGTCGACGTGCCGCGCCACCGCCTGGCCCGCCAGCACGGCCCGCACGCGCGGCGAATCGAGCCACCATTCGGCGATGCAGCGGTCCGTGGGCAGCCCGCCGTGCAAAGGACTGGCGGTCACGCCGTACTGGTTTTCGGAGTACCGCCGCGCGACGGCGCCCAGCCGTTCGATGTTGAAGAAGGCGTTCTTGAGTTCCAGCGGATCGAAGGTCCACTCGATCAGCTCGATGCCGCGCTGGAGGGCTTCCTCGCGCTGCCGCAGCTTGACCCGCCGCCCGATCCCGGCATTCTGGTAGGCCGGCAGCACCCCCAGCATGTGGCTGTGCAGATACGGCCGTGGTCCCGGCTTGATGCCCGGCACGGCTATACAGAACGCGACCATCTCATCGCCGTCGTAAGCGCCGAAAAGTTGTCCGCCTATCTTTCCGTACACTACGAAAGAGCGAAGGGGCAGCATCTCGGCATCGGCGAACCCCCAGATGGTCTGCTGCAAACGGACGGCCTCCTGGAATTCCTCGAACTGGTTCAACTGGCGGATCTCGATCACCGCTTGGCTTCCTGCCACAGCGCCTCCATTTCCTCGATATTGGAATCTTGCGGCTTCCTGCCGCGCTCCGCCAGCTTGCGCTCGATGTAGCCGAAGCGCNNCGCGCCAGGTTCACCAGCACGAACAGCAGATCGCCGAGCTCGTCTTCAAGTTGCACCGGCGAGCCGTTGCGCCGCGCCTGGTCGAACTCGGCCAACTCTTCATGGAGCTTGTCGAGCACTTGCTCGGGGTTCTCCCAATCGAACCCCACGCCCGCGGCGCGCGAGGCGATCTGTTGCGCCTCTACCAGCGCCGGCAGCGCGCGCGGCACCGAGCCCAGAAGGCCGGCCTCTTCCCTGCCCTGGTCTTTCTTTTCAGCCGCCTTCACCCCGGCCCAGATGCGCTTCACATCGCCGGCCGATTCCGCCGATTCCTGGCCGAACACGTGCGGGTGGCGCCGAACGAGTTTCTCATTGATGGCGTCGAGCGCGTCCTCGATGCCGAACAGCCCCTGTTCCGAGCCCATCTGCGCATAGAAGACGGCCTGCAACAGAAAGTCGCCCAACTCTTCGGCGAGTTCCTTCCACTCGCGCCGCTCGATGGCGTCGAGAACCTCGTAGGTCTCTTCGAGGGTGTACGACTTGATGCTATCGAAGGTCTGTTCGCGGTCCCACGGGCACCCGCCCGGAGCGCGTAGCCGGGCCATGATTGCGATCAGTTTCTGGAATTTATCGCCAGCCGTGGAATCGGTTTTCATGGTGGGGGAGCGATTTTTCTCAGGGTAACATAGGGCGGCGGGGGAGGCCGGCTGCTAAGCCATGCAGCGTCGGGAACGGTTCGAATTCAACCTGGGGAGCCAAATCAAGTATTCCAGTCTGTCCGCTATCCGGTTGATCTCATTAAGACCATTTCAAACGTTTCTTCTGGATTGGCCCCATTTGGCTTGCGGCCCCGGCGTGGACTCGAACCCTTGACAACGAATTCGCCCAACCAGCATCCCCCAAATGATCGGCACTAGTCCACTGTGGGTGCCAACTTCCGGATGGCCGATCCGACCGGAATCCTCGTTACGGTGCCAACCGTCGTCAGGCACTTCGGTGCCCAGCACCTCACAAATCAATCGGAATTCTAGACCTGACCCGCTTTCTTTAACGGGGTCGCGCCACTCTCTACGGTGTGCCTGTCGATTGACTGAATGGGAACTTCTCTCTTGAGAACAGTCGCCCCCTCCAGGCTCATCCTGCGTTATACAGAACTGGGTGTAGGCGAAGAATTGGCGAAACTGGTATCTTGGAGTCATGCCGATAGAGCGCTACCCGCAAGAGCATTTGCAGCCGGGAAGTGACGACGCCGTGATTTGGCGGTTCATGCCCTTTAACCGGTTCGTGGAACTGATGCACACCGGGGAGCTATACTTTTGCCGCTCCGACAAATTCGAGGACCAACATGAGGGGTTGCCTACCGAAGAGTACGCCCGCTACGTTTGCGCCAGCATGGGGCCGGGTCACGACCTTGACTACACTATTGGAAATCTCGTCCAGGACAAAGAAGCGTATTTCATTTCTTGCTGGTACCTCTTTGACCATGAAACGGCCAAGATGTGGGGTAGGTACGGCAAGGACGGAGTCGCGATTTGCTCGCGCTACGGACTCCTAGGAGCGGCACTTGACGCGATGCCTGACCGGGCAATGTTGGGTCTAGTCCGTTACAGTTTCGACCACGTCGGCTGGAATATATTGCGTTTCATCACCACGAAGCGCCCAGAATTTGCTGACGAGCGTGAGGTCAGGGCGCTGATTTGGAAACCGGAGTGGGCCGGGAACAACCGGCACATCGACCTGGACAACAAGCCTCACCGGAAGCCGCTGACGGACCCGCCGCCCCACGTATTGCCGGGACTTCGCCGGGCGGTGGATCTGCAAGCGTTGGTCGATGACATTGTGGTGTCACCCGAGGCGAATCCAGGAACATTGGAGGAGATAAAACAACTGGTGAACAAGCTCGGCTACACAATTCCGGTCCGAGAATCGAGCTTCACCCGGTATCCTCATGTGGTAACGGATTTGGCTGAGATCATTCGGTTTTCCAGCAAGTAGAAGAGCATCGCGGCCCGTCCGTCGGCTTCGATTTGAGCCGTTATGCGGGATCATGAGGCGGTTGCATGAGATTCGGCCCGAGTCGCCCAGCGCTAACTAATGAAGCGTCAACAGGTCCCGGTTCTGGTCGAGTGACGGCACGTCCGGAAGTTACGGGGCCCCCTTGGCGAGCTCGAGACGTGTCCAGACTGGGTGCCCGCCATGGACACGGGTCAGCGGTCCGCATGGATATCCGGTACTCGGCATTACATTGATAACCCCGATCTCCGGGTTAGAAACCCGCCCAACCTGGGGAGCCAACGTCCTGTAGGTCCAAGCGTACATGCCTCACCGGATTCATCGCCATGCTGGCCTCTACCAGGATCGTGATGCGGCGATGGCCGCCATCGAGCAGATGGTGGATGCGGCCCAGACCACGACTCCCGACCAGCACAACGGCTTCTGCGGGACGTTTTGGTACCGGGGGGCGGCTTCAGGCCCCGGTAGGCAGCGCTATGGCCGGGAGTCGCCACAGCGCCGCCCGTATAGCCCGGACGTATCCGTACCACCCCGCGAGCCGCCCCCGGCATTCCTCGCACACCAGAAGATGATCCTTGATCGGCGCGGCATCGGCCAGCAGATCCGGCCCATGGAGTTCAAGGTCATCGTCGGTGTGGCGATGCGCCATCCCGGATGCCGAAGCAGTATGAGCGGTTCAGGAGGATACGGGGCACAGGGCGGTCAGATCGCTTGATGTTCGATTCGGATGTATTTATGCCGAATGGAATCTAGCCCATCCGATGAGCTTTCTTCTGCGGTCCAGCCATGCGTTCGCCGGTTTTCGTCTCTTCGCGCCCGAATAAGTTCGATGCGCCTGTAGTCGTCCCCATCCCCCAGCCGATAGACGTTAAACTCGCTAAGCGGAAGCGTTGCAAGGGTAAGGTACACGGTTGGACGGCTGAAGACATCCCCTGATTTGTCCGCGCGCACCACAGCGGCGCATGCGTCCTTCGTTTTTTCCCACCACGTGGCCGGTACTTCGATCCCAAAGTCGAGGCCAGCAAGTACTTCCGGCCTGAGTGTTGATCCGCGCTTGTTTTCGGTGAAGGTGGAATGCAGCTTGATGAAGAAGGTGCCTGGTCGCCGCCAGGCTGGGTCACTTGTCTCAAAGCATAAAGCCGTCTCGGCTCGATTGAAGTCATAATTGAATCGAAACTTGGTTCCGAAGGAGCGATCGTTCCAGAAGATTAGGGGAGGGTGATATAGGTTCATTCCAGGGTCGAAATCCCCAACTTCTTGCCACCCGATTGACCCCGCAAGCGCGGCTTTGCCTGCGTCCTGTTGAACCACAGTAAACGTGACGCCGTCGCGGAGAACGTTGTAATCGGGAGACGACCTGAAGGACTTTGCAAGGGAACGCCAGTCCTCGGGGCTGCTAATTAGTTTGAGATCTGTCAGGATCTCATACCACTGGGGCATCACCCACACCCGGTAAGGCTGAAACCGGGCTGACTTTAGCATCGCAAGCTTGATTGCAGACGACAACCCCACCAGGAGCAGCCAGAGCATAATGCCTTGGCGTATCGGAAAGCCACCAATAATGACAAGGGCCAATAACACGCACGCCTGAACCAGCCCTGAGCGAAGCAGCCTTCTGCTCCAGTCTTCTGCCAACGAGCATGGATACATGCCTCCAATGACGCCAAGCACACAATACAGGAGCACGATCCCGCACGCGCAAAGAACCTCAACGCTCAAGCCGCCCATCGAGTGGCATTGTAGCGCGGCTCACAGATAGGAAGGGTAACTGCTGCCCGACGCGCTGTCCGTGGCTGGCAAGTGCTCCCCGACCGACGCGTCGGCGCCCCGACGATCAAGCGCTTCGAGAGCGAGGTCCTCGCCGCTGACGCGGTGGCGTGCCATGCAGATGCCGGAGGCTACCGCCGTCAGGCACCCAACGCTGTCCCGGCGCGGCCCAGCGTTTCGAGGTTGAGAACTGAGACGATTCCGCAGGCCAAGGTTAGAAACGCTTCCAGACTGGGGAGGCATCCCAATTTCGCCGTTTCCCAGTCCTGCCCTTCGTTTTCCTGAACTTGCCAGTTCGAGCGGTCGCGACCACCCCAAAAGGGATTCGAACCAGCCGCCCGAAGGGCGTTGGTCCCGTCCGGTTGCTTGCGAATTCACCTGATCCGAGCGGAATACCGGGGGCAGTCTTCGTTGACCCGTCTGGCTTGTTCTGCTGCAATCCTCTCGACTCGGGCATAGCGGAAGGGCGAGAACTTCAGGGGATCGTTTTGTAGATCCGGTAGTCGGCCACCATCTCCACGTCATTCTCTGCGGACATCGCCGCACCCAGCATGAAATGCGATGGCAGTTCCGTGTACTCATCAATGAGGACAAATTTATCCGAGCGGCACCGATCGCGGCACGCAGCCAGAATCTTTTCGGTACTTGTTCCGGGAGCGAGCTTTATGGTCTGCACTTTCTGGAGGCCGTAGAACGGGACGGGGATGTCCGGCAAATGCGGGAGCCTGTGTTCCGGCATTTGTCCGTCGTCGAATGCATAGATTTCCGAGTATTCGTCCACGCCCATCTCCTCCGCGGAAGCACCCAACTTGCGGAAGAAGTCGAAGCAGTTCTTCTTGATCGCATCGGTAGGTACAACGAAGGCTGTGATGGCTGGCCTGCGAACTGGCGCAGTCTTACGGAGGTATTCTTCGAGAACCGTTTTCAATTTGTTGAGGCTCGCGGTCTTGGCACTGAAGACATCGACTTGATGCTTCCTACCGAGGCCGAGCATGCGGAGCTGTTCTGCCATGAATGTGTCGGTGCAGAAGACATCCATATAGGGAACGTAGGTGCTGAGAATATCAATGTCGGCGGCGTCGCTGGCCTTCACTTTGCGCGTGGCGTTGGTCAGTATGGCGGCGTTCAGCCGGGCCGCGATGTCGATGGCAGGAACATCCCTGAACTGGCTACTGTTTGCAAACGCGATCAGGTCTTTATCCAGGTCCTCGACGGGCGTGGAAAGAGCTCGGGCCATTTCTTCGAGATAGAAATCTCGATGATCGTTGTACTCGATTTGAAGCTGCTCTTCGAACCTGACCCCCTCCTGTACCCGCCTCTTACGCAACGCTTCGAGGCGCTCGCCCGTTCGGGTTTTCCCGCTTCTAAGATCAAGGTTTTCGAGGTGCGCGTCCACAGTGATGTTTAGCTGTTCTACCCGTTGGTCGGGATGTTCCAGGAAAGCGTCCATTATCTTCAGTACTTCAGCGGTGCTGTCGCCCCGAAACCTCTGGAACGCTGCATCGGTTTGGCGATCAGCGACCTCCTCGGAACGATAGAGCTGCACCTGGCCCAGGTAGTTTTGAAAAGAGACGATGCGCTCCTTGTAACGCGGAGCCATGCTGGTCTCAACGTCGTGCATCAAGGATTGTGGAACGACGAGCTTTTCCTCGACGAATCCCTTGTGAAGAAGCTCGTAGATTTCGCCGAATTCGGACTTGACCCGCTCGTTGACCGGGCCCTTCGCCATGTCGCTGATGAAGTTCTGGTCGAGATAAACGAGCAGCTTCTTCGTGCGCTTCGGCATAACCGGAGGCTAGCACGTTCCGTGAGGTAAGGCGATCGGGGGAAAGGATTCCGGGAAAGCCCACGCCAGATGAGATGCAGAAGTTCGAAACCTGTCCAGACCGGGGAACCATCTTCCAAAATCGCGTCGCCTCATCATTCCATCACTCCGGCCCGCCGGCTTCTCCGGCGAGGATCAGAGCGACCTGCTGCCGCAGGACAGGACAGCGATTCTTGGCGGCGCGCCAGACGACGTCCCAGTCGATGCCGAAGTAGGCGTGAACAAGAATATTACGAAAGGCGACGATCTGAGGCCAAGGCACCTCGGGTTGGCGGGTCTTCAGTTCCTCGGAGACTCGCGCGGCCGCCTCGCCGATAATGGCCAGTTTCTGAACTACGGCGCTGCGCAGCATTTCCGATTCCTGAAATGCTCGAAAATCGGCTCCCGCGAGTCCGCAGTCTCAACGATATCCGCGAGTTACAGGCTCTCATGCCGCATACAAGAGCCGCGCTTCTTCGAGGACGAAAGCCCGGATCAGCGGCTTGAGTCCGTTCTTGGATACCAGATCCACCTTCCGCCCGAGGAGATGGGAGAGATCCAACATCAACCCGGCGTAGTCCACCAGATCGATGTTGGCATCGGGCAGGAACTCGACCAGCATGTCGATATCGCTGTCGGGCCGCATCTCTCCGCGAGCCGCCGACCCGAAAAAAGAGAGTTCCCGAACGCAGTACCGACGGCAGAGATCTGCCAGCTTGGTATCATCGACCTGCGTGTCGCCGAGTTGGAGCATGCGGCTCATGGTTCCGGCCTCCATTATGCCCGACTCCTGGGCGGGTTGTCTGCAAGATCGCCGCCCATTGTCCGGTTCGAAAGGTGTTTAGGTTGACGCTGCTGACCCGTTTCGGCCGCCGAACACCATCGCTGATTCTACCTTTCATGATATAGTTAATGAAAGGTAGAATTGCGATGCCGATCAGCATTAAGAACGACCAAACCGAGATGCTTGCCCGCAAGCTGGCGGAACTCACGGGGGAAACGCTGACCGAAGCCGTTCGTGCCGCGGTGGCCGAGAGGTACGACCGGCTCCGCCGCGCCCGGTCGGGACGTTCCCTGGCCGGCGAACTGAATGCCATCGCGTTGCGCTGCGCGAAACGGCCAGTCATATCGCCACTCAGCGCCGATGAGATTCTGGGTTACGACGAATCGGGAGTGCCGGCGCGATGACGCTGGACACCTCCGCGGTCCTTGCCATACTCCAGGATGAAGCTGAGAGGACCGAGTTCGTGTCGCTCATCGAGCAATCGTCCCGCCGTCTGATCTCGGCGGTTTCCGTGCTCGAAGCGGCCATGGTTTTGGAAGGGCGAAAGGGTGACGACGCCGGCTCCGACCTGGACCTGTTCCTGCAAAGGGCGTCGATTGAGACCGTGGCTTTCGATCAAGAACAACTCCTGGTGGCTCGTACGGCCTTCCGGCGTTTTGGAAAGGGCCGTCACGCCGCAGGACTTAACTTTGGAGACTGCGCATCGTATGCGCTTGCGCAGTGGTCCGGCGAACCTTTGTTGTTCAAGGGGAGCGATTTTTCGGCAACCGACGTGCCCCGCGTAAGGGAGTAACGCGCGCGGCTTCGGGAGCGGTAACTAATGCCCGAAATTCTTTTCCCCCGCTTCGATCCGCACCGCCAGCCGGTTCTCCTGCGGCGGCAGGGGGCAGGTGGCGTAGGGCGTGAACGCACAGGGAGGGTTGTAGGCCTTGTTGAAGTCCAACACCACCTGGTTGCCGCGCGGCAGTTCCGCATCCAGGAACCGGCCTGCGCCGTAGGTCTCTTTCCCGCTGGTCTGGTCGCGAAAGATGAAGAACAGGCTGGTGGCGGGCGCTTCGAAAACCGGATACAGGCGCAGTTCCTGGCCGTGCAGGCGGAACACGACGTACCCGGGGCTGGCCATCGGCTCGGTCTGGCCCAACACGTTGGCGATGGGGATTCTCCGCGGCTCGGCGACGAACCTGGCGGCGACGCGGTACTCTTCGCTCGCGGGGAAATAGTCGAGACCGTGGAAATCGCGGCGTTGCTGGCTGGCCGGGTCCCTCATCCGGATGCCGAGTTTAGGGCCGCGGCGGATCGCAATTAGGCTCAGCCGTCCCACGGTGACCGTGTCCGCGGAATCGGGCGCAAGCGGGCGCATGTGTCCGTCGATGGTGGCGGTCACTTTGCCGTTGCGCAGCTCGAATGCGCCGGCATGGGCGGGGCCATCGGGGAGCACGATGTCGTTGGAGGCATCCTTGCCGAAACGGTTCGAGCCGTCGCGCAACCAAAACAATCCGGCGACCGTGAGCCAGCTTCCGTCCTGGCGCAACTCCGCCTCGCGCGCGCGCCGCCACTGGGAAATTTCGGCCTGGTACGTGGAGGCCGCGAAAAGCGCGGCGCCGGCCAGCAGCGCGAGGGGCATTTTCCAAGCCATCAGGGTTCTCCGGCCGAAGCGATCAACTGCTCGAGCATGCCGGCGAATTCCACGGACTTGCTGTCCACCCGGTGCTTCAGCCGGTCCAGGTCGCGCTCGAGCGTGCGCAGTTTGTCGGCCAGGTGCAGGCAGGCCAGCACGGCGATGCGCGTAGAATCGGCGCTAGGAGCTTTGGCGGCGATGGAAAGCATCAGATCGTTGACGCTGGCCGCTACTTCCTCGACTTCGCGGGGATCGCCCGCCGCCAGCAGCGTATACGGCCGGCTGAGGATGGTCACGCGAACGGGCTGTCTCTCGGGAGTGCTGCTTTCCATCCGGACCTCCGGAAGGCGGTGCGCTAACCAGCGCTCAGTTGATCGATCTGCCCCAGCAGTTTTTCAACCCGGGCGCGGACCTGTTTCCGCTCCGTCTGGAGCGTCTTCATTTCGGCGGCGAGGCGCGCCGCCTCGGCCTTGGCGCTGGCGGCTTCCGCGACCGCAGCCTCTCTTTCCCGGCGCAACCGCGCCACGAGTTGGATGGCCTGCTGGATCCGTTCTTCCAGACTGGCGAGGGAATCGGTCTCGCTTTCGACGGGGCTCATACCTGCCTCACGCTTTTTCGAGGGCAGCTTTGGCCGTCCCCACCAACTGGCGGAACAGGGCGTCGTCATGCAGGGCGACATCCGCCAGCGACTTGCGGTTGAGGTCCAGCCCGGCGGCCTTCAGCCCGTGCACAAACTGGCTGTAGGATATGCCGGCCTCGCGGCACGCCGCATTGATGCGGACGATCCACAGCGCGCGGAAGTCGCGCTTCTTGTTCTTGCGGCCGACGTAGGCGAACCTGAGCCCGCGCTCCACGGCCTCCTGCGCCGCGCGATAGAGCTTGCTCTTGGTGAGAAAGTAACCGGAAGCCTGTTTGAGCACCTTCTTGCGGGACGCCCGGCGGTGGGTTCCTCGTTTGACTCTGGGCACGTTTGATCTCCTTTCAGTGGTTCGAATCGATTGGCGGATCGGGCACGTGCCACGCGCTCCGTCCGCGCAAATCGCATGATCCCTTTAATAGGGGAGCATGCGTTTCAGGGCGGGCTGATTGGTTGGATCGGCCAGCACCCTCTGATGCAGCTTCTTCTTACGCTTATGCGGTTTCGAGGTCAAGATATGCCGAGCAAAGGCGTGACTGCGCATCACTTTGCCCGTGCCGGTCTTCTTGAACCGCTTAGCCGCACCTTTATGGGTCTTGAGTTTCGGCATAGAAATTCCCTGGATCTGTTGCAACAGGTGAGACTTAAGAATTATAGCATAGTGGAGCGGGACGGCGGACGGCGCTGAAGCCGGCTGTCGCGGCAAAGTGATAATGTCCTATTTGGGCAAAGTAGAAATGTCCTATTGACAGGGTCCAGCCTGGAGGGTGGACCAAGGACAATTACTGATGACCCAAGCCGAGCGAGACCGGCTGGTGGCCTTGAAGAAGGCCAAGAAGAAACTGATCACGCAGAAGCAGGCAGCCGAGGAGATCGGCGTCACGGAGCGGCAGGTGCGGCGGCTCCTGCGCAAGCTGCGGCGAAAAGGGGACCGGGCGGTAATCCACGAGTTGCGTGGCCGAGCGTCGAATCGGAAGCTGCCGGCCGAGATGGAACAGCGAGCGATCACGGTCCTCTCCGACCCGCTGTACCGGGGATTCGGGCCGACGCTGGCGGCAGAATACCTGGACAAACAGCAGCAGATTGCGGTGAGCAAGGAGACACTGCGGCAATGGATGGTCCAGGCGGGACTGTGGAGAGCCAGCCGTCGCCGGGTGGTGGAGGTGCACCAATGGCGGCCGCGGCGGAGCCGCTGCGGCGAGTTGGTGCAGTGGGACACCAGCACCCACGACTGGCTGGAGGGCCGTGGGGAGCAGATCTATCTGATTTCGATGATCGACGATGCCACCAGTCGGCTGTTCGCGCGGTTTGTGCATCACGATACCAGCGAAGAGAACATGCGCCTGCTGTGGGCGTATCTGGAGCGGTTCGGCCGGCCGCTGGCGTTTTACACGGATAAGGCGGGTATGTTCCAGGTGGCGGTCAAGACCAAACGGCAGGAGCAGCGCGAAGACCGAGACCGGCCTCAGATGCCGCCAACGCAGATCGAACGGGCCTTGAGCGAACTGCATGTGGTCTGGATTCCGGCACACTCGCCGCAGGCCAAGGGGCGCGTCGAGCGCCAGTTTTTGACGGCACAGGACCGCCTGGTGAAAGGGATGCGTGTGGCCGGGGCGCGCACGATCAAGGAGGCCAATGCGTACCTGGAGGAAGAGTATTTACCCTGGTGGAACGGGACCTTGACGGTGGAGCCGGCCCATGCCGCGGACGCCCATCGGCCTCTGGGCAAAGAGCACGATCTGGAGGCGATCCTGAGCCACGTCGAACAGCGGCAGGTGAGCAATGACTACACCGTGCGGTATAGCGGAAAGGTCTATCAGATCGACCGCCGGGACATTCGGGTAGGAATGCGCAAGGCCTGGGTACGGGTCGAGGATCGCTTGGATGGGAGTATCGCCGTGCGGTTCCACGATGGGTATGTGCGCGTGCGCCGCTGCGCGCCGCCAGTGCGCGAATTGGCCCTGCTCCAAACGGTCGCCGCTGGACAGCCGCGTTCCGCCCAGATCACCAAGCGCAAAAGTGATTGGATGAAGAATTTCTCTATCCGGTCTGGCCCCTCTGTGCGCCAGACCATCGAGGTGTCCAATGCTCGCAGTTGAGCACAGCCACCGCGACGAAAGGCAAAAGGAACGCCGGGCAAAACCGGCCCGGCGATCTTCGCGCTTGATTTATCCGAAGACCGCTGCTCGAAGGCTTCACCAAAGCAGATCTGCCCACAAAAACCAAAACCCCCAGAACGGGCATCTTATGGCCCGGTTTGACTGGGGGTCTGGCGCCGTCTGCTTCGGAGCCAGCCCCGTCGCAGCGGTCTTCGGATCTGCCCCAGGGAGTGCCACTCCCCCGGAACATCGAATCTACTTTAACCCCACTCCTACGGCCGCCCTCTTAAAACAGGACATTTCTACTTTGCTGGGAATAGGACATTTCTACTTTGCCTTGACACGGCGCTGAAGCCGGCATTCGAAAGCGCCGCTATGAGGGCGGGGCCGGTGACACGCGGTCTCCGGCTCGTGCGGCGATGGTAATGCGTCGGATGCCCACGAACTCAAGACTCTGTTCGGGCGCACCCTCTACTTCGAGGCACAATTCAATCGCTTCGCGAATGCGTTCGGTGACCTCATCCAGCGACCGCGCCTGGGTATGACAGCCGGGGAGCTGCGGGACTGAGGCGACATAATAGTCTTCCTCATCGCGCTCAATGACGACATCGAACTGGCGCTGCAACAGAGTGTCCTCGACTTCTACTGTAGACCGCTTGCGATTCGCCGATCAACGCACGTTTCGGGCACCGCCCTCAACAGGCGAAAGCGCGCGCAGTTTGCGCACCGCCTCGATCACCCGCCGGGCCACGTAATCCACTTCTTCGGCGGTGTTGAAACGGCCCAGGCCAAAGCGCAGGGAGGAATGCGAGAGATCGTCGCCCACGCCCAGCGCCTTCAGCACATAGCTGGGTTCCACGGTGGCGGAGGTGCAAGCCGAACCGGTGGAAAGCGCCACGTCGGGGAGGCTCATGAGCAGCGAGTCGCCGGTGACGCCCGCAAAGCTCATGTTCAGGTTGCCGGGCAGCCGGTGGTCCATCCCGCCGTTCACATATACGCGGTCCAGTCCGGCTTCGATCCCGGTCTTGAGCCGGTCGCGCAGGGCGGCCAGTCGCGCGGCTTCTTCCGCCATCTCGCGCGCGCAAATGGCGCACGCCTCGCCGAAACCCACGATGCCAGGCACGTTCAGCGTGCCGGAACGCATTCCGAACTCGTGTCCTCCACCGTCCATCTGGGCCGCCAATTCGACCCGCGGGTTCCGCCGGCGCACGTAGAGCGCGCCGATGCCCTTGGGGCCGTACATCTTGTGCGCGCTTACGGACATGAGGTCGATGTGGTCGTCATCCACGCGGATGGGTACCTTGCCGAAGGCCTGGGCCGCATCGCAGTGGAACAGGACGCCTTTTTCGCGGCAGATGGCGCCGATTTCGCGCACCGGCTGAATCACTCCGATCTCGTTATTGGCGAGCATCACGCTTACCAGCACGGTCTCGGGGAGTATGGCGTCCCGCAGCCGGCCGAGCGAGAGCAGCCCGTCGCGCCGCGGCGGCAGCACGGTCAGGCGGCAGCCTTGCCGCTCGAGCCGCCGGGCCACGTCGAGCACCGCTTTGTGCTCGGTGGCCATAGTCACCACGTGGTTTCCCTTGGAGCGGTAGGCCTCCATGGCTCCTTTGAGCGCCAGATTATCGGATTCGGTAGCGCCGCTGGTGAAGACCATCTCGCGCGGCGCCGCGCCGGCCAGATCCGCGACCCGCTTGCGGGCGAGTTCCACGGCGGTTTCCGCTTCCCAGCCGAAGCTGTGGCTGCGGCTGGCCGCATTGCCGAATTTAGGCCCGAAAAACGGCAGCATGGCTTCGAGCACGCGGGCGTCCACCGGAGTGGTGGCGTGATGATCCAGGTAGACCGGCTTCTGCATGGCAGTCTCGCGGGAATCCCTCTCGTTCCATTGTGACGCCGCAGCCGGCAGGCATCAAGCTTCGGGTTGCCTAGGAAGAACCCGGAGCTCGTAACGACGCTGCCAATCCGAGTATAATGTGAGGCTAGTTCTGGTGCCTGGATGGCTCGCCGATTGCGCGCTCTCGTTACCGCTGGCAGGCTGATGCTGCTGATCTCGGAGATCTTGCTGCTGACAGCGGCATTTGTTCTGGCCACCTATTTCGAGCTGAAGGTCGATCCTACCGCTTTTCTGCTTTATGACGGCGGGTTGGCGCGGATTTCTCTGTTCCTGCTGTGCCTCTTGACGGGAATGTACTTCCGCGGCCTGTATGCCGATATTCGCGTGAAGTCGCGGGTGGCGCTGCTGCAAGATCTCTGCCTGGTGTTCGGAATCGCCATTCTGATTCAGGGCCTGGCCGGCCCCTTTGCCCCCGGCCTGCGACTGCCCCTGCCGGTCCTGACCTTGGGTGGCGGCTTGGCCCTGGCGGCGATCTTCGCGTGGCGAATTCTCCTTACCGCCCTGGCGCGGCGGACGGCCAGCCAACCTGGTTCTGGCGGGGATCGGAGTCAGCCTCTCGTCTCCAGTGCTCCGGCTCCCGGCCCTGGCGATGAGGCTGTCCTCGTCCGGCCCGGTGTGGTGCCGACCGATTCGGATCGGGCTTGACGGCGTCCCGTTCACGCACCCTCAAAGGAATGTTATTGTCGGACGGCGCGCAATAGCGGATACTGGTCATACCGGCTGTGGCCGGCGCGCATGCCGAAGCCTTCGGTCTCTCCCGACACGGAAGTCATGGAACGGGATCAGTTGATTCCGCTCTACCGGGTCGTGCTCCTGGACGACAATGATCACACCTACGACTACGTAATCGAGATGCTCCAGAGGATTTTCGTCTTCACCCTGGATCAGGCCTACCGGCATGCCGAAGAGGTGGATCGGTGCGGCCGCACGGTGGTGATCGTTTGCGAACTGCCGCAGGCGGAATTCGCGCGCGATCAGATTCACTCCTACGGTCCGGATTGGCGGCTTCCCCGCTCCCAGGGATCCATGGCGGCCGTGGTCGAACCCGCGCAATAGTTGTGGCTGCGCCACGTTGTTATCATGAGCAAATGACGTTGCTCCGCATTCTCTTCCTGTCATCCTCAACGGCGTGGCTGCTGGCACAGGCCCCCCCACCCAAACCAGCGTCGGTGCCCCAACCGACGGTCACCATGACGATGGACAACCCTGCGCCCAAGACCATGCCGGTGGTCCCTCCTGATTGCGTGGTGGTTGCGGTGGGGGACTTGACGATCACCGCCGCGCAATTCGACCAGATCATCGACGCTCTTTCGGAGCAGTACCGGGCCGTGGCTCGCGGTTCGGGCCGCAAGCAGTTCGCCGATAACGTCGTGCGGATCGCGGTACTGGCGCAGGAGGGCAAGCGCCGGAAACTGGATGAGAGCTCCGCCTACCGGACCCAGTCCAGGTTTGAAGACGCCAATATCCTGGCCAATATGACTTACGAAGACATCGGCAAGAATGCCAAGCTCGACGAGGCCGACGTGCGCAAGTACTTTGAGGCCCACAAAACGGAATTCGAACAGGTGCGCGCCCGCCACATTCTGATCCGGGTGCAAGGTTCGCCGGCGGCCGTAAGACCGGGACAGAAGGACCTCACGGAGGCGGAGGCGCTGGCCAAAGCGCAGGATCTGAGAAAGAGGATCCAGGCCGGAGAAGACTTCGCCCAGTTGGCCCGCCAGGAATCCGACGACACCGGTTCCGGGGCCAAGGGCGGCGATCTCGGGTTCTTCCGCCACGGGCAGATGGTCCCTTCATTCGAGGAGGCCGCTTTCGCTATGCAGCCCGGGGATCTGAGCGAACCGGTGAAAACTCCGCTCGGCTACCACGTGATCAAGGTCGAGGCTAAAGAGTCCAAGAGCTTCGAGGACGTGCG